>NZ_DASUFR010000147.1:0-63650 GCF_036274455.1 Nocardioides sp. | reverse complement strand
GAGCCGGGCGGCGTACCGAATTTGGCGGATAAACAGTGCAGCACGGAACGGCGGCGCGGCTCCGAGCGTCTCTTGTAGTGCGGAGCGGTGACGACAGGAGTTGGGGGATTCACTGTCGTGGCCGCTCCGACCAATTTCCGGGCGTTCCGCGCCTCCTTCGCCGGCCCCGGTCCCGCGCTCGTCCATGGGACATCCGGTCGACGTCGTCGAGCAGCCCACCTTCCCCATAGTTGAGTATTTGGACGGCCGCCCCCCGTCCCTCTCACCACGTCCCACCACCCTGATGAGAGGGCTGACAGGCCCGCTACTCGTTCGGATCCGGGGGGATCAATGAAGGTCGCCGTCTTCGGCCTGGGATATGTCGGCACGGTCACCGCAGCGGGGCTCTCCCACTGCGGCCACTCGGTCATCGGGGTCGACGTCGACGAAGCGAAGGTAGCGGCGATCAACGCCGGCGAGAGCCCGGTCGTCGAGCCGGGGATCGTCGAGCTGATCCAGGCCGGTGCGCAGAGCGGCCGTCTGCGGGCCACCACCTCGGCGGCCGAGGCGATCGGACACGCGGACCTCTCACTGATCTGCGTCGGTACGCCGTCGGGCAGCCACGGCAGCACCGACCTCACCTACATCGAGAAGGTGGCGGTCGAGATCCGCGAGGCGATGACCCGGGTCTCGCCACCGGACGGCGGCTTCCACGCGGTGGTCGTACGGAGCACGGTGCCTCCGGGGACGGTCGACCGCGTGGTCGCTCCCGTGTTCGCCGAGCCGGTGCCCGGCTGGCAGGTCGCTGCGGCGATGTGCCCCGAGTTCCTGCGCGAGGGCGTCAGTGTGAAGGACTTCTTCGCGCCGCCGTTCGTCGTGGTCGGGACCTCCGACGAGCGGGCCGCGGCCACGGTCGCCGAGCTCTTCTCCTTCCTCGACCTGGAGACCCGCCACGTCGCGACGACGACGGCGGAGTCGCTGAAGTACGCGTGCAACGCCTTCCACGCCACCAAGGTCTCCTTCGCCAACGAGCTGTCCCGGATCTTCCGAGGCTTCGGCGTCGACTCGCGGGAGGTGATGGAGATCTTCTGCGAGGACACCAAGCTGAACATCGCCCCGACCTACCTCCGCCCGGGCTTCGCCTACGGCGGCAGCTGCCTGCCGAAGGACCTCAGGTCGCTTCAGTACATGGCCCGCACGAACGGCGTGGACGCGCCGCTCCTCGCGGGGACGTCGCTGACCAACGAGCTCGTGATCCGCGACATCGTCGAGCGGGTCATCGCCACCGGGCAGCGCAAGGTCGCCCTCCTCGGCTTGAGCTTCAAGGCCGACACCGACGACCTCCGGGAGAGCCCGAACGTCGAGCTCGCGGAGCGGCTGATCGGCAAGGGCTTCGAGGTGCGCATCTACGACCCGATCATCAACCCCGACCGGCTCGTGGGCGCCAACCGGCGCCACGTCGAGGCCCGCCTCCCGCACCTGAACCGGCTGCTGGCCTGCAGCCCCGAGGAGGCGCTCTCGGGTGCCGAGGTGGCGCTGGTCTCCGCGAACGGGCCCGTTGTGACTGCCGCGCTGCGCGATGTGGCTCCGCCGCACATCATCGACCTGTCGGGCCGGCTCGGCGCCGTGGTCGAGGCCATGCCCGGATACAGCGGGGTGGGCTGGTGACGCACTCGCCGCGCGTCCTGATCATCGTCCAGAACCTCCCCGTCCCCTTCGACCGGCGGGTCTGGCTCGAGTGCCAGACGCTGCGCGACGCGGGCTACGACGTCACCGTGGTCTGCCCGCGGGGCAAGGACACCGGCAGGTTCCAGGTCGTCGACGGAGTGACGATCCACGGCTACCGCCCCTACGCTCCGGGCGGGAGCGCGCTGGGCTACGTGCTGGAGTACGCCTACTCGTTCCTGGCCACCGCCCGGCTGGCCCTGAAGGCTCGCCGGAGCGGCCGGTTCGACGTGATCCAGGCCTGCAACCCGCCGGACATCTTCTGGCCGCTGGCCCGCTGGTTCCGGATGCGGGACGGGTCACGCTTCGTCTTCGACCACCACGACCTGTGCCCCGAGCTGTTCGAGTCGCGCTTCCCCGGCGGCTCGCCGCTCGCGCTGAAGGGGTTGAAGCTGCTGGAGCGCGCCACGTTCCGCACCGCGGACCGGGTGACCTCCACCAACGAGTCCTACCGCGGCATCGCGTTGAAGCGTGGTGACAAGGCTCCCCACGAGGTCTCCGTGGTCCGGACCGGTCCGGACCCCGAGGTCATGAAGCCGGGTGCGCCGGTGCCCTCGGAGCGCCGTGGGCGCGACCACCTGGTCGCCTACCTCGGCGTGATGGGTCCCCAGGACGGCGTCGACGTGGCGCTCGCCGCGGCCGACCACATCGTGCACACGCTCGGGCGCACCGACATCTCGTTCACGTTGATGGGCGGCGGCGACTCGCACGCGGACCTGGTCGCTGAGCGCGACCGCCTCGGCCTCCAGGACTTCGTCGAGCTCCCGGGGCGGGTCCCCGACGCCTACGTCGCCGACGTGCTCTCGACCGCTCACGTGGGCCTCTCCCCCGATCCGCTCAACCCGCTCAACAACGTCTCGACCATGAACAAGACGATGGAGTACATGGCCTTCGGGCTGCCGGTCGTCGCCTTCGACCTGGTGGAGACCCGGGTCTCGGCCGGCGACGCCGCGGTCTACGCCGACCCGGCGTCGGGCGCCAAGGGCTTCGCCGAGGCGCTCGTCGGCCTGCTCGACGACCCGGCCTCCCTGACGCTGATGGGCAAGCTCGGCCGCGAGCGGGTGGAGAGCCAGCTCGCCTGGGAGCACCAGGCGCCGGCGTACCTCGCGGTCTTCGACGAGCTGACGGGCAGCTCGCGACCCTCGGACCTTCGGCGAAAGGACGCACGATGAAGGTCGTTCTCTTCTGTGGCGGGCTCGGCATGAGGATGCGGGCCGACAACCAGTCGCTGCCCAAGCCGATGATGCCGATCGGCAGCCGCCCGGTGCTCTGGCACATCATGCGCTACTTCGCGCACTTCGGGCACACCGAGTTCATCCTGTGCCTCGGCCACGGCGCCAACGCGGTCAAGGACTACTTCCTCGACTACCGCGAGACCGCTTCGAACGACTTCGTCCTGACCAAGGGCGGCAAGCACGTCGACATGCTCAGCACCGACATCAGCGACTGGACGATCACGTTCATCGACACCGGCATGGACACGCCGATCGGTGAGCGGCTTCGCCGGGTGCGCCCCTACCTCGAGGGCGACGAGTACTTCCTCGCCAACTACGGCGACGTCCTCACCGACGCCCCGATGAACGACCTGATCGACCAGTTCTGCGAGACCGACGCGGTCGCGCAGTTCATCGCCGTCAAGCCCGGCGACTCCTTCCACGTGGTCGAGACCGACGGAGAGGGCCGGGTGACCGACCTGGTCCCCGCCGGCGACCTGCCGTTCCGGATCAACGGCGGCTACTTCGTGCTCCGCCAGGGGATCTTCGACTACCTCGACGAGGGCGAGGACCTCGTCATGGACGGCTGCGTCAAGGCGGCCCGGGACGGCCGAACACGCGCGGTGCCGTACGACGGCTTCTGGGCGCCCATGGACACCCTCAAGGAGCGCACCTACCTCGAGGACCTCTACCGCCGCGGCTGCAGCCCGTGGGCGCTGTGGCGAGACCAGCCCAGCCCGGGCGGCGCGCCGATCACGCCGGTCGACATGCCGACCGTCGTCTGAGCGGCCGAGGAGGGCGGCATGGCGCTTCTCGACCGGTCGGGGGCTGACATGCGGCTGATCAACCAGCGTGGCTTCCTGGCCCGCTCCCGGGGGCCGGGCGACCACGCGGTCGAGACCTGGGGCCTCCCGGCGTGGGACCGCGGTCGCGCCCTGCTGCTGGCCGCCTCGGCGCGCCGGCACGAGCGGGACCTCTCGGCGGCCGAGGTCGCCGACCTGCTCCGGGGCGACCTCGCCGGGCTGGCGGAGGTGCTCCCGACCTTCGCAGCGGCGGTGGCGACGCCGGCAGGCGGCGCCACGGTGGCCACCGACTACCTGGGGTTCCGTCACGTCTTCCACGCCCACCGGGACGGGGCCGCCGTCGTCTCCACCTCGAGCCACGGCTGCGCGGCCGAGCTGGGGTCCGGTCTCGACCTCGAGGCGGTGGCGGTCCAGAGCTCACTCGGCTGGCAGCTCGACCAGCGCACGCTGTTCGAGGGGGTGCGCAAGCTCGCACCGGGCGAGATCGCCACTGTCGAGGACGGCGCCGTCACGCTCACGACGTACGGCAGGTCCGGCACGGCCGGGCGGTGGGACCTCGACGACGCCGTCCGTGCGGCCGCGCGGATCCTGCGGACCCACCTGGCCGCGTACCTCGAGGACCACCCGGACGCAGGACTCCAGCTCACCGGCGGGCAGGACTCCCGGCTGCTGCTGAGCGCGGTCCCGGCAGCGCAGCGGCGCGGCCTCCGGGTCGTCACGCTGGGCGTCGCCGGCGACCCGGACGTCGACATCGCGGCCGCGCTCGCCACCCGCTTCGGGATGCGCCACGAGCTCCTCTCGCTCTCCGGCCTGGAGGACCTCGACCCGGCCACCGCGCTCGAGCTGTGCCTCGAGGCGGCCCGGCGGCTCGACTACTCGGCCGACCCACTCGCCCACGCCGCGCTGTCCTACGCCGAGGCGCGCTCCGAGCCGGGTCCGCGGATCTCCGGGCTGGGCGGGGAGGTGGCCCGCGGCTTCTACTACCTCGGCCTCCCTACCCGGGCGCCGGTCTCGCCGCGACGAGCGCAGCGACTGGCCCACTGGCGGATGTTCGTCAACGAGGGCGTCCCCGCCGAGGCGCTCAGCCCGTCCTTCGGGCAGTGGTCGCGCGACTTCGCCACCAGCGAGGTGGTGCGCGTCCTCACCGAGACCGGCCGAGCGTGGATGGCCGCGACGGACGACCTCTACCTCCACCACCGCATGCAGCGTTGGGGCGGCGTGACCGAGACCGCGGTCTGCCTGGACCGCGAGGTCGTCAACCCGATGCTCGACGACCGGTTCATCTCCATCGCGACGGCCCTCTCGCCGCTCGACAAGCGCAACTCGCGGTTCCTCAGCCGGCTCCAGCTCGAGCTCGACACCGAGCTCGGCGCGATCCCGCTGGACGGCCGGCCCCCGCCTGCGGCCTACGCCCATCGCTCCGTGCGCAACTCCGCCCAGCAGACGACGACCACACTCGGCAAGGCCGGCCGGAAGGTGGCGCAGCGCCTGCGCGGGCACAACCGGCCACCCGCGGGCGGGGAGATCCTGGCGGCCAAAGTCGTGGCGCACTGGCGCGACAACCCGGCCCTGCTCGAGCCGCTCGAGGGTCTCGAGGTGTTCGACGGGAGCTGGCTCGACGCCATGGCGACGAGCGAGGACGCACCTGCTTCCAGCGCCGTGGCCCTGATGGTCAACCTGCTCGGCGCGCTGCAGGACCGCCGAACGACGCTCACCTCGCCGGCTTGACCACGGTCCCGTCGTCGTAGGTGTTCCCGGACCAGACGTTGCCGGCGCCGTTCGGGTCGAAGCCCGTGACGGGCCCGTACGCCGCGCACCGCCTGGTCTTCCCCGGCTGCCCGGGGGCCGGGTCGGCGATGGAGTCGGCGCGTTCGAACACGTTGTCCCGATAGACGATGTGGTTCGACTGCTGGGCGTAGCTCGCCAGTCCAGGGGTCGCCCCGGCGTAGGTGCAGTAGGCACTGTTGGCGTTCGCGCCGAACCAGTTGCGCTCCACGGTGACGTTGGCCATCACCCCGAAGTTCGGGATCAGGTTGACGTCACCGGTGCAGCCCCCTTCGTCGTTCTGCGCCGGCGCGTCGCAGGTGATCGAGTTGTGAACCAGGGTCGACGGCGTCCCACCGTCGTTGAGGAACCCGCCGAGGTGACGCTGGCCGCCGGCCGGCTCGTACTGCCCGTGGATCCAGGAGTCTGTCAGGTTGCAGTAGCTTGCGCCGTTCTCGCACTGGGCGCCGTTGTGGCCACCCTTCATCTCGACCCGCAGGACGTCGTAGTTGCCGCAGCAGACACCCGGGCCGTCCGCAGTGCCGGCGTCGACGGTGCTGTCGGCGATGCTCACCGACCACCCGCTCCGGCCCAGGGCGTGCATCTCGTCCTGGTCCAGCCAGACGTTCCTGAGCGAGGAGTTGCGGATGACGACGTTCTTCGCCTTCACCGTGATCGTGCAGCCGACCGTCCTGGAGTCGATGACGGTGTTGTCGGTGGTGATGGTGCAGGGGCCGGTGTAGGGCTTGAGGGAGATCCCCGCCGGCACGCCGGTGCTGCCGGCGTCGGGGAAGCCCGAGGGGCCACCGTCGCCGCCGGCGCCGCCCCTGACGACCATCAGCTTCTTGTAGCGCGAGCTCGCCGCGTCGAGGGCCGCGTTGCCGAGGAACTCTGCGCGCACCTTGTAGAAGCCCCGCGGCAGCTTCGGGAGGCCCACCACCGTCCGGTGTCCGGCCATGGTGGCGAGCACCTGTCGCGTCTTCCCGCCGCCCCTGACGACGACCTTCACGCGCCCGAAGGTCTTCTGCTGCATCGCTTCGGTCGCGTTCGTCACCCCGGCCGGCGTGTCGACCACGACCCTGACCCGCGCGTGCTGCCGCGTGGTGATCCGGCTCTTCTCCAGGGCCACCAACACCTTGGGCGTCGTCGCGGCCCGGCTCGCGTCGGCGCCGGCCGGCGCCGCCGCGGCTTCCTGCAGCGGGACCAGCGCCAGCAGTGCGAGGACACCCAGCAGGCGGGCCGGGTGGGAGGCGGGAGATCTGTGCACCATGACTGACACCGGGGTACCACCTCGGCGGGTCCAGCCGCTGCGGACCGAACAGGGTCACCAAGTCTGGGGAGCAGGAACGCGAGGCGACCCCGCCCTTCGGCGGGGTCGCCTGCTGACGTCAGGCCGTCAGTTCGACGGCGTGACCGCCGAACCGTCGTCCCAGATGTTGCCGGACCAGACGTTGCCGGACCGGCTCTTGTCGAAGTTCGTCACCGGTCCATAGGAGCTGCACTTGCGGTTGCTGCCCCGCTGGAACACGTTGTTGGTGAACTTCTGGTTGGTGCCGTTGGTCGGGTCGCCGGAGTAGGGCTTCCCGGTGGTCGCGCCGCCGTAGGCGCAGAACGCGCTGCCCGGGCTGGCCACGAACAGGTTGCCGTCCACGGTGTTGTTCTTGATCGGCGCGAAGTCGGCATAGCCGGTCAGGTCCGCGGAGCAGCCGATCTCACCGTTGACGAACGGGCCGGTGTAGGAGCAGTGCAGCGAGTTGTGCCGCAGGGTGAGGTTCTGCTCCTCGCGCACCGAGGAGGCGTGCGCCTCGTTGCTCGCGTCCGGCCACAGGTTCGTGCCGTGGAAGTAGCTGTCCCGGATCAGGCACGGACCCGGTGCCTCGCAGTAGGCGGCCCGGTTGGAGTTGATGATCTCGGTGCGCAGGATGGTGAAGTTCGACCCGGTCACCCCGCAGTCGGTGGTGGCGTTGCCGGTGTCGCCGCAGGCGTACTTCCCGGCCGGGCAGGATCCGTTGCTGCACGCGGGGTACTGCACCCCGCTGTCGATGAAGGAGTCCTGGACCGTGAACGAGGGTGAACCGTTCGACTGGACGATCCCGCCGTTGAGGTAGGAGTTCTTCAGCACGAACCCGCTCGCGCGGACGTCGATGGTGCGGCAGTTGACCACCTTGGAGTCGATGACGGTGTTCGCCGCGGTGATGGTGCAGGACCCGTTGTAGGTCGCCATGCTGCTCGCCGGTGCCTTCGGCCCGGTGTTGGCCGTGCCGGGGAAGCAGCCGCCCCGCCCGTCGGGACCGTCGGGCGCGTACGGCGTGGCGGAGGCACAGCCGGCGGCTCCGGCCGCGCCCGCTCCGACGACCCTCAGGGTCCGGACCTGCGAGCGAGCCTTCCCGAGCAGTGCATTGCCGAGGAACGTCGCGCGCACCTGGTAGACACCGCGCCGCAGCTTCGGCAGCCGGACCTTCGCCTTGCCCCTGACCAGCTTGGCGCTTACCTGCTTGTCCTGCTTGCCACCCTTGATCGCGATCTTGACGACCCCCCTGCCGAAACCGGCCGACCGCGTCGTCCCCCGCTCCTGGGAGCGCGCCGCGTGAACGCTCAGCGCCACCTTGACCTTGGCTCGCTGCTTCGTCGTGACCCGGTGCTTGTCCAGCTTCATGAACACCTTCGGCGTCCGTGCGGATCGGTCGGTCTCGGCTGATGCTGACCTCGCGCCCTCGATGGACCCCTGCAGTGGCAGGACGACCAGGACGAGCAGCACGAGGATGCTCAGGGCGCGACGGGATATGGGGATGTTGGGGGACATGGGGTACCACCTTGGCGATTCGGGCCGCTCCGGACCAATCGGCGTCACCAAGTTTAGGGAACCGAGGTGCCCTCCCCCTCGCGAATCGCGATCTCGTGGGACCGTCCGCCGGGCCCCCGCCGCAGCCGCGCGCGGGCCGCCGTCAGCAGTGCAGACCACGACTTGTGACGCTGGAACGGCAGGTCGAAGAGGGCCGCGAACAGCCGGGCCGCGACCAGCGCCAGCGGGACCGCCAGAGCCAGCATGACCAGCAGCGTCGACACGCCGGTCCCCATCCTCGGACGCACCACAAGGGTCGCCACTGCCACCACGATCGGCGCGTGGATCAGGTAGAGCGAGTAGGAGAACCCGCCCAGGCTGCGGATCGGCGCGACGTCCACCGCCCGGCTCACCCGCGGGGCCCGGCCGGCACCGATCGCGGCCAGCAGGAGCGCGATCGCCGGCAGCACCGCGAGGTCGACCCAGAAGTAGTGCTCGACGGTCCACACCGAGCCCATGACGGCGATCAGGGCAACCGCCGGCACCGCCGCGGCCACGGAGAGCCACAGGAGCGGCAGCCGGTGCCACCGCTCGTCCTTCGCGACGCCCGCGGCCACGACACCCATCGTGAAGCCGACGGCCAGCTGGGGGGTGAACCTGGTGAACAGGTCGATCACCGGCACCGACGGCGCGAAGGTCCCGATGACCAGCACCGGGACCGTGACGGCCAGCAGCATCAGCGCGAACCCGCTCCTGCGGACGAGGAGGAGCAGCAGCGGCAGCAGGATGTAGAGCTGGGCCTCGATGGCGATCGACCAGAAGGCGCCGTTGGGGCTCGGCGCGCCGGTGACGTCCTGGATCAGGAGACCGTAGACCACGGCCGACCGGGCCGTCGGCGTGCCTTCGCCCGGCTGCGGGACGAAGACCCAGGCCATCACGAAGCTGAAGACCAGGGCCGGCCAGTACGCCGACAGGATCCGCCACGCCCGGCGGTGGGCGTACTTCCCGAGGCCGTCGAGGTGCCATCCGTGGCGCGCCGGCCCGATGGCCAGGGAGAAGCCGGACAGGACGATGAAGACGACCACGGCAAGGTGGCCGTAGATCATCCAGCCCGCCCACCACGGTCCGGTCATCCGTGGGTAGCCGGGGAACGACGCGAGGAAGCAGTGGTGGACGACGACGAAGAGCGCAGCCAGCCCGCGGATGCCGTCGAGCCCGATGATGCGCCTCGACAGCGCCGGGCGGGGAGCCGGACGCTCGAGGTCTCCGGTGGCGATGCCGGCCGTGGCGGTCATCGTGCGCCGCTCGGTGACAGGACCGGGCGGCCTGCCAGCCGCTCGAGCTTGGCGACTCCACGGAGCGCCTTGATCCGCTTGCCGCGCGCGTAGAACCGCGCGATCTCGGCCCGGGCCCGGCGCTGCTGCTCCGCATCGAGCCCGGACCGCCCGACCCAGTGGGACATCTCCCGGCACTGCAGCAGCACCCGCACGTGACGGTGCCAGGCAGGGACGCCGAGCAGCCCGGCTATGCCCGCCGCGGTGCCCTCCTCGCGGCGCCGGCCGGCGAGCGGGGCCGCCACGTGGCCCCAGGGCCCGGCGAGCGAGAGCCGGGCCGCGAAGATCTGGTCCTCGCGCAGCATGTTCCGCCTCGGGATGGTGGCGAGGTCCCGGCGCATCGTGCTGTAGAGCGGGTCGAGCATGGCGAAGTCGGTCGTGAGCAGCCGGAGCATCTCCGCGAACCGCTCGACCGGGTCGGTGGACGACAGCGCCGACGGGTCGTAGCCGGTGTCGAGGGTCTCGACGCCCGCGTCGTCGCGGTAGACGATCTGGGTGGTCACCACGACCCTGCGCTGGTCCTCCGCGAAGGCCTCCAGCACTCGCGCGACGTAGTCCGGCTCGAGCGAGTCGTCGTCGCCGATCCAGCGCACGTACCTCCCGCTGGTGTGGTCCGCTGCGCTCACGAAGTTGTTGAGCAGGCCGACGTTGGTGGCCTGCCTCAGGTAGACCACGCGCCGGTCCTCGCGAGCGAACTGCCGGCAGATCTCCTGGGTGCCGTCGGTGGAGGCGTTGTCGCTGATCACCAGCTCGATGTCCGGATGAGTCTGGGCGAGCACCGACTCGACCACGGCGGTCATGGTGTCGGCGCCGTTGTAGACCGGCAGCGCGATGGAGACCAGCGGGCTCCGCCGCGGCCCGGTCATGCCTGCGCTCCCCGGCGTGCGGCCAGGAACGACGAGACCCAGCGCCGCGCGGGCGCGCGCTGGTCCCGCGGCAGCGCGACCAGCGCGTAGACGACCATTCCCAGGCCGCCGCCCAGCACCAGCTGCGCGAACGGCGAACCGACCTCGTGGGCGACCGCGGCCATCGTCGCTCCGGCGGCGACCGCCGCGACGACGGGACGCACCAGCCTGCGCACGACCGGGCCCATGTGCACGCCGGCCCGGTGCAGCAGCCAGCCCGCCAGCGGGATCGCCACGGTCAGGGCGACCAGGGCGTGGCCGATCGCGGCCCCTCGGATGCCGTGGTGTGCACCGATCCACAGGGCCGGCAGCAGCGCGACCAGCCAGACGAGATTCAGCCCGACCGTGACCTTGGTGTTCCCGAGGCCGGTCTGGATGTCGAAGACCAGCGCGGTGAACATCCGGGCCACCATCACGAAGGCCAGGAAGCGGAGCGCCTCGGCCGCAGGCACCCAGTGCTCGCCGTAGAGGACGTGGATCAGCGCAGGTGACAGCGTCACCATCACGGCGGCGACGGGGGCCACGAACGTGAGGAGCATCGGCAGCGCACGCTGGACGCCGAGGGTGAACGTCTCGCTCTCACCCTCGGCGAGCCGGGAGAACGCCGGGATCGAGACGTAGCGGACGGCGGCGCCGACCATGCCGGGGACCCAGCTCGAGATGTTGAACGCCAGCAGGTAGAAGCCGAGTGCCACGGTGCCGAGCACGTGGCCGACGATCACCGAGTCGGAGTAGAGCACGACCGACTCCACGCCGAGACCCGCGGCGAGCGGGATCCCGAAGACGAGCAGGCGCCGGGCGACGGCCCGGTCGAGCCCCAGCCGGAAGGGCATCCGAGCGGCCCGCAGCACCAGGATCGCGACCACCACGGCCTGCACGAGCGAGCCGATGACGAAGCTGTAGGCGCCGGCGCCCGCGACGGCGAGGGTCAGGTTGACCACCGCACAGCACACGAAGCCGACGGCGATCGCCTTCATCAGCTTGTCCTGCTGGAACCGCCGCTGGATCACGCCCACCGAGACCGCGGTGACGCCGTCGAGGACGATCACCAGGGTCAGCAGCCGGATCAACGGTGCGGCGTCGGGGCTCCCGGCCGCGTCCGCGAGGATCGGGGCGCCGACCCAGAACAGCGCGTACCAGCCCACGCTGAACGTGATGGCCATGGTTCGCGCCGTCGCCGCCATCTCGTCCACGTCGCCGCGCCACTGCACGGTGGCCGCGATCAGACCCACGTCGTTGACGTGGATGAGGAACGCGTTCGCAGCCAACGCTACGGCGTAGAGGCCGAAGTCGTGGGGCGCGAGGAGGCGCACCATGGCCAGGCTCAGCGCGAACGAGCCGACCTTGAGCACCAGGTTGCCCGTCAGCGTCCAGCGCAGGCCCCTCCCTGCCCGACGTCCGATGGACGGGAGATCGTCGGTCACGACTGCCTGGGCCTGCTGGTCACTCACCCGGAGGCTCCAGGCTCCACCCGTTCCAGCCAGATCTCACGCCACCAGCAGACGAACTCGCGTGGGCAGTTGGCGCTGAACGCCCCCTCGCAGACGATGTCCTCGAGGATGATGCACGGGTTCTTCATCGTGAGCATCCGCCCGGTGCGCTCGTCCACGCAGCGGTTCGCCCGCGCCTTGACCCGGGCCGTGCGGCCGCAGAAGCGGGACATCTCCGCGTCGAACCCCATCCCGCGGTTGAGCAGGTTGGTGTCGAGCGTGGCGATGATCTCCTCGCGAGACTTGATCCGGACCAATTCGCCGGGGACGAGGTCGAGGTGCTCGGTCGGCGTCCGGCCGCTGACGACGCCGCCCTGGAGGAAGCCCCAGTGCAGGCCGTCCCGGAAGCGCAGGGCGCGCGGCAGGAACCGCCGGCTGAGGTCCTGGTAGCGGTTGAACAGGTCGACCAGGAAGGACCGGACGACCGCGAGGATCCCGGCGTTGCCGGAGACGACGTCTTCCTTGTACTGGCTGAGGTCCTTGCGGGGCAGGAGCTGCGGGGTGGCGCGGAGCATCTCCGTGGCCTGGCACGAGTAGCGCGGCTCGCCGTCCTCGAACGGCTCCTTCTGGGTCTTCTCCACGAGGAGCGGCAGGAGCGCGCGGTGGCCGGCGTCCGGGGTCGGCGTCACCGGGTCGTCGGGGTCGACCCGCTTGAGCCACTGCTCCTTCCAGTACAACGAGCAGGCGTTCTCACAGCCGCCGTGCGCGGACCCGTCGCAGCGCGACTCGGTCAGGTGGACCGCGTCGCTCATCCGGCGCAGCCCCGTCCGGCTGATGTTGTCGCACGACTTGTGCGCGACCTTGTGGACAGTCAGGCGGCGGCCGCAGTAGGCGAGCATCTCCGGCATGAAGGGCAGACCGGCCAGCTCGCCGTTCTCGTCGAGGGTGGCCCGGATCTCCTCGGCGCTGCGAACCTCCACGAGCTCGCCGACCTTCAGGCCGAGCAGAGCCGGCGCCGTGACCTCCGCCGTCGTCATCGATCGCTCCCCTTGTCGCCCGGGCGTCGCCGGGTCTCGCCTGGTCAGGACGTTTCGAGGCCACCCCGGTGGCCATCAGCACGCTAGGACTCGGTGGGTGGGCAACCCCTCCTGAGCGCACTGCCTCCCCTGAATAGGGGATGGCACCCGCGTTGGCCACCCTCGCCAAGGAGTCGTTGCGACCATCGGGAGCATGGGGCAGGAAAGCCGGATGGAGTTCTGGGTCACGATCGTCGGCCTGCTGCGGCGCAAGCGGGTGATCATCCCCGTCCTGCTGGTCGCGTTCGGGCTCGGCGCCGTCGCCTACGCCGGCACCCCGAACACCTACACGTCCCACACGACGATGGTGCTGACCCCGACCGAGTACGGCGGCACGTTGTCGCAGGACCCGACGAAGCCCTCCGAGCTGACCAACCCGATGCTCAACTTCAACGACAGCCTCAAGACCACCTCGGCGATCCTGATCGAGGCGATGAACACCAAGGGGGTCGCGGAGCAGCTCGGCGCCACCGGTGAGACGAGGCTGGTCATCAACGACGGCCGCACCAACCCGGACCTGCTCGGCCTCAACGGCCCATTCGTCTACATCGTCGGCGAGAGCACCTCGCCCGGCGCGGCCAAGGCGGTCGTGGTCAACGCGCAGAAGCTGATGGAGGCGAAGCTCAGGGAGTGGCAGAGCAACCTGAACGCGCCGCAGAAGACCTATGTCGGCCTCAGCGACGTCGTGGAGCCCACGACTCCGGTGGTTCAGCACTCGATGAAGCTCGGTCTGGTCGCGTTCGTCTTCGGCTTCATGGTCAGCCTGGGCATCGCCTACTTCGGCCACCAGGTTCGGGCCCGGCGGCGGGCACGCGCGGCAGCGCGGCGAGCCGAGGTGGGCGCCCGACCGCTCGGTGTGGCTCCCACGCGGCCCCGGCGACCGCGCCGGAGTGGTCCGCCGGTCGGGTCTCCCGCGGCTCACGACGCGGTGCCCGACCCGGCGCTGGAAGCTGTCGGCGAGCCTGTGGACGAGGCCATCCACGAGGAAGCCCACGAGCCTGCCGTCGACCCCGATCGCGCGCAGGCCCCCGACCAGGGTCCTGAGCAGCCGGGTGAGGACGAGGCCACGGCAGTCGTGGCTCCCACGCCCTTGAAGCGGCCGGAGCCGACCGCGGCGCCGATCCGGCTGGGGCCGGCGCCGTTGAAGAAGACCGCGCCTCCCGTCGTCCCGGTGCCCGTCAAGCTGAGGGTCAGGTCCAGGAACCGGTGACCGTCCGGTCCCACCAGCCCTCTTCCCCCGACAACGGAGCGGACGAGCGCTCAGGCACGACCGCACGCAGGGGACACCGAGCCCGGATCGCGAGGCGCCTCGCGGCGGTCGCGGTGGTGCTGGTCGTCGTCCTCGCGGCGGCCACGTTCCGGGTCTTCGTCCGGCCGAGCCTGCCCCCGTTGCCGGACCACGTCGACGCGATCATCGAGCTCGCCGGGCCTGGAGACAGGGACGCGGTGACCATGGCACTCGCCGAGCAGCACCTGGCGCCAGTGGTGATCCAGTCGACCCTCCCGCAGGACGTCACAGCCGAGAGCTGCCTGCCACCGGTCCCCGACGTCACGATCGAGTGCTTCACCCCCGAGCCCCCGACCACGAGGGGCGAGGCCCGCTACATCGGCGAGCAGGGCGCCGCGCAGCACTGGCACTCGGTCGTCATCGTGACGACCCCCGACCACGCCTGGCGGGCGCGGCTGCGTGTCGAGCGCTGCTTCCCGGGCCAGGTCTACGTGGCGACCAGCCCGTTGCCGAAGTGGGACTGGCTGCGCCAGATCCCCTACCAGTGGGCGGCCACCGTCAAGGCAGAGCTGTTCCAACGTGATTGCTGAGTGAGGAACCGATGGACTTCTGGCGGACCGTGATGGTCCTCTTCCGGCGCTGGTACATCACCCTGCCCGCGTTCGTCGCGACCCTGGCCATGGCCTTCGCGGCGGGCGGCGCCGTTCCCCTCCAGTTCTCGTCGGTGAGCGTCCTGGTCCTCACGACGCCCCTGTCCGGCGGGACCGAGTCGACCCAGCCGGCGACGCACCCGAACCCGCTGACCAACCCCCTGCTGAACTTCGACCAGAGCCTCGCCCTGACGGCGTCGATCGTCATCCAGCAGCTCAACAGCACCGAGACCGCCCAGTCCCTCGGCGTCGAGCCGGGCGCTCCGACGACCTACGAGGTGAACAACGGAAGCACCAACCCCGAGCTGCTCCAGTCGGGGCCGTTCGTGTTCGTCGAGGGGACGGGCCCGACACCCGAGGCGGCTCAGCAGATGGCCGAGGACGTCTCCCGGAAGGCGTCGGAGATCCTCGCCCAGCGACAGAGAGAGCTCAACGCCCCGGAGTCGACCCACATCGAGATCCAGGAGGTCGTGCCGCCGGTGGCGGGCAGGCCGCTGACCGGGAGCCCGTTGCGGGCGGCGGCCGCCGCCGGTGCGCTCGCGGCCCTGGCCAGCCTCGTCGCCGTCTTCGGCTTCGAGAGCCTGATGACCTATCGCCGTCGGCGCAAGGCCGAGAAGAAGGCCTCCGCCGGTCACGACGACCCGTTCGTGCTCACCGCACTGGACCTCACCGCGCGCACCACGCTGCCGGCGCGCCCTGACCTGTCACGTTCGGGGCGCCTCGGACGCGGGACCGGGCCGGGGGCCACCGACCACCGCGTCAACGGCATGACGGTCCACCCGGTGGCCACCGGTGGGGTCGGCGTGCTCGAGACCGAGGAGCCGGCCGACCCGTCGGCGCACGGCCCGGCGACGGAGGAGCGATGACCCTCGTCGGCCACAGGGCCGCACCGGCTCGTGGCGCCGACGAGCCCACCTCGAGGCTCCCGCGCTCCGCGGACGCGACGACCATCCTCGCGTTCTTCGTCGTGCTCCAGCTCGTGCTGCCTGCACGGCTGGTGATGAACTACCTCCCGCTCTCGCTGTCCGCGGCGTCGCTCGTCGCCCTGGCGCTGGGGACCCTGTGGCTGTGCGCGCAGCTGACCACGACGCTCGGGGCCGCGAAGGGGCGCAACCCGGTCCGGACCATGCTGTTCGCCTACTCGTGCGCGCTCCTGGCGTCCTACGCGAGCGCGGCGTTCAGCTTCCTGCCGCCCGACGAGCGTGCGATCGGCGACCACACCATGGTGATCGCGTTCGCGCTGATCTTCGTGAGCCTGGCGGTCTGCGACGGCGTGCGCAGCCGGGAGCGCATCTACTTCCTCCTGCACGTCGTCGTGGTGTGTGGCGCGATCGTCGCCTTCGTCGGCATCCTGCAGTTCCTGCTCCACTTCGACCCGACCCCGCTCCTGCGGCCGCCGGGGATGCACTTCGGCTCCTTCGACCCCTCCACGGGCAGCCGCGACGGCCTGACCCGAGCGGCCGGGACGACGTCGAACCCGCTCGAGTTCGGCGTCTTCTGTGCGATGGTCCTACCCTTGGCCATCCACGTGGCCTTCCGGGCCTCCAAGGCCGGTCGCCGGGCCGCCTTCTGGTGGACCTGCGTGGCCCTCGTCGGGGGCGGCCTGATGTTCTCGGTGTCACGGTCGGCGATCCTCGGCGTGGTCGCCGCGGGACTCGTCCTGTTCGCCGGCTGGCCGGCTCGGCGGCGGGTGTGGATGGGTGTCGCGGCCCTCGGGTTCCTCGTGGTGATCAAGTTCGCCTCGCCGGGCCTGCTCGGCACCTTCTTGAGCCTGTTCCAGAACGCGAACCAGGACAGCAGCGTGCAGTGGCGCACCCACGACTACGCGACGGCCAGGGAGCTGATCGCGCAGCACCTCTGGCTGGGCAGGGGGATCGGAACGTGGTACGCCCCGAAGCACGAGGTCTTCGACAACCAGTACCTGTTGACCCTCGTGGACAGCGGCGTGGTCGGGCTGGTCACGTTGCTGGGGATCTTCCTCGCGGCGCTGTACGCCGCGGCCCGGGTGGGGCAGCTGTGCTCGCGGTCGACCGGGCGGCTGCCGACCGCCGCGACGGACCGTGACCTCGCCCTGTCCGTGGCCGCGTCCATCGCGGTCGTCCTGCCCACCTGGGCGACGTTCGACTTCCTGGCGTTCCCAACCGTCTCGGCGCTGGCGTTCCTGGTGGCCGGGATCGCCGGAGCGCTGCTGCGCGTCGTCAGCGCCGAGGCGGCCGGCGAGGAGCCCGACCCCTACGCGATCGTCTGATCCGGCTGGAACGCGGTCGAGACTAGGCCCGGCCCGCCTCGGCCCTGCGCCGCCGCCGCGCGTGCACGGCACGGCGCAGCAACGGCGCCAGCCGTGACGACTTCGCGGCCGTGACGGCCCTGCGGCGGGCGGTGTGCCCGACCCGCCGCACCGCGCTGGCGGTGACGACGCCCGCCGCCACCTCGACCTCGCCGGTCCGGGCCCGCCGCTTGTACTCGTCGTCGCCGCGGCCGAGGTCGATCCTCTCGAGCCCGAGCTCGGGCGCGACGATCGCCAGCTCCCGGAGGAGGATCCAGCCGGGCGCGAAGCTCGCGAACGCGGGGTCGTAGACGGGGAACCACCAGTGCAGCACTCGCTGGGACCGGATGCCGAAGTGTGCCGCCACGAGGGTGTCACCGAAGTGCAGCGTCGACATGATGCCCTCGCAGCCCGGCTCGTGGGTGTCCAGCAGCAGCGCGAGCAGTGCGCGGCGGTCGGCCGATGCGAGGTGGTCGCGCGCCCCCGTGGCGGCGTACTGCTCGCGCTTGCGGTCGATGAGCCAGGCGAGCGCCTCGGCGTCCGAGGACTGCGCACGGAAGGTCACCGGGCCGAGGTCGCGCTCGGCCCGCGCGGTCCTGCGGCGCGCCTGCCCGATGTTGTCCTTGCCACTCTTCGAGGCCCGGGACAGGTAGCCGTCCAGCCCTCCCGAGACCTCGACGTACGGCGAGACCGCGCGCGACTCGATCCAGGGCTCGACCGACGGGCACGGGGGCAGCCAGTGGTCGAACTCGAAGCTGCGCACGCCGTCGACGAGCAGGTCGCGCGGGTCGAAGACGGCGCCCGGGGCGAGCACGGGACCCTGGAAGTCCGCTCCCGGCCAGCCGACCGGCCGCAGCACCGACCCGTCCCGCTGGCAGGCCATGAGCACGGAGAGGTCGTCGCCGCGCGCGTCGACGGCGACGGTCACGTCGACACCGCTCGCGTGCACCGCTGCGGCGAACGCAGGGTCGAAGTAGGCGCTGTCGAGCACCGGGTCGCCGGCGCGCAGAGCTCGCCACCTGTCCAGCTCGGCGCTGGTCAGGTCGGCGAAGCCGACCAGCCGGAGCGCGGTCACCGGAGCTGCGCCAGGCTGGTGATGCGGCGGGACGGGAGGAGCAGGGCGGCGACCGACGCGCGGGCGATGCGCTGCCCGGCCGCGGCGCGGAGCAGCATCCCGAGCAGGACGCCGGCGGAGTAGGCCTGCCCCCGGAACCAGCCGTGCCGCCGTCGGAACAGCCTGACCTTGTTGACGGTCAGCAGCGCGGCCAGGCTCGGCCGGGTGCCGGACTCACCGCCCTTGTGCTCGATGACCGCAGCAGGCTCGTACCAGGTCGACCAGCCGTGGTCGGAGGCGCGCAGCATGAACTCGGTCTCCTCGCTGTACAGCAGGAAGCTCTCGTCCCATGGCCCGAGGTGGTCCAGGAGCTCCCAGTCCATCAGGAGTCCCGCACCGGTCACCCAGGCCGCCGGTCCGGCGGCCTGATGCGGCCCTTCGGTGAAGATCAGCTCGCCCAGCCCCAGACGGTCGGCCAAGCGCCCACCCAGGACCGCCTCGGCGAACGCACCCACGACCGTGGGGAGCCGCCGGAGGGTGGGCTGGAGAGTCCCGTCGGGGTTGACCAGCCGCGGCGCGACGATGCCTCGCCCGGGCACGCTCAGGGCCCGGACGAGTGTGGCGAGCGTGCTGGGGCGGAGCCGGCAGTCGGGGTTGACCACCATCACCGCGTCCGGCGGCCGGACGCGCAGCTCGGTGACCCCGGCGTTGAGCCCGGCCGCGTAGCCGGCGTTCTCGGTCAGCTGGACGACCGAGATCGGAAGTCCGTCGGTCGCCTTGGCGATCTCGGTGGAGGCGTCGTCGGAGGCGTTGTCGACCACGACGACGTCGGTGAGCTGGACGCCGTCCGCTCCGCCGTCGCGCAGTGACTCCAGGCACTCGGGAAGGACGTCAGCGCTGTTGTAGGTGACCACGACGACGGCCACCCGGGGAGTTCTCACCGCTGCGCTCCTGTGGTCCTGCGGAGCTCACTGCGCGTTCGACGGCTCATCACCCACGCTTCTCAGCTCGTCGTCGAGCCGACCGGCGGCCTTGAGCCGGTTGACCTGCTCGAGTCGCACGAAGGTGTGCTGGAACTGCTCGTCGGTCAGCCCGAACCGGGTCATGTCGGTGACCAGCTGGTCGATGCCCGTGGGCACCGTCCAGGCCGGCTGGAAGGCCGGCAGGAGGCGCTTGATCTTCCCGAAGTCGACGCGGTAGTCCCGCTTGTCGGGCGAGGCACCTTCCGCGAAGGTGACGGGTGCATCGGTCCGCTCGGCGACGGCGGTCGCGATGGTGCGGATCTGGACGACGTCCTCGTCGCGGCCGACGTTGAAGGCCTGGTCGTGGATGACCTCCCGGTCGGCGCCGAGCACCGCGAGGACCGCCCGTGAGATGTCCTCGGCGTGCACGAGTGGACGCCATGGCGAGCCGTCGCTCTGCAACCGCACCTCGCCCGCCGTGAGCGCCGCACCGGTCAGGTTGTTGACGACGATGTCGGCCCGCAGCCGCGGGCTCGAGCCGTACGCCGTGGCGTTGCGCAGGTAGGTCGGGCTGAAGGTGTCGTCGGCGAACTTCGCGATCAGCTGCTCGGCCATCACCTTGCTCTCGCCATAGGGCGTCACCGGGTTGAAGCCGCTCTCCTCGGTGACCGCCTCATCGCCGGCCGCGCCGTAGAGGCTGCACGAGGAGGAGAAGACGTAGCGCGGGACGCCGGCCTCCCGGGCGACCTGGGCCAGGTGCGCAGCCCCGTGGGCGTTGACCGAGTAGGTCGTCTCCGGGTTCAGGTGGCCGACCGGGTCGTTCGAGATGGCGGCCAGGTTGACCACGGCGTCGAACCCCGCGACGTCGTCCGGGCGCTGGTCGCGGATGTCTCCGGTCCGCGACACGTACCCGCCGGGCTGCGGACCGAAGTCGCAGCCGTCGTACCAGCCGGCGTCGAGGCCGACGACGTCGTGCCCGGCCTCCAGCAGCATGGGGACCAGCACCGCACCGATGTAGCCGCGGTCGCCCGCGACGAGGACACGCATCGAGACCGTCCTTCAGCTCGTGAAGATCGCGTACTGGAGCAGCTCATCGGGGACGCCCTCGTCGTAGGGCGCCACCACCTCGGCGGGCAGCCGCTCGAGGTCGGAGACCCGCAGGTAGTCCCGCATGGTCGTGCCCGTGCAGTGCGAGTCGACGTTGACCGCACCGCGGCCCGCCTCGACGTCGCCGCGGTGGACGACGCGGAAGTCCACGCTGACCCGGGTCCGGCCCGAGGTGTTCGGCACCGACGAGTGCAGCTGGGCACCGGAGAACACCATCACCCCGCCGACCGGTGGCACCGGCCTGATCTGCGGGTCGAGGTCGATCGGCTCCTCGGGCTTGGGCTGGTCACGGGTGTCGACGCCGATCTGGGACGCCGCGATCGCCCGGCTGTCGCGGTTCCAGGCGTAGTAGTTGTACCGCTCGCTGCCGTTGGCGATGCCCTTGTCGAAGTACTGCGGGTGGAAGGCGACCACGTTGTCCGGCGAGACGCCGTAGATCGGGAGCCACCAGTTCAGCTGCATCATCGGCGCGGAGTACCACGTGTCCCGGTGCGGGTGGAAGGCGTAGGCGATGCCGGTGGTCAGGTAGTTGTCCGAGGTCGACGTCCGAAGCCGGGGCACGTCGAAGTACGTCAGCTCCGGGTCGGCGCCGTGCTCGACCAGGATCTCGCGCAGGTGGATCTTGGACTCGGGGTGGTGGATGAACGCCGGCTTGAGCTCTCCCAGCACAGCGGCGTACTCGTTGACGTCCATGTCGTACTGCGCGGTCTCGGGGTCGCGGCCGCCGAACGCGTCCTCCATCATCCCGCGGACGAACCCGACGAACGCCTGGATCGCCGGCGAGTGCGTGTGCACGAAGATGTCACCCGAGTAGAGCGCGTGGCGCCGTTCGTCGTCGGAGCACGTCGGGTCGACGATCACACTGGTCACGGGGAGCCTCCAAGGCGTGGCAGGAACCTGGGTCAACGGATCGATGACACCGGAGACCGGACCGTCAGGAGAGAGAACCATCGGGGCATACCTGACATTGGGGACCGGCTGGACAGGCCGCGGAGATTGCTTGGTCGCGGTCGGAACCGTCGCGATACTCCTCACTCGTGGACCTTCACCTGTCCGGCAAGAGGGCGTTCGTCACCGGCGCGAGCAGAGGCATCGGCTTCGCGATCGCGCGCGGGCTGGCGCTCGAGGGCGTCGCGGTGTCGATCTGCGCCCGGGACCCCCGCGGTCTGTCGCAGGCCGTCGAGCGGCTCGACCAGGAGGGGCTGACGGTCCATCCCTACGTCGTCGACGTGACCGATGCCGCCCAGCTCGAGGCCGCCGTGGCCCGGTCCGCGGCCGAGCAGGATGGGCTGGACCTGGTCGTGGCCAACGCCGGAGGATCGCGCGGTGGGGGCCTGCAGACGTCCACCGCGGAGGACTGGCTGCACACGTTCAACGTCAATGTCGTGCATGCCGCCACCGCCATCCGCGCGGCGGTGCCCTGGCTGGCGGCATCGGGTCACGGTGCAGCACTGGCGATCGGCTCGATCAGTGGCTGGAAGCCACGCGCGAGCTCGGCGTACGCCGCCGCGAAGGCTGCGGAGATCCACCTCGCCCCGGCCCTGGCCGTCGAGCTGGCCCGGGAACGGATCCGGGTGAACACGCTGAGCCCCGGATCGGTGATCTTCGAGGGGGGACGCTGGGCCAGGACCCGGGCCGAGGACCCCGAGGCGCATGACCGGTTCGTCGCCGACAACCTGCCCGGCGGCCGGTTCGTGAGCCTGGAGGAGGTGGCGGACGCCGCGTGCTTCCTGCTGAGCCCGCGCGCGGCCGGGATCAACGGCGCACACATCCCGGTCGACGGGGCCCAGGACCGGCCGACCGACCGCCCGGTCTACCCCTGATCCCGGCCGACCGCCCGTCCGCCTTCGCCTTTCCGCTGCCTCATACCCAACTCGTGGGTCCACGTACACCAATCTGAGTACGCGCGGACCGGGCCGCCCGGCAAGCGACGACTTCTACCTACGCTCCGGGCACACATGGGGCATCGTCGAGCTTCTCGGATGGGGACAATGAAACTACGCGCGGACGACATCACCTGGCGTGAGATCGACGGCGACCTGGTGATCCTCGACCTACGGTCGTCCACCTACCTCACCGCGAACGCCAGCGGCACGGTCCTGATGAGGCAGCTCGCCGAGGAGCGCACCGCGCAGCAGCTGGTCCAGTCGCTGGTCGACGCCTTCGGCATCCCTGAGCGCCGGGCGCAGCAGGACGTGCAGGCGTTCCTCGACGAGCTCGCCGGGCGCGGGCTCCTGGAGAGCAGTGGCCACGAGCGCCACCGAGACCCGGTCGCCGCTTCCGGCGGCAGGTGAGTCCCGGAACGCAAAGGAGGTGTAACCAGGTGCACGAACAGTACGAGTCGCCGAAGCTGACGGCGGTCGGCTCCGTCCGAGGTCTGACGATGGGTCAAGGTTTCCGTGGAAGCGACGACCATCTCGTCTTCACGATCCCCGGGTGGGGCACATTCGACCTCCCGTACGGCCAAAGTTCGTGAAGCTCGGCGGGGACCAGGGGGTGCGTCGGGAGTACCGGCGTCCCCCTGGTCGTCGTCGAAGTGCCACTCTCGCCGACCCTTTCCTCCGGCCGAGCCCGCTGGAGGCCGCCGCGGGCTGGGTGTACGGATCCCTCCCAGCGACTCAGCCACCTGAGTCCATCGGCACGCCTCGCGAGGCCCTGGACGACGCCATCCGGCCGGCCCTGGTCGACGGCCCCTGCTACGTCACGTTCTCCGGTGGTCGCGACTCCTCGGCAGTGCTGGCCGCTGCGACAGCGCTCGCCCGCCGCGAGGGCCACGAGCTCCCCGTCCCGGTGACGCGCGTCTACCCAGACCTGCCGGACACCGACGAGGACGACTGGCAGCGTGCGGTGATCGACCACCTCGGCCTGACCGAGTGGATCCGTCTCGAGCTCCGCAACGGCGAGTCCGACCTGCTCGGGCCGGCCGCTTGCGACGCGCTCGAGCGGCGTGGCGTCCTGTGGCCACCGGCGCTGCAGACGACGGGTGTGGTCTTCGAGCAGCTGCGCGGTGGGTCGCTGCTGACCGGCGAGGGCGGCGACGCCGTGCTCGGTGCCCGACGCATCATGCCCCTGGCGGTCCTGCGCCATCGTCGTCGTGTCGACAGGGCGATGATCCGGTACGGCGCCCTGGCCGTCCTCCCGCGCCGGGCCCGGCAGCGGATCGCCCGGCGGACGATCCGCACCACCGTCCAGCGCAGGTGGCTGCGCCCGGCCGCCTTCGAGCAGCACGTCGGCCTCCTGGCGGTCGATGCCTGCGCCGAGCCGCTCGACTACGGCGCCGCCACCTGGTCGATCAGCCGACAGCGGTCCTTCGCCACCATTGCGCACAACCACACGGCGGCAGCGGCGGAGTACGGCATCCGGGCGTCGGAGCCGTTGCTCGACCACCGCTTCCTGGCCGCCCTGGCACGGGCCGGCGGCCACGCCGGCTTCCCAGGACGCACGGCCACCATGCACGCCCTCTTCTCCGACGTCCTGCCCCCCGCCGTCCTGGGCCGGTCCACGAAGGCGTCGTTCAACCTCGTCAACGCCGGCGCCGCCACCCGCGAGTTCGCCCGGACGTGGGACGGGAGCGGCGTGGACGAGGAGCTGGTCGACGTGGAGCGGCTCCGGAGCGTCTGGCTCTCGGACGAGCCGACGATGGCTGCCGGGGTCCTCCTCCACGGCGCCTGGCTGGCGAGCGCGGGCGGCCCGCGATGACCCGTCGACGGATCCCGCGAGTCCGCATGGCCGAGCTCCCTGGCCTGTGCGTCGCGCTGGTCGTGGCCCTCGTCGTCGAGGTGGGGCTGCGGACCACGACGCTCCCCCGGCTCGCCGGGGCGCTGGGCACGCCGCTCGCGTTGGACGGCTTCGACTCCTACGCCGACCCGGCCCACGCCGTGCTACTCCCCGACTGGGCGGCGCGCCGGATGCACGCCGTTCGGCGGGTCCTGCGGCACTGGCCCTACGGCGACACGTGCTTGCGTCAGGCGCTGGTCTGCGGGTGGCTGCTGCGCCGCCTCCGGCCCGCGCTCCAGCTCGGTGTGGCCAAGGTGGACGGTGAGGTGCGCGCGCACGCGTGGCTGGTCGTCAACGGCACGGTCGTCGACCCGCGCCGCGCCGTGTCGTCCTACCAGCCGCTCACCGCGGTCCGGGCGGCACGATGACCGACCTCACCCGCATCTACGGACTGACGGTCAGCTCCGAGGTCCCGCTGCACCATCACCGAGCCGTTCCTGCCGGCACCCAGGTCGACCTCGACGTCGTGCTCGGCGGCAGCGTGAGCGCCGACGACGCCACGCCGCCCGGCCGGGTGCTCCTCGAGCTCCGCGGCAACCAGAGCTACTACGCCGCAACCGTCGACGGCGAGGTCGTCCGGCTCCGCTTCTTCGGGTCCTGCGACGTCGTCCTGGACCGCTGCCTCACCCGCGCCACGGTGCACCCGGTTGCCGGGGTCGACCCGGACCTGCTCTCGGTGCTCGTGACCGGGACCTTGCTGGCGTTCGTGCTGACCCTGCGGGGAGAGACCGTCCTCCACGCGAGCGCGGTGCAGATCGGCGACGCGGCCCTGGGGTTCATCGGCGGCTCGGGCATGGGGAAGTCCACGATGGCCACCCTGCTCTGCGCGGCGGGGGCCCGCCTCGTCACCGACGACGTGCTCCGCCTCGACGCGACCGCTTCGCCGCCGACCTGCGCCCTGGGTGCGACCGAGCTCCGGCTGCGCAAGGGCGCCGACCTCCTCTCCGAACGGTTCGGGGGCGCCCCGGCGCTCCGCATCACCGGCGACGCCCGCTCCGCGCTCGCTGCCGAGGCGTCGACCGACGAGGACCTTCCGCTCGCCGGTCTGGTCGTCCCCCTGCCCGACCACTCGCCCGAGCGGCGCATCGCCGAGCTGCGACGCCTGTCCTCCCAGGAGGCGATGGTGGTCCTCTCCCAGTTCCCGCGCCTGGTCGGATGGCAGGACCACGAGGTCCTCCGGGCGAGCTTCCACCGGCTCGCCGACGTCATCGACCGGGTGCCGGTGCATGCCGCGCTGCTGCCGTGGGGCCCGCCGTTCCCTGACGACATCGCATCCTGCGTGCTCCGCGCCACCGGCCTCGTCGCCGACGAGCCGGAAGGGGCCGGGGTGTCGTGAGCCCAGGGGTCCGACGCGCCACCGCTCAGCGGTTCGCGGAGGTGCCGCCCGCGACCCGCTCGACAGCCGTCAACCACGCCTCGACGTCGTCGTCCCCGGCCCGGTCCGGCCGCGTCGGGGCAGCCGCCGGCCGCGCCCGGTTCACCGCCCCGAGTGCCGCGTTCTGGAGGGCATGGGACGCCGTGGCCAGCACGCCGGGGCGCGCGGCCCGCGCCACCAGCCGCGGCCACGAGGCCTCCCCGCGCACGGACGGCACCGGCCGGAGACCGTCGACCGCGGACGCGAACCGGCTGAAGGCGCGGGAGAGGCCGAGCCGGAGGTCGAGGTCAGGTGGCAGCGATGTGCTGAGGACGCGTCGCGTCCGCGCGAGCACGAGCCCGACCTGCGCCGCGGCGCCCCAGGCGCGCGCTCGCTGGACGACGCGGTCCCAGTCCCCGATCCGGCGGGCCGCCTGGTCGACGTCGACCAGGTGGACCAGCCGCACGGCGCCCGAGAACGCCGCGTGGTGGCACAGGTGGACCAGCGTGTCCGTGGCATCGAAGGTGCGGACCCCGACGTCGCCGATCTTCAGCGGGACGCTGCGCGCGAGCAGGTCGTCGGTCGGGACGTGGAACCGGCGGCGCAGCGTCTCGGACAGCACGAGCGACCAGTGCAGGTCGATGACGGCTCCTCCGGGGCGGCCGAGCTCGATCTCACCGGTCACCTCCCCGTTGAGGAGGTCGTCGGGGGTCGCCAGGACCCGCCAGCCCGCCTCCATCAGGCGGTCGCCGGCCTCGCGGAGGTCGGTGGGGGCAACCAGGAGGTCGAGGTCGCCGTACGACCTCAGCCCGGCGACCGGGTGGAGCGACTCGGACAGCACCGGGCCCTTGAAGGTGGCCCACGAGAGGTCGCCCAGCGTGCCGCTGATCGCGGCGAGCGTCGTCGTGACCCGCACGTGGTGCATGAGCGCCTGGTCGCGGTCCTCGCGCAGGAGCGCCGCGAGGTCGGGCCTCTCCTCCCGCAGCGCGACGTGCACCAGCGGTGCGATGCGGTGGAAGCGGGCGGCGGCGACGAGCTCCTCCCCCACGCCGGGCAGGTCGGGCACGTCCGGACTCCGGCCGAGGCAGGCGTCGACGCACGCCGCGTCGACTGCCCGCCGCAGGGTCGTGTGCCGCACTCCAGTCCCCACCTCCGCCCCGCGGGTCCTGCGGAGCGCTCGCCACGCTAGCCGAACGCGTCCGGACTGCGGACCCGGACGATTGAATGTCCCGGAGCAACCACCGTGCCGGCCGGGAGAGGAGCGACGGCGATGAGTGCCGACATCGACCCGCTCGACCCGCTCGCCCTCCGGGCGGCGGCACGGTCCGAGCGCAAGTCGGTGGGCCGGCTCCGCACCCTCGTCGGCAGCAGCCTCGCGCTGGTCTGGTCGTCGGGGCGGCGGGTGCTGCTCGCGCTGGTGGCCGTGCAGCTGGTCGCCGCGGCCGCCATGGCCGGCCAGGTCCTCGCCGTGGAACGCGTGCTGAGCGGGATCCTCGCCGCGCAGGCCGACCCCGGTGCCGAGGTGATGGACAAGGTCCTGACGCCGGTTCTGGCGCTGGCCGCGCTCTCGGCGCTCGCCGCCGCGGCCGGCGCCGTCCAGGTCCAGCTGCAGCGGCTCCTCGGCGAGTCGGTGGGACGGACGATGTGGAGCAAGGTGCTCGGCGTCGCGACCGGGGTCGGGCTCAGGTACTTCGAGTCCTCGGAGTTCTACAACCGGCTCAACCGGGTCCAGACCAGTGCGTTGGTGCGGCCCTACCAGGTGACCCAGGGGCTGCTGTCCATGGCCAGCGCTCTCGCCGCCAGCATCGGCCTGGGCATCACCCTCTACCTCATCTCACCCCTCCTGCTGCCGCTGGTCGTCGTGGCGGGCATCCCGCTCCTGATCACCAGCGGCCGGGAGTCGCGGCTCGAGTTCGACTTCTCGGTCCAGCAGACGCCCGCCATCCGCCTGCGCAGCTACTTCACGATGCTCCAGACCGGGCGGGACGAGGCCAAGGAGGTGCGCGCGTTCGGTTTGGCGGGCTGGCTCGCCGGGCGGTTCGACGGGCTGTACGCCGCCTACCTGCGCGACCTCAGGGCGCACGTGCTCCGCCGCGGACTGCTCAGCCTGGTCGGCCAGCTCGGCGCGGCCGTCGTGCTCGGCGGCACCCTGATCGCCCTCGTCGCGCTCATCGACCACGGCGACATCGGCGTCGCGGAGGCCGGCGCGGCGATCGTCGCCATCCGCCTCCTCGCGACCCAGGTGCAGGGGTTGTTCCGCGGCGTGCAGTCGATCTTCGAGTCGGGACTCTTCCTCGACGACCTCCGCCAGTTCCTCGCGCTCGGCGAGGCCGCGATCGACGAGGACACAGGCACGGAGGCACCGGAGCGGTTCGCGCACCTGCGGGCCGAGGACGTCCGGTTCCGCTACCCCGGCGCCGACCGGGACGCCCTCAAGGGCGTGGACGTCGAGCTGCGCGCCGGCGAGGTCGTCGCCCTGGTCGGCGAGAACGGCTCCGGGAAGACCACGCTGGCCAAGCTGCTGGCGGGCCTCTACCAGCCCGACGCGGGCCACGTGCTGTGGGACGAGCAGGACGTGTCGTCGTTCCGGCCCTCCAGCCTTCGCGAACGCATCGCCGTGGTTTTCCAGGACTTCGTCCGCTACGCGCTGCCGGCCACCGACAACATCGCGCTGGGCCGGGTCGACGAGCCGGCCGATCCGGCGAAGGTGCGGGCCGCGGCGGCCGCCGCCGGCGCGGAGACGATGCTCGACCGGCTTCCGAACGGCTTCGACACGGTGCTCTCCCGGCTGTTCGCGGGAGGCACCGACCTGTCAGGCGGTCAGTGGCAGCGGGTGGCGCTGGCGCGGTCGTTCTACCGCGACGCACCCCTGGTGATCCTCGACGAGCCCAGCGCCTCGCTCGACCCACGTGCGGAGCACGAGCTGTTCGACACGCTCCGGGACGCGTTGCGCGCCCGTACGGCGCTGTTCATCTCCCACCGGTTCTCCACGGTGCGGGGCGCCGACCGCATCTACGTCCTCCACGAGGGCGAGATCGTCGAGCAGGGCACCCACGACGAGCTCGTGGCCAGGGACGGGCGCTACGCCGAGCTCTACCGCCTGCAGACCCAGCTGCAGGTCAAGGGCGAGCCGACCAGACCACCCTCGCCGTCTTCTACCCAATTGAGGGGTTAGACGACCGAGGTTCGGCGAGGTCCTGCGCTGCCGGACGGAAAGTCGTCCTCAACCGGACGGGGAAATCCGCACGTACGTGAAACCCCGAGACCGATGCGTTCGATCGGTCTCCTTACCTACGTCGCATTGATCCCTGAGGAGCATGCTGTGATCTCGGAGACTGACACCGCAGTCATCGGTGCCGGACCGTACGGCCTCTCGGTCGCGGCGCACCTGCACCACCGCCGGGCGGACTTCCGCGTCTTCGGCCGGCCGCTGGACACGTGGCGGACCGCGATGCCGCGCGGGATGTACCTGAAGTCGGACGGGTTCGCCTCCAACCTCTCCGCGCCGGAGCCCGGCGCGACCTTGGCCGACTACTGCCTCGAGCGCGGGCTGCCGTACCACCCCACGGACGAGCCGGTGCCGCTCGAGACGTTCGTGGACTACGGCCTGGACTTCCAGCGCCGCTACGTGCCCGACCTGGACGAGCGCACCGTCACCTCGGTGGTCCGCAACGGCCGCGGCTTCCGGCTCGCGCTCGACGACGGCGAGGAGCTTCGCGCCAAGCAGGTGGTCGTCGCCGCGGGGATCACCCACTTCGCCTCGATGCCGCAGCTCGTCGACGGCCTCCCGCCCGAGCTGGTCAGCCACTCCAGCACTCACCGCGACCTCGAGCGCTTCGAGGGCCAGCAGGTGACCGTGATCGGCGCCGGTGCGTCGGCGGTCAACCTCGCCGTCTGGCTGGCCCGCGCCGGCGCTCGGAGCCGGCTCGTGACCCGGGCGCCCTCGGTCCACTTCTCCTCCCCGCCGACCGGCGGGCGCCGCGGCCTCCTCGCGAGGCTGCACAAGCCCGGATCCGGCCTGGGGCCGGGGTGGCGCTCCCGGGCGAGCTGCGACGCTCCCGACCTGTTCCGACTGGTGCCGGCGCGGTGGCGCCCCGAGATCGTGCGGCGTCATCTCGGCCCGAGCTCCGCCTGGCACCTGAAGGAGCCGTTCGAGTCCTCGGTCGAGGTCATCACCTCGCGCTCGCTCCAGCGGGTGACGGCCGTCGACGACGGCGTCCGGATCGTGTTGGCCAGCGCCGACGGCAGACCGCCCCTCACCCTGGAGTCCGACCACGTGATCTGCGCGACGGGCTACCGGGCTGACCTGCAGCGACTGGGGTTCCTCGACCCCGCCCTCCGGTCCGAGGTGCGCGCGCTCGCGAAGACGCCCGTGCTCTCCCGCCACTTCGAGTCCTCCGTCCCCGGGCTCTACTTCCTCGGGCTCTCGGCCGCGGTGTCGTTCGGACCGATGATGCGCTTCATGTTCGGCGATTCGTTCGCCGCGCGACGGATCACCCAGGACCTGGTCCGGTGTGCCGCCTGACCGCTGAGGAGCTGCGTCCCGGAAGCGACGACATCCTGTTCGTCCTCGGAGGTGCGGGCGGCGCCACCGACGAGCTCGGTCTCGTCGCTGCCGGGCTCACCGGCGACCCGCGGGTCGTCGCCCTCGCGGTCGCAGCCGAGCCGGGCGAGGCCGACACCATCGAGTCGATGGCCGCAGCGACGGTCGAGGTCATCCGTGCCGAGCAGCCGAGTGGTCCGTACCGCCTGCTCGGCTACTCCTTCGGGGGGCTGCTGGCCCTTGAGGCGGGGCGGCTGCTCACCGACGCGGGCGAGGCCGTGACGTTCGTCGGGCTGATGGACTCCCTCTTCGACCAGCGATACTGGCCGACCGCGCTGTTCGTGAAGGCGACCGTGAGCCGGGCCCGGCTCCACGCCCGGGGCCTCGTCGGCAAGCCGCCGACGGTGGCCATCCGGGAGCTGGCGGGCCGGTCGGCACGGCTGGCGACCCGGCTGCGCGGCCGCCAGGGGGCGGCGAACGCCGACCCGGGTGGTGCCGCCGGCGGTGCGGCCACGGTCCAGGACGCCAACCTCGCGGTGATGGCCACCTGGCGCCCCCGGGTCCTCGACCTCCCGGTCACGCTGTTCGCGGCCACCGAGTCCGACTTCGGGTGCGACCTGGCCGAGCTGTGGCGGCCCTGGCTGACGCGTCTCGACGTACACCGGGTCGAGGGCAACCATCTCGACCTGACCCAGACCGCCGCCGGTGCGGCCCGGCTGGCGCGAGCGGTCAGCGGTGCGCTCGAGGTGCCCGCACCGCGGCTCAGGGTGCTCGTCGCCACCACCTTCCGCTGGCCGGGCGCGGCCCGGCTCGCTGTCGACCTCCACGAGGTCGGGTGCACGGTCGAGGGCGTCGCACCGAGGGGAAGCACCCTGCACGCTCTCGCAGCAGTCCAGCGCACGTACCGCCTCGGCCTGGCCGACCCTGTGCGCTCCCTGCGAAACGCGGTCGAGGCGTCCGACGCCGACCTGGTCATCCCCGTCGACGACCGCACCCGCCACGCCCTGGGGTTGCTGCACGCCAGTTCCGACCCCGGCACCCGGTCGGGGGCCCGGATGCGGGAGCGGCTCGAGCGCTCGCTCGGTTCGCCGGACAAGGTCGGCGGCGTCTACGCCCGCGCCTCCGTGCTGGCGATGGCGCGCGACGCTGGGGTCCTGTGTCCCGAGACCGAGACCGTGCGCTCGGCGAACGACATTGCCGCGTGGTTCGGGCGCCACCCCGGTCCCGCGGTGCTCAAGACGGACGGCAGCTGGGGTGGACGCGGCGTCGCGGTCCTGTACGACGAGGCCGACGGCCGCAGGGCCTGGCGCGAGCTGCGCCGCCGCCTTCCGCTGGCACGCGCGCTCAAGCGCCTCGTCGTGGAGCGCGACCCGTGGCCGCTCCGGGACCGGCTGGCCGGGACCCGCCCCACCCTCTCGATCCAGGCCTATGTGGCCGGCCGGCCCGCGAACGCGGCGGTTGCCTGCTTCCGGGGCGCGGCGCTCGGGGCCGTCCAGGCCGTCGTCGTCGAGAGCGACGGGCCGACGGGGCCCTCGACGGTCGTTCGCGTCGTCGACAACCCCGACATGGCCTACGCCGTGAAGTCGATCGTCAGCAACCTCGAGCTGTCGGGTCTGTGCGGGCTCGACTTCATCCTGGACGACGAGGGCCGCGCGCACCTGCTCGAGCTCAACCCGCGAGCGACACCGACATCGCACCTGCTCGCAGCTGACGGGACCGACCTGCTCACCGAGCTGCGCACGGCGTTCGGCTTCGAGCGGCCGGCGGCACGGTCGGCGACCTACGCCGGCGGGCTCGTGGCACTGTTCCCGCAGGAGCTGCGCCGGGACCCGTCCAGCCCCTACCTCCGGCTCGCCCACCACGACGTCCCGACCCACGCCCCGGATCTCGTCGCGCACGTGCTGTCCGGGCGGCGTACCGGGAGGAGAATGGTGGCCCGGCCCGAGGCCGAGCCGGCCTCGTCATGAGGGTCCTGATACCCAATTGAGGGGTATGCGCCCCCGAACGGCACGCCGGCACGACCGAGGACAGGAGAGTCCCTCCAGCAACAGGCAAGAGTGCTGCTGGATGGCACGCGTGCCCTGAGGTCCAGACGAGCGCCGGAGGCACCCGACCCAGATGGAAGAAGTGCGACTGACACGCATGGACCGACGCACGGCTCCCGGGAACGTGCTCGGCCGGTGGGTCGTCAACGTCAACGTGCACGGGGTCGGGCCGCTGCCGGCGCGCCCGCTGGAGGACGGCGAGGACCAGGTGTGGACCTCGGTCGAGCAGCTCGAGCGGGTGCTGGACGCGGCCGTCGGACGACACGACGTGGTCATCACCTTCGACGACGGCAACTCCTCCGACGTCGAGATCGGCCTGCCCCGGCTGCTCGAGCGCGGCCTGAAGGCCCGCTTCTACCTCTGCCCGGGGCTGCTCGGCGAGCCCGGACGGCTCGACGAGTCGGCGGTACGCGAGCTGCACGGTGCCGGCATGACGATCGGCTCGCACGGCTGGACGCACCGGGACTGGCGCACGCTCGACTGGGGGCCGGGTGGCGCTGCCGGCGTCCACGACGAGATGGTCCGCGCCCGGCGGCACCTCGAGCGGCTGACCGGCTCGGAGGTATCCGAGGTCGCGGTGCCGTTCGGCTCCTACGATCGCCATGTCCTGCGCTGCCTGCGCCGGACCGGCGCCTCCCGGGTCTACACCAGCGACGGCGGCTGGGCCCGCCCGACGGCGTGGCTCCAGGCGCGGACGAGCATCCGCCGCGACGACGGGCCGGACTGGGTCGCGAGGGTGATGGACGAGCGTCCGCCACTCGCGCGGCGAGCGCGATCGCGCGCCGCCCGAGCCGTCAAACGGCTGCGCGGCTGAGCACCTTCTCCTCCCCCAATTCAGGGTACGTCGCGGGCGGCCGGGCCGGCACCGGTGATGTCGCCCGTAGCGTCCACCACAGTCCATGATCCGGCGGATCCGCCTGACACCGAGAGGTTTCGGATGAACTTCCCGAAGTGCCGTCTGTGCGGCAGCGACCTGACGCAGACGTTCGTCGACCTCGGCATGTCACCGCCGTGCGAGAGCTACCTCGAGGCGGACCAGCTCGACCGTGGCGAGGTGTTCTACCCGCTGCACGTCCGGATCTGCTCGACCTGCCTCCTCGTCCAGCTGCCGGCCTACCTCGCGGGTGAGGAGATCTTCAGCCACTACGCCTACTTCTCGTCCTACAGCGACTCCTGGGTGGCCCACGCGAAGCGCTACGTCGACCAGGCTGTCGCGCGGCTCGGCCTGACCGAGGAATCCTTCGTCGTCGAGGTCGCCAGCAACGACGGCTACCTGCTCCAGCACGTCCGCGACCGCGGCATCCGCCGGCTCGGGATCGAGCCGGCCGCGAACATCGCGGACGTGGCCCGGGCCAAGGGCATCGACACGGTCTGCGAGTTCCTCGGCGAGGCCACCGGCACCGCCGTCGCGGCCGAGCACGGCAAGGCCGACCTGGTGGTCGCCAACAACGTGTTCGCGCACGTGCCGGACATCGTCGACTTCGCCCGTGGGCTGCGCGCCCTGCTCGAGGACGACGGCACGGTGACCATCGAGATCCCGCACCTGCTGCGGCTGATCGAGGACCGGCTCTACGACACGATCTACCACGAGCACTACTCCTACCTCTCGCTGCTCACGACCCAGCGGGTGCTGGCCGAGGCCGGCCTGGTGGTCGTCGACGTCGAGGAGCTCACGACGCACGGCGGGTCACTGCGGACCTGGTCGATGCCGGCCGAGACCGCGACCGAGCCCAGCGAGCGGGTCGCCAAGGTGCTCGGGGACGAGCGGGCCGCCGGGCTCGACACGGTCAAGGGCCACGCGGGCTTCGCCAAGGTGGTCAGCGCCGCGCGCGACGACCTGGTGGAGTTCCTGATCGCGGCGCGTCGCAAGGGCAAGGCCGTGGCGGGCTACGGCGCGCCGGGGAAGGGCAACACGCTGCTCAACCACGCGGGCGTGCGTGAGGACCTGCTCGACTACACCGTCGACCGGAGCACCTTCAAGCAGGGGATGTTCCTGCCCGGGACCCACATCCCGATCCACCCGCCGGAGACGCTGGCCGCGACCCGCCCGGACTACATCCTGATCCTGCCGTGGAACCTCCGTGAGGAGATCGCCGCCCAGCTGGAGTACACCCGCCAGTGGGGCGCGCAGCTCGTGGTCCCGTTGCCGAGGCTCGAGATCTTCTGAGCGTTCCGGGGTCGCCGACCGCGTGTGGGAGTCAGTGGCTCCCGTAGACGACCCAGCGGTCGGCCATCGACGGCCAGGCGTCGCGGAGCTCGTCGGCGAGGTCGGGGAGCATCAGGAGGATGTGGTCCGGATCGGCGGCCAGCAGCGCCTCGGGCGCGACGACCGGGATGTCCGTCCCGGGCATCCTCCGTCCCTGCTTGGCCGGCGCACCGTCGGCGATCCCGGCGACCGCACCCGGTCGCAGGCCGGCCGCCGCGAGCACCGCGACGGCCCGTGACCCGGCGCCGTAGAGCCAGGCGCCGCCGGGCTGGTCGTCGACCCAGCGCCGCAGCCGGGAGACGTCGTCCTCGAGCGCGGCCCCCAGGGCGGCCATCGCCGTCGGGTCCAGGACGCCGGCGGCCAGCTCGGCTCGCTCCAGCTCATCGAGCGCCGCGGCCTCGGTCGCAGGCCCGGCACCGCTGCGCGAGGCGAGCAGGAGGACCGAGCCGCTGTAGAGCGAGTACGTGCGTGCGGCGAAGGCGGTCAGCCCGGCAGCGTCCAGCAGCCGCCGGGCGGCCGGGACGCTGTGGTAGGCGAAGTGGCCGTGGCGCAGCGCGTTCCACTCGCGGCGCCGCACGGTGGCGGCGTAGGTCGGGAACTGCAGGACCAGCGTCCCGTCGTCGGTCAACGCCGCGGCCCGGGCCCGCAGGCCCGCGGCCTGGTCGCGGTCGTGCATCAGCCCGTAGACGTCGATGACGACGCCCGCCCGGTCGCCCTGCGCCGGGCGGAAGCCGCACTCCTCCAGCGCCCCGCGCCAGGAGCCGCCGTGCGGGCTCGCGAACTCGATGAACCCACCGGGGACGAGCAGACCCGCGCCGACGAGCTCCGCGACTGCCTCGTGGGCCTGCCTGACCGCCGCCCGCGGCTCGATCGCACGGGGCTCGTCGGGGACCGTGGCGTCGGCGAGCAGCTGGGCCAGGCCACAGTCGGCGCACCACCACATCGCGAGCGGGTGGCGCGGATCCGGCCCCGGGTCCGTGGCGAGCGGGAAGTGGTCGGCGGCCGGCTGGTCGCCGAGGTCCAGCACGACCTGGCCCCTGGTCGACCGGCAGCCCCGGCAGAGGTGGGCCTCAGCCGCTGACATGGCTCGAGGTGAGCTCGCGCCAGGAGCCGGCGGACCGGTCCCGCGGGCTGAGCGTGTCGACCGGCATCGGCCAGGCGATGCCCAGGTCCGGGTCGTCGTAGCGCACCGAGAGGTCCTCGGTGGGGTCGTGCGGCCGGTCGATCCGGTAGCAGATGTCGGCGACCTCACTGAGCACCTGGAAGCCGTGCAGGAGGCCGCGCGGGACGTAGAGCATGCAGAAGTCCTCGTCGTCGAGGCGGAAGGCCTGGTGCTGCCCGAACGTCGGGGAGCCGGGCCGGGCGTCGACGATCACGTCGAGGATCGCGCCGCGGGCGCAGCGGACCAGCTTGGCCTCGCCGGCGCCGCCGCGGCCGTGGAGCCCGCGCAGGGTCCCGCCGCCTGAGCGCGACTGGGAGTCCTGGACGAACGCCGCCGGGTCGAGGCCGTACGCCGCCGCCACCTCGGCGTCGAAGGTGCGGGTGAAGAAGCCGCGCTCGTCGCGGTGCGGCGAGGGCCGGAACAGCAGCACGTCGCTGAGCTCCGCGGTCTCGACATGCATCAGTCCTGGACCTCCACCGGCCTAGATGACTGATTCCGAGGGATCGTGCAAGCGAGCGGCGTTCAGCGCCACGCTGGCAAGGCGCGGGCGCGACGTCGTACTTGGTCGTCCAACGAGCGTCCGCAACGCCGCCAGCGTGGATGCTGAGCGTCGCGTAGCGTGCGAGCCCTTGGAATCAGTCATCTAGACCTCCACCAGCGCCTTGGACACGTGGAAGGCCTCGGCGTAGGGGCGCCGGCACTCCATGCCCCGCAGCCGCATCAGCCCGAGGAAGACCTCGTCGTCCCACCAGTCGTGGGCGTGCTGGCTCGGGAAGTGCCGGTTGAGCAGGTCCACCTTGCGCCGGGCCTGCTCGGCGGTGAGCCCGACGTAGTGCGACGGGGAGCTCATGTCGCCGTCCCACTTGGGGATCTCGAAGTGCAGGACCAGCGCGTCCCGCCAGACGGTGGTCACCATCACGCCCAAGGTCCGGTGGTCCTGGTGGGCGTCGTCGACGCGATGGGTCAGCACCAGCTGGGGCCGGCAGTGCCGGGCGAGCTCCTCGAGCTGCTCCTTCGCCGCCTCCCAGTGGGTCGGCAGCCGGCCGTCGGGCAGTGCCGCGAAGTGCGTCTTGACCCCGGGCAGGATCTCCTGGAGCGCGCCGGCCGACTCGGCGGCCCGGTCCGGCGTCCCGGTGAGCACGGCGACGGTGAGGCTCAGGTCGGCCCGCTCCGCGAGGCGCAGGAGGGTCCCCCCACACCCGATCTCGACGTCGTCGGGGTGGGCGCCGACGCACAGGACCTCCAGAGGTCCGTCGGGCAGTCGCAGCGCATCCATCGTCCGGGATCATTCCTGCCCTCGGTCGGGCACCCCTGGTGGACGCCGGCACGTACCACAAATTGGGGGTGGCCGCCGCTTCACCCCCGGCGCCGCCAGCGGTCGATGTCGCGAGCCAGGTGCCGGCACAGCGAGGCCTCGACCGGGTCGCCCTCGTGCGCCGCCACCCGGGCCCTGCTCCGGGCACTGCGCGCCAGGGCGCGGTAGGCGGAGGAGCGCAGCCGCGCCTGGTCGCGCAGCGGCGCGAAGGACCCGAACAGGTCCCGGAACGCGTGGGCGCGCTCGTGCAGCTCGGTGAGCTCGCCGACCCGGGCGGTGAGGCGGCTCGCGGCACGGAAGGAGCCGACCGGCAGCGGCTCGGCCACGTGGGCCACGTCGGCCAGCGCTGCGGCCCGCAGCCACAGGGACAGCTCGCCGCTCCTCGTGCCCAGCCCCTGCTGGCTCGCGGCCTCGAAGGTCGTACGCCGCATCACCGTCCAGCGGCTGCCGATCGTGTCGGGCCCGTGCGCGGCGGCCTGGCGCAGCCAGCGGTGGCCGGACTCCACGGCGTCCCGGCGCCCCTCGCCCGGTGAGACGAAGACGGTGCCCACCGTCGGTTCGTGGTCGAGGAGGGCAACCGCGCGGGTCAGCGCGCGCCCGCTCAGGGTGGTGGTCTCGTCGAGGACGGCGACACACTCGTGGGCGACCGCGGACGTGGTGGTGAGGTCGTCCTGGACCACGACCGCGTGCACCGTCAGTCCCCCAGGACGCCGCTCTGGACCGACCGACGCGCGGTCGTGCGGTCACGCACGAGAGCTCTCGTCCCTCAGCCAGGTGGTGAAGTCGCCGGACCGGACCGCCCGGCGCGACTGCAGCCGCGCGACGACGCCGACGAGCAGGAACAGGGGGACCCGCGGAGCCAGCGACGGCTTCCGCAGCGACAGCCGGGCCAACGTGGCCAGGGTCGTCGACGACTCGGGGCGGCGTACGTCGGCCTGGACCGCCTGGGCGTTGCCGGTGGCCACGCGCACCCGCCGGCGGATCAGGTCGCGGAAGGTCCCGGGAGCCCGGACCTCGGCGAACGCGGTCCACACCACCCGCCGCTCACCCGGCTCGAACACCTCGGAGATGGCCAGGTCGTCGCTCATCAGCCGAGGCAGCCCGTCCACGCGGCGCTGGCCCTCCTCGGAGACGGCGACGACGCCGCGCCCGAACAGGCCGGTGCGCACCTGGGGCAGCTGCTCCCAGACGTCGTAGAACCAGCGCACGAGCCGGCTGGACCGGTCGCGGACCAGCACCCTCTGTGGCGCCGTGGCCAGCACGCCCGGCTCCCGCAGCGGCTGGACGAGGTTGAGCACGTCGGCGCCCGAGATGGCGACGTCGGCGTCGAGGTGGACCCGCGGGAAGACCGTCCCGGCGGCGTTGCCCACCCGGACGGCCTCGACCTTCGACGGCTTCGGCACGTCCAGGACCCGGGCCCACGGAGCCGCCGCCCGGGCCACCGTGGCGGTCCGGTCGGTGCAGCCGTTGCACACGACGACCACGTCGAGGTCGCCGGGCGAGACGCCGTCAGCGAGGCGCTCGAGGGTGCGCGCGATGACGCGTTCCTCGTTGTGTGCGGGTATCACGACCCCTGCCACAGCAGCCACGTGTCGAATATGCGCAAGGCGTGAGCCGGGTGTGCGCAGCCGTGCCCGACGCTCACCCATTTCGGTGACGGGGGCCGGGCAGGCGGGGTTCAGCAGACGTCGGCGTACGTCGTCGAGTCGGTCAGCACGTTCTCGTAGACCGCGACCGCGGCCATCTGCGAGTTCACGTCCAGCTTCTTGAGGATCGCCTTGACCTGGCTGCGGACGGTGGCCTCGGCGACCTCGGACTGCTCGGCGATGTTGCGGACCGGGAACCCCTGGTGCAGCTGCTGGAGGATCGCCTCCTCCCGGTCGGTCAACGTCTCCAGCCGCGCGGTCAGGTCGCTGCGTTGCGTGGCGAAGCTGCGCCACCCCTGGATCAGCTCGCGGCGGTCGCGCCGCTGGGCACCCGGCTTGCGGCCCGCGGACAGGTCGGTCAGCAGGTCACAGGCGTCGACCAGCCCGGTGTCGCTGGGCACGACCAGGTTCGCGCCGCCCTCGTAGAGCGCGCCCCAGGCGGGTCCACGGGCGACGCCGGCCATCACCAGCCACGGCAGCGGCAGGCCGCTGACGATGGTCTGGGCGGCGAGCACCTGATCCATCCGCGAGAGGTCGCTGAGCAGGAGCCCGACGTCCGGAGGCGGTCCGATCGAACGCCGGAACGCCCGGCGCCGGCGCGACTTCGCCGACGGGCCGGGCCTGCTCGGCGGCCATCGGACCAGCAGCGGCTCGAAGGAGCGGTTGCGCAATGCGGCAACCACTGCCTCTGCTACGAGCTGGTGGTCACTCGCCACCGCTACGCGGACGGGCTGACGGAGCCACGAGGGTGCAGCACTCGGGGACACCGTGAGCGACACCATGACCAACCCCCTACCTGGAACCGGTTCAGACCGGACATGTCCGACACCCCCGCTCGCTCAGGTTTGCCTGTCGGAGGCCCGGTGGTCCAGAGCAGTCAGGCGCGCTCATGGATATTGGGGACGGCGAACAGGAGGTGAACGCTGCGCGGAGAGCGTGAGGTCGTGCACAGAACCCACGCTCGCAAATGGCCCGATCGGGCCATTCGCGTCCCCCAGATCTGGTATAGCGTCTGGTCCCGATCCCCCAGCAAGAAGTCAGCAACAACTTCCCCGACTTCTAGTGCTCCTCGTTTTCCAAGGGGCTCTCGTAGGCGGGGCCAACATGTCGGTCCGTTCGCACTCGATGCGGGTCCGCGTGTTGCTCGGGCAGGACGCAGTCTGGTCGCCGACGGACCTGGGGGGGTCATCCACATGGGCGTTGCACGCCTGCACACCTCGGACACCCGGATGGGTGCCTACGTCGGTGTCATCTCGACGCTTCCGTCGATCGCGATCCTGCTCGGCGCCGGCGACGAGGAGAGCCTGGCTCGGCTGGTGCACGTCAGCGGGCTCGTCTCCTACGGGCTGGTGCTCGGAGCGGCAGTGCTCACCTACTTCCACTGGCGGATGGTCTCCGTCACCCAGGGAGGTGAGCTCGACGAGCGGCTCGCCCGCTGGCTGACGGTCGGGCTGGCCGCCTACGGCGTCAACGGGCTGCTGCTGGTCGCGGTGGGCGAGCCCGGCCGGGACAGCTGGGCCGTCGTCGGACAGCTCGCGCTCGTCCTGGTGCTGTGCGCGGCAGCCGCGGTCGCCGACCGCGTGGACGTGCCCGGCGAGCCGGTGCTGGTCTGCACAGTGGCGGCGGTGCTCATCCCGGCGGCCTACGGCCTGACGCGGGTCGTCGCACCGCCGTTGAGCCTCGGCACCTTCGACGGCGCCATGCTCGACCTCCTCGTCGTCGTGGCGAGCCTGCTCCTGGTCTGGGTCGTGCTCGGACGGACCAGGGTCTCCCTGCGGGTCCGCCGCCGCCTCTCGGCCGCGGCCCTGCTCCTCACCGCCGCCCAGTGCACGGCCAACCTCGGCCAGCACCACACCGTGCTGCTGGCCGGCGCCATCGCCGCCTACCTGCTGGGTGCGCTGCTGCTGTGCTCGATGGCCCAGCAGATGCTGCGCCGCTCGGTCATGGACAGCCAGAACGAGATCAAGCACCTGCAGCGATCGCTCGAGGAGGTGCGCGCGGGGGTCCTCGAGGACCGTGAGCTGCTGCACGAGGTCGGGGCGACGCTCGCCGGCATCACCACGGCCTCACGGGTCATGCGCCAGCCGGGCGCGGTCACCACGCACCGCCGCCAGCGGCTGGAGAGCATGCTCACCGCCGAGCTCGCTCGCCTCGAGCGGCTCATGCAGCGACGGGTGGAGGGGCTCCGGGGCGGCGAGGACCGCGCGATCTGGCTGGACGACGTCATCGAGCCGGTGGTCGTGAGCCACCAGGCGCGCGGCCGGCACGTCTCGTGGCAGCCGTGCGGCGAGGAGGCCTACGGCAACCCGGACGAGCTCGCCGAGGTGTGCAACATCCTGCTCGAGAACGCGGCGCGACACGGCGGCGGCGGTCCGGTGACCCTGGACGTCAGCGCCTACTCCCGAGGCGTCGAGATCGTCTGCTCCGACCAGGGCCCCGGGGTCTCGCCGGAGGACCGCGGCCGGATCTTCGACCCCGAGGTCAAGGGCGCCGACTCCCAGGGCCAGGGGCTCGGGCTGGCGATCGCGCGCCGGCTCGCCACGGCCCGCGGCGGCCGCCTCGAGCTGCTCGACGACGGCCGGGTGGGCGCGACGTTCGTGGCACTCCTCCCCACGAAGGTGGTGGTGGCCGGTGACCAGGCCTGCCACGTCGCGTAGCAAGTTCCGGATCGTCATCGTCGAGGACCACGTCCTCTTCGCAGAGTCGCTGGAGCTCGCGCTCACGGTCGAGGGGTACGACGTCCGGCGGGTGGCGATCCCGGACAAGGAGCAGGCGCCCGGGGCACTGATCACCGCCGTGACCCGCCGCCACCCGCGGGTGGTCCTGCTCGACCTCGACCTGGGCCGGTTCGGTGACGGCGAGAAGCTGATCGCCCCCCTGGCCCGCGCCGGGATCAACGTCGTCGTCGTGACGGCGTCGGTCGACCGCGCGCGGTGGGGCGAGGCCGTCCGCTACGGCGCGCGCAAGGTGCTCGCGAAGTCACGGCCGCTCAACGACATCCTGGCCACCGTGCGGCGGATCAACCAGGGGCTGCAGGTGATGACCCGCGAGGAGCGCGAGGAGCTGCTGCGCACCTGGGCCGAGGAACGGTCCGGACTGGTCGAGCTGGAGGCGCGCCTGGACCAGCTCACCGTGCGCGAGCGCGAGGTGCTCGCGCACCTGATGAAGGGGCACACGGTCCGCGAGATCGCCGCCTCGAGCGTGGTCTCCGAGGCGACCGTGCGCACCCAGGTGAAGTCGATCCTCGCCAAGCTGGACGTCACCTCGCAGCTGGCCGCGGTCGGGCTCGCGCACAAGGTGGGCTGGCGCCCGCCGGTCGTCACCTCCTGATCCGGCGTCCGCCCGCGCGTATCTGGATCCCGTCCGGGGGCTCTTGTCGTGCATGACCACTGGGGCAGGGTCACCCTCCCGCAAGGACTACCGGATCGTGCTCGTCGACGACCATGCGCTCTTCAGTGACTCGATGGAGCTCACGCTCACCATCGAGGGCTACGACGTCCGCCCGGTGGCGGTCCCGGAGGACAACGCGACCCCAGCCGCGCTGGTGTCGGCGGTGCTGCGCCTGCGGCCCCGTCTGGTGCTGCTCGATCTCGACCTCGGCCCGGCGGGGGACGGAGCGGCGCTGATCGAACCGCTGACGCGGGCCGGGGTCGACGTCGTCGTCCTCACCGCGAGCGCAGATCGCAGCCGGTGGGGAGAGGCTGCGCGGTGCGGGGCGCGGAAGGTGCTGAGCAAGGCCGCGCCGCTGCGGGAGTGCCTCGCCACGGTCCGCCGCCTCCAGCAGGGGCTCGCGGTGACCACCGTCGAGGAGCGCGAGTCGCTGATCCGGCACTTCATGGCGGACCGTGCGCAGGCGCACGAGCAGCGCCGCCGGCTCTCGGCCCTCACCGCACGCGAGGCGCAGGTCCTGGGCCAGCTGATGCTCGGCCGGACGGTCCGGGAGATCGCCCAGGCCTGGCTGGTCTCCGAGGCCACGGTGCGCACCCAGGTCAAGGCCGTGCTCGCGAAGCTCCATGTCTCCTCGCAGGTCGCCGCCGTCGGCGTGGCGCGGCAGACCGGCTGGTCGGCACCGGCCTAGACAAGCCGGCCCGGAGATTAGTCCGGAACATGCCCGAAATGCGTGATGAACGCGTCGCACAAGCCTTTCTAGGTTGAGCGCCTGTTCAGATCGAAGTCCTATTCGGTCCACTGGGGGGTGGCGGGATGACGCTGACGACGGGGCTGGGTCCGGTCGCCACGACCTTCCCGAGCCATCACGACGTCGTCGTCCCGCGACGGACCTCTCGCCGAGGGCTCGGATGGTGGGTCGTCGCCGCGCTCGACCTGTTCGCCGCCGGGGCCGCACTGCTGGTCACCGCGGCCCTCACGCCGGGCGTCGGGCTGCCGCTGTTCTTCGTGGTCGTCCTGTCCGCCTGGCCGGTGGCCGTGGCCCTCACCGACGGCTACTCGCGGATGTCCGAAGACCCCTACGCGCTGCGGGTGCGGCCGCTGCTGGCCGCCGGCGCCGGCATCGCCACGGCGGCGTGGGCGACGCTGACCGTCGCGCCGCACGTGGCCGACGGCCAGACCCCGCGCACCCTGGCGGCGATGACCCTCCTCTTCGCCGGCGGCTCGGTCCTGGCCTCGATCGGCGTGCGCCTCCTGCTCCCCCTGGTCTCGCCGCCACGGCCGGTGTCGGTGGTCCTGGTCGGCCCCGAGCCCGACGTCCGTGAGCTGCTCGCAGAGGCAGAGCGGCCGGCCCGGCGCACGTTCGCTCCGGTCGCGGTCTGCCTCCACGGCACGGACCGGGACGAACAGGGCGCCGGCGAGCCCTGGCCGGTGGACGTGCGCCACGGCGTGGAGGACAACCTGCTGGACGTGATCGGGAGCCACGATGCCGACGCCGTCGTCGTCGTGCCGGGTGACGGGATCGGCCACCGGGAGCTGCGCCGGTGGGCGGCCTGGCTCCAGGACCGCAAGGTGCAGCTGCTCGTGAGCCCGAAGCTCCGCGACGTCGCCGACGCGCGGCTCGGGGCGACCAGGCTGGGTGGCGCGCAGCTCCTGCAGGTGCGACCCGCCCGCCTCGGCGGACCGGGCCAGCTGCTGAAGGGTGCGGTCGACCGGGTCGCCGCGGCCGTCCTGCTCTTCCTGCTGGCACCGCTGCTGCTGCTGGTCACGGTGCTGATCCGGCTCGACTCGCCCGGCCCGGCGTGGTTCCACCAGACCCGAGTCGGCCGCAACGGCCGGCCCTTCACCGTGCACAAGTTCCGCACCATGACCGTCGACGCGCACGAGGTCCGCCACCACCTCGCCCAGGAGAACGAGTCCGACCGCAACGGCGTGCTCTTCAAGATCAGGCAGGACCCTCGGGTCACCCGCGTCGGTGCGGTCCTGCGGAAGTACTCCCTCGACGAGCTGCCGCAGCTGGTCAACGTGCTCACCGGTGAGATGTCGCTGGTCGGTCCCCGGCCGGCCCTGCCCGAGGAGGTGCGGGGCTACAGCCCGGACCTCTGTCGCCGGCTCGTCGTGAAGCCGGGCATGACCGGCCTGTGGCAGGTCTCCGGCCGCTCGGACCTCTCCTGGGAGGACACGGTGCGGATGGACCTGCAGTACGTCGACAACTGGTCGTGGTCGCTCGACCTGAGCATCGCGGCTCGGACCCTGGGCGCGGTGCTCGCGCACAAGGGCGCCTACTGAACCCTCCCGTCGAGACCGGTCACCCGGTCCCGTGCGCGGCCAGGTGGGCCAGGATCGCGTCGGCGAGCTCGGGGCGGCATACCACGAGGTCCGGCAGGTAGACGTCGTCCTGGTTGTAGCGCAGCGGTGAGCCGTCCACCCGCGAGGTGAACAACCCGGCCGCGCGAGCCACCGCCACGGGCGCGGCGGAGTCCCACTCGTACTGTCCGCCGGCGTGCACGTAGGCGTCGGTGACGTCGCGGACCACCGAGATCACCTTCGCGCCCGCCGAGCCCATCGCGACCAGCTCGCCGTCGAGCGCCTCGACCAGGGGCCCGATCCACTCCGGCGGCCGGCTGCGCGAGACCGCGATCCGGGGCTTCTGCGCGGTCCGGGGAGGTACGACGGCCGGGGCGGCGGTCGTGAAGGTCCGGCCGAGCGCCGGCTGGGCCACCGCGCCGGCCACCAGGTCACCCTCGCCGTCCGGCCCGGCGGCCGCCTCCCAGAGCGCGACGTGGACGGCCCAGTCGTCGCGCGGCGGCTCGGAGAACTCCCGGGTGCCGTCGAGCGGGTCGACGATCCACACCCGTGCGCTGCTCAGCCGGACCTTGTCGTCCTTGCCCTCCTCGGACAGCACCGCGTCGCCGGGGCGGTGCTCCCCGAGCAGCTCCATCAGCAGCTCGTGGGCGGCCCGGTCGCCGGCGTCCTTGAGCGCCCGGCCCTCCAGCCCCTCCTCGCGCACCCCGAGCAGCCGGCGGCCGGCGGTCTCCGCCAGCCACCCGGCGAGCACGTGGTCGTCGGCGTCGGTCGGGGGGCGGCCCGGGTCGAAGTCCACGGGTTCACCCTAGGGCCGTGCCGGGGTGCCCCGACCGGGGCCGCGCAACGCGAGTTCTCCTGCAACGCGAGGGACGGATGTGGTATAGGCTCGTGCCGCGCGAGAGCGGGGTGCCCGGGAGTCTTCATGTCGCCATGGCGCGACGGTTTGGGGGCCGAATGACGCTACGTCCACCGGACGGACTCTGGTCCACCCGTGGCACCGTCCTCGTGTTCGCAGCGGTCGTCGGACCGACCCTCGGATCGCTCGCACTCGTGCACAACGGGGACCTGACCCACACGCTCGTCGCCGTCCGCACTCTCCTCGTCGCCTGCGGCGCCCTGGTCGCGACAGGGCTGCTGATCGGCCACGGCCGGCTGGCCGGCAACGACCAGAGCCTGTGGCTGGCGACAGCCATCGGCATCCTGGCCACCACCGGCCTGGCCCGCGGAGGCTACGGGCTGACCCATCCCAACGGGCTCGAGATGCACACGGCCAACGTCCTTGTCGGCGGCGTCGCGCTCACCGTCGTGCTGACCGCCCTGCTCCTGTGTGCGCGTCGTTGGGGCGGCCCGGTCAACCCCCTGGTCGTGGGTGTCCCGCTGGCAGTGGCCTTCCTGGTCGGCCAGCAGCTGCTCATCATCGCCGACCCGCAGATGGACGCGGGACTCCTCCCGGTGTTCGCCGTCCTGCTCTGCCTCGCGGTGATCGGGCTGGCCGTCGCGGTGCAGCGCCTCGACACCCTGCCGCAGTGGGCTCGCGACCGGTTGACCCTCGCGGTGTGCCTGTGCGTGGCCAGCCGGATCCTGCTCCTGCCCTCGGCGCCCCTCGACGAGGCCGCCCAGGGAGTCATCTCGATCGCCGTCGGCCTGGCCGGCTCGCTCCTGCTCGCGACCACCGCCGCGGCGCTGCTGCGCGAGGTCATGACCGACGGGCAGCGTCAGCTCGTCGAGCTGCAGCGGCGGCTGGCGGCCGCCGAGGCCGAACGCCGGATCGACAGTGCGCGCCTCCACGACATCAACAGCCTGGTGGCCGGGATCGCCTCCGCGTCGAGGCTGATCCGCGACCTGCCGCCCTCCGACCACCGGGCCGGGCTGGAGGTCATGGTGCTGGCCGAGCTCGAGCGGCTGCAGCGACTGCTCGCCGACCGGGCCCCGAAGCCCGGACGGGTCCGTGGCTGGGCCCGGCGCGGTCGCCCCACGGGCTACGAGGGCACGTTCAACGTGGCCGAGGTGACCGGCCGGATCGCCCTGGTGCACCGCGCCCGAGGCCGCGAGGTGGCGTGGGAGGCGCGCGACGTACGGGTCGCGGGTGATCCCGACGACCTGGCGGCGATCCTCGACATCCTGGTCGACAACGCCGCCGCGCACGGCAACGCCGACGACATCTCGATCAAGGTCCGCCGGCTCCAGCACCAGGTCGAGATCTCCGTGGCCGACGACGGGCCGGGCATCCCCGCCGAGCTGCACGAGTCCCTGTTCGACTGGGGCACCCGCGGACCCGAGTCGGAGGGCAGCGGCATCGGGTTGGCCTCGGCAGCCGCGCTCGCCAGCCGGCTCGGCGGCCGGCTCGAGCTGGACGCGACGGCACCTGGCACCCGGATGGTGCTGACGCTGCCCGAGGCCGTGATGCAGGCGTCGGAGGAGCTCGCCGTTGCCGGGTTCTGAGGCCAGCGTCGTCATCATCGACGACCATCAGCTGTTCGCCCAGGCACTCGAGCTCGCGCTCAATGCGGCGGGGCTGAGCGCCGAACGGGTCGAGCTCCCCGTCAGTGCGTCCACGGCACCCCTGATCAGCAAGGTCCTGCGCCGGCGTCCCCGGGTGCTGCTCCTCGACCTCGACCTCGGTCCGCACGGCGACGGCTTCGCACTCATCGAGCCGATCGCCCGGGCCGGCACCGACGTCCTGGTCGTGACCGGCACCGAGGAGCCCGGACGGTGGGCGCGGGCCATCATGTCGGGCGCACGCAAGGTCCTCGCCAAGACGACCCCGTTGTCCACGGTGGTCGGCACCGTCGACCGGCTCCTCAAGGGGCTGCCGGTCATGACCAAGGAGGAGCGGGAGGAGCTCCTCGACGCCTGGGCCAGGCAGCGTGAGGGCAACGAGCAGCTGTGGGCCAAGTTCGACCAGCTGACCCTGCGGGAGTCGGAGGTGCTCGGCCTGCTGATGCAGGGGCACACCGTCCGCGACGTCGCCCGGCACAGCAACACCGCCGAGACCACCGTGCGCACCCAGGTGAAGTCGGTCCTGGCCAAGATCGAGGTCTCGTCGCAGCTGGCTGCGGTCGGCCTCGCCTACCAGATCGGCTGGCGCGCGCCGTTCGACCTGCCGCTCAAAGGGTGAAGACCCCGTCTAGGAGTTGAACCGCTGCTGGGTCTCGGCCAGGCCGAGGGTCAGCAGCGACTCGACGGCGTCGGCGGCCCGGTCGACCTGGAACGGCAGCTCCTTGCGCTCGGCGCTCGAGTAGTTCGAGAGCACGAAGTCGGCCGGGTCCTGCCGGCCGGGCGGGCGGCCGATGCCGACCCGGAGCCGGTAGAACTCACCCGTCCCGAGCGAGGCCCGGATCGAGCGCAGCCCGTTGTGCCCGTTGTCGCCGCCGCCGAGCTTGACCCGCATCGTGTCGAAGGGGAGGTCCAGCTCGTCGTGGATGGCGACCAGGCGCTCCGGCGCGACCCCGTAGAACTTCAGCACGGCCTTCGTCGGCCCGCCGATCTCGTTCATGTAGCAGCGCGGCCGGACCACGACCACACGGGGGCCGGGCGCGCCCGGGACCTGTCCTCCACTGGCGAGCCGCGCCTCGGCCACCTCGGACCGGCTGGCCCGGTGCGCCTTGAAGGGCGTACCGAGCCGGCGGATCAGCTCGTCGGCGACGAGGTAGCCGACGTTGTGCCGGTGGCCGGCGTAGGCCGGACCGGGGTTGCCGAGCCCGATGACCACCCAGGGCTCGGCCCCCGTCACTGCGTCGGCGCGGCGCTCACTCACTCCTCGGAGGAGCCGCCCTCGGCAGCAGGAGCCTCGCCCTCGCCCGAGGTGTCGGCGGCCAGCTCCTCGTCGGTCGGCGTGTGCTCCTCGCGCTCGATGCCGGCCTCGGCCTCGGCCTCCTCCAGCTCGGCCTCGACCTCCTCCTCGGTGCGCTCCTGGACGATGTTCACGACCAGCGTCTCGGGAGAGGTGAGCAGCACCGAGCCCTCCGGCAGCGTGAGCGAGCCGGCCAGGATCTGGGTGCCGACCTCGGCGCCGGTGATGTCGATCTCGATGCGCTCCGGGATCGCGGTGGCCTCGGCCTCGATCTGGACGGTCGCGTGCTCGGTGACCACCAGGGTCTCCGGCGCCGCGTCGCCGTGCAGGTGGACCGGTACGTCGACGGTGACCTTCTCGCCGCGGCGCACGGCGACGAAGTCGATGTGCTCGATGATCCGGCGGATCGGGTCGATCTGGACGGCCTTGGTCAGCGCCAGCTGCTCCTTGCCCTCGATGACGAGCTCGAGCAGCGCGTTCGCGCCGCCGTGCTTGATCGCCATCATCGTGTCGTGGCCGGGCAGGGTCACGTGCACGGTGTCGTTGCCGTGGCCGTAGACGACCGCGGGGATCTTGTGCTCGCGCCGGATCCGGCGCGCGGCGCCCTTGCCGAACTCGGTGCGGGTCTCGGCGGCGATCTTCTCGGTGGCCATGCTGGGGGTGCTCCTCGGTGTCTTCGTGGGTCCGGGGCCTCGACGCGATCGCGGAGGCACGCCCGCCCGAGAGCCGGAGCGCCTGCCCTGTCGATCACGGAGCCCTGACCTGCAGTGGGCTCCCTCGCCGAGGCAACCGCAGCAGTTTATCCGTGGTGCCCGCGCATCGGCCAATCCGTAGGTTGAGTCCGTGCCCTCCCTCACGCTCGCCGAGGCCCGCGCGCGGGCCGCGCAGCTCTCCGACGTCTCGTACGCCGTCGAGATCGACCTCACCGACCCGGCGTCGTTCCGCAGCCGCGCGACGGTGCGGTTCGCCTCCCGCGCTCCCGAGACCTTCCTCGAGCTGCACCGCGGCCAGGACGTCCGGGTCAGCGTCAACGGCGTCGCGGTCGATGCGGCGTACGACGGCACACGGATCCTGCTGACCGGGCTCGTGGACCGCAACGAGGTGGTGGTCGACACGCGGCTCCCCTACGTGACCGACGGCGACGGGATGCACACCTTCACCGACCCCGCCGACGGCGAGCGCTATGTCAGCGCCTACGTCGGGATCGACATCACCCAGCGGGTCTTCGCCTGCTTCGACCAGGTCGACCTCAAGGCGCCCGTCGCCGTGCGGGTGGTGGCCGACCCCTCGTGGACCGTGCTCTCCAACGCTCCCGGCACGCAGGGGGCCGGCGCCTGGGAGTTCGCGCCGACGCCACCGATCCCGATCGACCTGTTCGTGCTCTGCGCCGGCCCGTGGCACTCGCGGACCTTCGAGCACGCCGGCCTCCCGATGGGCTGGCACGCGCGCGCCTCGATCCGGGGCGAGCTCGACCGCGACTTCGACGAGCTGCGGCGGGTCACCGAGCAGTGCTTCGACCACTTCGGCGAGCTGTTCGACGAGCCGTTCCCGTTCGACACCTACGACCAGGTCTTCGTGCCGGGGCTCAACTGGGGCGCGATGGAGAACCCGGGCTGCGTCACCTACCGCGACGAGATGCTCCCCCGCGGCCGGGTCACCGAGGTGGAGCGACGGCAGCGGGCGATGGTCATCGCCCACGAGATGTCGCACATGTGGTTCGGCGACCTCGTGACGCAGACGTGGTGGGAGGACCTCTGGCTCAACGAGTCGTTCGCGGAATACATGGGGTTCCGGGTCAGCGAGGCGGCGGCCGGCTTCGAGGGCACCTGGGTGGGCTTCCAGGTGACCCACAAGCCGCGCGCCATGGTGGCCGACCGGCGCCGCTCGACCCACCCGGTCGCCCCGCTGCCCGAGGACGTGCCCGACGTCGACACCGCGTCGACCAACTTCGACGCGATCTCCTACGTGAAGGGCGCCTCGGCGCTGCGCCAGCTCGTCACGTGGATGGGCGACGAGGACTTCCTGGCCGGCGTGAACGCGCACCTGACCCGCCACCGGTTCGGCAACGCGACGCTGGCGGACCTGGTCGACGCCCTCGACGACGCCTCGCCGCGCGACGTGCGCAGCTGGGCGGACGTGTGGCTGCGGGACGCCGGGCACGACACCATCCGCGTCGAGCGCGACGGAGGGGTGGCGGTGCTGGTCCGCGAGGGCAAGCGTCCGCACCGGCTCCTGGTCACGGCCTACGACGACGCGCTGGCCGAGTGTGACAGCCGCTGGGTCGACCTCGACGACGAGCCGGTCCGGCTGGACGACTGGCCCGGCCGGGTCGTCGTCCCCAACTCACACGGCGAGACGTTCGCTCGCGTGGTCCTCGACGAGCGGTCGTGGGCCGCGGTCGAGGACGGCCTCGGCTCCCTGGAGGACGACCTGGCCCGGTCGGTGCTGTGGTGCACCGCGCTGGACGCGGTCTACGCCCGCGACCTCCCGGTCGAGCGCTATCTCGACCTCGTCGAACGGCACCTGCCGGCCGAGCGGAGCTCCAGCATCGTCACCACGGTCCCGCAGTCGACGCTCGGCCCGGTCCTGTCCCGGCGGGTGCCCGCAGCGCAGGCCGCGACCGTCCACGAGCGGGTGGCCGCGGCGTGCAGGGCGGGGCTGGACGCGGGCTCCGATCCCGAGGGGTTCACCCGCGGCCTGGCCAGGGCCAGCCGGGACGTCACCGAGCTGGGCCGCTGGCTGACCGAGGGACGCACCGACCACGACGTGGAGCTGGACCCGCAGCTGCGCTGGCAGGTCGTGCACCGGCTGGCCCTCCTGGGCGCTCTCGACGCCGGCGCGATCGAGGCCGAGCGCCGCCGCGACGGTACGGCGGACGGGGACCTCGGCGCCGCCACCGCGCTGGCCGCCCGGCCCACGGCCGACGCCAAGGACGAGGCGTGGGCATCGTTGGTGGGCGAGGACGTCTCGAACCGGCAGTTCACCGCCGTCACCAGCGGCCTGTGGCCGGCCGAGCAGGCCGGGCTCGCGGCGGCGTACCTGCCCCGCTACCTCGAGGCCGGTCCCCGCTGGGCGGCGCGCGGGCCGGCCTTCGCACAGACGGTCGGGGTGGGCTTTCCGGCGTTCCACCTCGACGAGGCCCAGCTCGACCTGCTGCGGGAGGCGCTGGCCGGCGAGCTCCCGACGGTGCTGCGCCGGCAGTGGGAGGACGTCCTGGACGACAGGGTCTAGCGGGAGCGGTCGCCGAGGAGGGCGGCGACGTCGTCGTGCCCGAAGTGCTCGGCCCAGCCGGCGGGGGTCGCCCGGAACCGGGTGTCGGTCACCGCCGGGTCGGCGCCGAGCTCCAGCAGGAGTCTCACCAGCCCGGTGTCCCCGTTGCCCGCCGCGGCGTGCAGCCCGGTCTCCCACTCCTGGTCCGAGGGGACGTCGATGCGGGCCTTGCGGTTGACGTCCCAGCCGAGCCCGACCGCGCGGTGGACCGCGTCGCGGTCGCCGAGCTCGGCCGCCCACGCCACCAGTCCGGGCCGGGCCGCGACGGCCGCGGCCACCGCCTCCGGGTCGACGGCTGCTCCCGTGAACACCGCGGCCAGGACCGCCTCCTCCGGCGACAGCACCGGCGACGCGCCGAGACGCTCGAGCAGCTCCGCGGTGCTGGGGTGGCCGCTGGTCGCGGCGGCGGCGTACGCCGAGCGCCGGGCGATCCCGTAGCGGCCGCCGACCTCGGTGTCCGGGTCCACGCCGTGGGCGACCAGGAGCCTGACCCGCTCGTCCATGCCGTGGGCCACGGCCCAGGCCAGTTGGAAGGCCAGCTCGTCCCGGTCGTCCAGCCCGAACTCGAAGAGCAGCTCGAGATGGCAGTCGTCGGGGTCGAAGGTGCGGTTGTAGAGCGTCTGTGCGTCGTTGGGGTCGGCTCCGCCCTCGAGCAGGGCCCGCGCCAGCGCCTCCCACTGCGGGTGCGGCGGCTGGGCGGTCACCCCGCTCTCGCCGTGCCCGAAGGCGCCGGTGAGAGCGGTGAACGGCGGGTGGTTGCCGTGCCAGAGGTAGCCCGCGTCCGGGTCGGCGCCCGCCTCCAGCAGTGCACAGACGGCGTCGCGGACCGCCTCGGCGGTCACCTCCGGGTCGTGCCGGGCGTAGGCGAGGTAGAGCAGCGGCGGCCACCCGAACGGCCCACCCTCGGTGGCGGCCTTGGCCCGGTCGGCGGCCAGGAGCCGTCGCAGCGTCGTACCGTCCGCGCGGGCGGCGGCCACGTGCACGCTGTCCGACCCCAGGTCCGGACGGCCCACCAGCAGCGCCTGCGCGTTGGCCCACCGGGCCGGGGAGTCTCCGCCGTAGGTCAGGCAGGCCAGCCGCAGGAACTCATCGGCCGGATCTGCCTGCGGGCCGGCCAGGTCGGGCTCTCGTGTCGAGTACTCACGCATCGGCAGTCACGCAACCATCCGCTGGTCGAGCCTGTCGAGACCACCGCAGCCCAGACACCCGGGCCAGTCCCAGCGCCGGCGGCGGACATCTCGACAAGCTCGATGAGCGGTGGTCGAGACTCGGGCCACCGTGCGACTGACTATGCGTGCCCGTCGAACATCGAGGTCACCGAGCCGTCCTCGAAGACCTCGCGGATCGCGCGCGCGATGAGGGGCGCGATCGAGAGCTGGGTGAGCTTGTCGAACTCGCGGTCCGGGGTCATCGGGAGGGTGTTGGTGACGACCACCTCGGACACCGGGCAGTTCTTGAGCCGGTCGACCGCGGGCTCGGAGAGGATCGCGTGGGTGGCCGCGATGACCACGCCGGCAGCACCGTCGGCCATGATCGCCTCGGCCGCCTTGGTGATGGTCCCGCCGGTGTCGATCATGTCGTCGACCAGCACGCACATCCGGCCCCGGACGGCTCCGACCACCCGGTTGGCGACGATCTCGTTGGGTCGGTCGATGTTGCGGCTCTTGTGGATGAATGCCAGCGGCGCACCGCCGAGCCGCGAGGCCCAGCGCTCGGCGACCTTGATCCGGCCGGCGTCCGGCGAGACGACGGCGAGCGGCTGGTCGCCGTACTTGGCGCGGACGTGGTCGGCGAGGATCGGCAGGGCCATCAGGTGGTCGACGGGGCCGTCGAAGAAGCCCTGGATCTGGTCGGCGTGCAGGTCGACGGTGATCAGCCGGTCGGCCCCGGCGGTTTTGAACAGGTCGGCCACCAGCCGGGCCGAGATCGGCTCGCGGCCGCGGTGCTTCTTGTCCTGGCGCGCATAGCCGTAGAACGGCATGACCACGGTGATCCGCTTGGCGCTCGCCCGCTTGAGGGCGTCGACCATGATCAGGTGCTCCATGATCCACTCGTTGATCGGAGCGGTGTGGCTCTGGAGGACGAACGCGTCGCAGCCTCGGACCGACTCCTCGTAACGGACGTAGATCTCGGAGTTGGCGAACTCGTAGGCCGACTGCGGGACCAGCTCGGTGTCGAGCAGCGAGACGACCTCCTCGGCGAGCTCGGGATGCGCCCGACCGCTGAAGACCATCAGGTTCTTCTCGGTGGTGCGCTTCATTCCCGTCATGCGTGGAGCACTCCCGGCAGGTCGGCCTCGGCGGGTGTCACTCGCCGTCTTCCTCGCCCAAGTGTTCCACGCCGTCGAGAGCGGCTGCGGCGGCGTCCGCCTGGGGGGTGCCGGCACGCTTGGAGATCGCCCACCGCTCGAGGTTCCGCTGCGGCCCGCCGCTGACCGCGAGCGCACCGGGCGGCACATTGCGACGGACCACGGTGCCGCCCGCCGTACCGGCTCCGTCGCCGACCTCCACCGGCGCCACGAAGGTGTTGTTGGCGCCCGTCCTGGCGTAGCGGCCGACCTTCGTGCGGTGCTTCGCGACGCCGTCGTAGTTGGCGAAGATCGTGCCGGCCCCGATGTTGCTGCCCTCGCCGATCTCGGCGTCACCGACGTAGGAGAGGTGCGGGACCTTGGCGCCGTCAGCGATCTGGGCGTTCTTGGTCTCGACGAAGGTGCCGATCTTGCCCTTCGCGCCGAGGACGCTGCCCGGCCGGAGCCGCGCGTAGGGCCCGACGTCGGCGCCCGGCCCGATCACCGACAGCTCGGCGTGGGTGCGTACGACGCGGGCGCCCTCGCCGACCTCGCAGTCCTTGAGCGTGGTGTCCGGCCCGATGACCGCGTCCTCGGCCACGACCGTCGCGCCCAGTAGTTGGACTCCCGGCAGCAGGGTGACGTCCGGGCTCAGCACGACGTCGGCGTCGATCCAGGTGGTTGCCGGGTCCATCACCGTGACCCCGGCCTCCATCCAGCGGGTCACGATCCGCTCGTTCATCACCCGGCCGGTGCGCGCGAGCTGGACCCGGTCGTTGACCCCCTCGGTCTGCAGCACGTCGTCGAGCTCGTGCGCACCGACGTGCAGCCCCGCCTCGCGGGCCAGTCCGACGGTGTCGGTGAGGTAGTACTCGCCCTTGGCGTTGTCGTTGGAGAGCTTCGGCAGCGCCTGGGCCAGGAACGTCGCGTCGAAGGCGAGGATGCCCGAGCTGATCTCCTGGATCGTGCGCTGCTCGTCGGTCGCGTCCTTCTCCTCGACGACCCCCTCGACCTCGCCGTCCTCGTTGCGGACCACCCGTCCGTAGCCGAACGGGTCGGCCACGACGGCGGACAGGATGCTCACCGCCCGCTGCGCCGCCTCGTGCTCCTCGGCGAACCGCCGCAGCGACCCTGCCTCGAGCAGGGGCGTGTCGGCGTAGGCCACCAGCACCGTGCCCTCCGGCACCTCACCGGCCGCGGCCACCGCGTCCATCGCCACCTGCACCGCGTGGCCGGTGCCGTGCTGCTCCTCCTGCACGGCGAGCAGGACCTCCGGCGCGAGCGACTGGATGTGCGGTGCCACCTGGTCGCGCTGGTGGCCGACCACCGCGACGATCCGCCGCGGCTGCACCTGCTGGACGGCCGCCAGGACGTGCCCGACCATGCTCCGGCCGGCCACCGGGTGCAGGACCTTCATGGTCTTCGACTTCATCCGGGTCCCGCCGCCGGCGGCCAGGACGATGACGGTCAGCTCTCCGGGCACCGGCTCACTCTAGGACGTGTGAGCCGGTGCCCGGACGGGCAGTGCCTGCTCTGCTCAGGGCAGGTAGTAGGTCGCGTTCGGCAGCTTGTAGACGTGGTCGGCGAACCCACCGATCAGGTCCGACCACTGGTCGCCGAAGTTGCCGACGATGTCGTAGCCCTGGTCCTCGATGTGCGCGCGGGTGCCGGACTTGTACTCGATGGTCGAGCACGCGTTGTCGGAGCCGCAGTCGACCCACGGCTGGGTCGGGATCGAGGCGTTGCCGTTGGAGACCGTGACCGCTCCCTTGGTGAAGTAGTGCGCCGAGGTGAACAGCGGCTTGCCCGCCGCGTCCACGTACCCCTTCTCGGTGAGGTTCGCGACCGTGTCGGCCTGCTGGCTGGTGCCCCGGCCGGTCAGGCCGACCACGGTGCAGCCTGCCGCAGCCGCGGCCTTGACGAGACCGGGCATCCCGGGCGTGGCCGGGAAGAGGTGCTGGGAGACCCAGGTGCCCTGGAGGACCGGGTCGAAGACGAACTTCATCGCCCCGTCCTCCATGTCGTAGGTCCACAGCGTCGTGTCGTCGGCGTCGAAGACCACGGCCGGCTGAGCGGGCAGCGTGATCGCGTCGAGCGCGGCCTGGTCCTTCTTCAGCTTCTTCTTCGCCTTGTCGAGCTTCTTCTGCGCACGCTTGCGGGCCTCCGGGTTCTTCGCCTTCTTCACCGCCTTCTTCGCCTTCTTGACCTTCTTCTCGTCCTTGGCGACCTTGGCCTTGGCGGCGTCCTGCTCAGCCAGCGCTGCGTTGTAGGCCGTGGCCCGGGTCGTGCAGTTGCTGACCACCTGCGGCGTCCAGGCCGACTCCAGCGCGGCGAGCTGGGTGATGTAGGGCGAGGTCGTCTTGTTGGCGATGCCGCTCGAGTCGGCGCCGTAGTAGCCCCGGATCATCTTCCGCAACGGGTCGATGTTCGGGATGTCGTCCCCGGTGCGCAGCGAGTAGCCGCTGGAGCCGTCCGGCTGCATGACGTACGACGTGGGCGGAACCATCGAGTCATCGCTCGTCGGCGCGGTCAGGAGGTCGGGCGAGGCCAGGAAGTAGGTCGGGTTCGGGATCTTGGTCGAGCTGTCGGCGAAGCCGCCCTGGAGGTCGCTCCACTGGTCACCGACGTTCATCACGATGTGAACGCCGTCGGCATTCTCGATGTTCTCGCGGGTCAGCGCCTTGTACTCCACCGTCGAGCAGGAGGCCGGATTGCCGTCCGCGGTGCAGTCGACCCACGGCTGGGTCGGGATGGACGCGGGAGGACCGGCGACCGTCGGGTCCTTGGTGTACATGGTCGCGGCGGTGAACAGCGGCGTGCCGCCGGGCTGGCCGTTGTCGGTGAAGCCCTGCTCGTTGAGGTTCGCGATCGTGTCGGCCTCCTGGGCGCCGGGGCGACCCGTGATGCCGTAGAGCGCGTAGCCGCGCTGGTTGAGCTGCCTGAGCAGCCCTGGCATCCCTGGCACCTTCACGAACAGGTGGTCGGTGACCCACTGCGCGTTGAGCGCGGGGTCGAAGTTGAAGTTGGTGGCCTTGTCCTCGAAGTCGTAGTTCCACAGCAGCGTGTCGTCGACGTCGAAGGTGAGCGCCGCGTTGGCGGGCGCGGGGTCCGGCAGGCTGTTGAGGATCCGGTTCTCGATCGCGTGCACCTCGTCGATGTAGCGCGAGCTGGTCTTGTTCGCGATCCCACCGCTGGCGTTGTAGTAGGCGCGGATCGTCGACTTCACCGAGTCGATGTTCGGGATCGCCTCACCGTCGGTGGCGGCCGCGACGGTCCCGTCCGCCGGGTTGACCACCATGGTGAACGTCGTTCGGGGCGCGAGCGGGTTGTCCGCCCACGCGGTCCCGGCGGTCGACACGAGGCCGACTGCGAGAGTGACTGCGGAGGCGCCGGCGACGGTGCGCAGGAGTCGTGCTGAGGTCATCGTTGTCCTTCTGGAGCCGGGTGGACGGGTGGGCATATGTGACTCCCGACGCCGCCCGCTGTCAAGCATCGCCCGGAAGCACTCGCCGACGGCTCTGCTGTGTGCAGGTTGCGTGCAGGTCAGCGCGCCGCCGTTCCTCGCGTGCCGAACCGCTCAGCGAGCACGCCGTAGCGCAGCCCACGGTCGCTGACGGTGAGCGAGTCCGCGCCCAGCTTGTCGAGCACGGTCCGCACGATGCAGGCCCCGGCGAGGATGACCTCGGCGCGCGCCGGCTGCAGCCCGACGATGCTCCGTCGCTCGTCCGCGGTGCGGGTCCGGTAGAGCTCGATCTGCCGGTCGATCTCGTCCCGGTCGAGCACCGTGCCCTGCACGACGTCGGGGTGGTAGGCGGCGAGCGCGTGCTTGACCGCGGCGAGGTTGGTCACCGCGCCGCCCATCGCGATCAGGGTCTCGGGTGGGTCGCGCCCGTCGAGGCGGTCGAGGTCGCGGCCGATCGCGGCGAGCGCCGCGGCCAGGTCGTCGTCCGAGACCACACCGTCGAGGGCGAACTGCTCGGTGAACCGGACCGCGCCGACCTCGACGCTGAACCGCTCGTCCACCCGGTCGCGCTCGCCGAAGCTGAACTGGGAGCTGCCGCCGCCGGTGTCGAACACGACGCTCGGCCCGCGCACCGGCAGCCCTGTCGTGGCCGCCAGGTAGGCGAGGCGGGCCTCGTCCTCGCCGGAGATGACCTCGACGACGACGCCGCAGCGGTTCTGGACGGCGCGGACGAAGTCTGCCGCGTTGCCGGCGATGCGCAGCCCGGCCGTCCCCACCGCCGCGATCGCACCGACCCGCTGCTGCTTCGCCTCCTCGACCATCGCGGCGATCGCCTCGACCGTCCTCGCCGTCGGCTCGGGACCGAGCCGGCCGGTCTCCCTGAGTCCGTCGCCGAGCCGGGTGACCTCGGCGCGGTCGACGACGGTCCGCCAGTCGCCGTCCGCCGTCCGCTCGCCGATGTGGAACTTCACCGAGTTGGTCCCCACGTCGATGACGGCGAACCGCTCCGGCCCGAACCGCTCCAGCACCCTGAGACCGCGTCCGAAGTTCACGTTGGGATACGTGGCCAGCCCGAGGTCCCTGAGCACGGCCATGACGAGGGCCGGGTCCTCGGACTCGATCGCGACCGTGTTCGTCGCGGCACGCTCGGTGCGCACCTCGGTGAGCTCCGCCATGCATCCGCCGATCCGATAGCGGACCCGACGCTTGTGCACGTCGACGGCGAGCAGGTCGGGGTTCGGGCCGACCACCTCGTCGAGCACCACGTCCAGCGGGTACTCGTCACGAGCCGGTGCGGTCACGGCGACCCCCAGCGCGGTCGTGACTGCGTCGAGCTCGCTCGGCGAGAGCGGGAACCTCGCCTTCATGACCGGCGTCCACTGCTCGAGCCCGTCCTCGCTCACCTCTTGCAGGTGCTTGATGTCCATCAGGTCGTCACGCACCTTGACGACGTCGGTGCCCGTCGCCGACACGACGTAGAGCTCGGTGCTCTCGACGACCTGCTCGACCGGCAGCTCGGCGAAGACCGCGCCGGCTTCGCCGAGCTCCTGGCCGAAGCTGCGCCACTCCCAGCGCGGGACGATCACGTCGCCTCCGCTCCCGGCGGAGCGGACGCCGCGGCGCCGGCGGGCGAGCCGACCGCCCGGGTGGGCAGCAGCCGGGTGAGGAAGATCGCGAGGGCGGCGAGCAGGGCCAGGACCGCCAGGCTCAGCCGGAGCGCGGTGATCCGCGCGGACGTGTTCTCGTCGACGATCGTGGAAGAGACGTCATCGGGCACCCCGGCGTCCTCGAGCGCGCCCTCGAGGTCGGCATCGGAGACGAACGGCGCGCCGCCGGCCAGCTGGACCTGCGCCGACTCGCTGACCTGGTCCGGCACGTCGGGGTTGTTCTCGATGCCGTTAAGGAACGACGCCGTGAGCGCGCCGATCAGCACCGAGCCCGCGAGCGCCGTACCGAGCGAGGCACCGAGGTTGGTCGAGGTGTTCTGCAGACCGCCCACCTCTCCGCTCATCCGGTCCGGCACCGCCGAGACCGTGACCGCGCCCAACTGCGAGGAGAGGGCGCCGACGCCCAGCCCGGCCAGGAGCAGGGGGACGGTCACGACCTCCGGGCCGGTCCCGATGTCGAGCGCGGCGAGCAGGGCGATGATGCCCGCCAGCAGCGCGGCCAGCCCCCAGGCCACCACCTTCCGAGGGGATGCGGTCGGCCAGAACCTCGGGATCCCGATCGCGGCCACGAGGAGGGTCACCGAGAGCGGCAGGAGCCGGACCCCGGTGTCCAGCGCGCTCAGCCCGAGCGCGACGGAGAGGTAGAGGGGGATGGTGAAGAACAGTCCGGCCTGGAGGAGGAACTGGAAGAGGAACATCACCAGCCCGCCGGTGAGCTGGGCGTTGCGCAGCATGTCGAGGTCGACCAGGGGCTCGCGACCCTGGGCCACCATGTGCCGCTCCCAGGCCATGAAGAGCCGGAGCACGACCACGCCCGCGACGATGAGCCACAGCGTCAGCGAGAGGCCGGCGATGCTGGGGGCCCCCTCCTTGGCGTCCACCCAGCCCCAGGAGCCGGACCTGAGCACGCCGTAGACGGCGAGCCCGAGCCCGGCCGCCGAGAGTGCCGCACCCCTGATGTCCAGGTGGGAGCGGGCTTCCGGCGGCGCGTCCTGGATCCGGCGGGTGAGTGCGAGGATGGCGATCACGATCACGACCTCGCCGGCGAAGACCAGCCGCCACGTCCAGTACGTCGTGACCGCGCCGCCGATCAGCGGTCCGGCGGCGACGGCGATCGCGCCCGCCGACGCGACGAGCCCGTAGGCCCGGGGCCGGTCGGCAGCGCCGAAGTTGGAGGCCACGAGCGCGACGATGGCCGGCATGATCAGCGCGGCGCCGAGCCCCTCCAGCACCGACCAGCCCAAGATCAGCACCGCCAGGTTCGGCGCCAGCGAGGTGGTGAACGAGCCGGCACCGTAGACCACGCACCCGATCGCGAACGCCCGGCGTCGGCCGATCATCGTGCCGATCTTGCCGCCGGTGATCATGGTCGTCGCCATCACCAGGGTGTAGAGCGTGATCGCGGTCTGCACGCCGGTCACCGTCGTCCCGACGTCCTTGGCCACCTGGGCGATCGACACGTTCATCACCGAGCTGTCGAGGGTCATCAGGAACTGCGCCGAGGCCAGCGTCATCAGGACCAGGCCCGCGCCGGCACGGGCCTGTTCGCCCGCCAGGGGCTCCACTCGCGCCATCGCATCTCCCGTGCCGCCGCGACCTGCAAGGGTGTGGCCGGCCCAGCTCAGCGCGGAGCCATCCCGAGGGGACGTTCCCACCACGCCCGGCCAGTCGGCGTCCCCCGGTACGGGTGAGGCAGGCAGTACGTCGGCCCGTCTACCTTCACGCTCATGTTGCACGTCGATTCCGAGGTCGGCCGGCTTCACCAGGTGATCGTCCACCGGCCCGGGCTCGAGCTCACCCGCCTCACCCCGGCCAACGTCGACGACCTGCTCTTCGACGACGTCATGTGGGCCCAGCGCGCGCGCGAGGAGCACGACGCCTTCGCCCAGAAGCTCCGCGACAAGGGCGTCAAGGTGCATCTCTTCGGCCAGCTCCTCGCAGAGGCGCTGGACCAGCCGGACGCCCGAGAGTTCGTCCAGGACGAGCTCACCACCGCCACCCGGTTCGGGCCGGCGCTGGACGCGCCACTGGACGAGCTCGTCGCCTCCATGCCCGCCGAGACCCTCTCCGAGGTGCTGATCGGAGGGGTGCTCAAGCGGGACGTGCAGCTGGACGAGGCGTCGAGCCTGTTGATGGAGTACCTCGACCCGGACGACTTCCTCCTCGCCCCCCTCCCGAACCACCTGTTCCAGAGGGACAACACGGCGTTCGTCTACGACGGCATGACCATCAACCCCATGTCCAAGACGGCCCGCAAGCGCGAGACCATCAACTCCAGGCTGGTCTTCAACTTCCACCCGATGTTCCGGGACGCGGACCCGCCGCTGCACTTCTACTACGGCAACGACAACATCACCCACGACCCGGCCAATTGCGAGGGTGGCGACATCCTGGTGATCGGCAACGGAGCCGTGATGATCGGCATGGGCGAGCGGACCACCCCCCAGGGCGTGGAGTTCCTGGCCCGCGAGTACTTCTCGCACGGATCGGTCACCAAGATCATCGCCGTCGAGCTGCCCAAGACCCGTGCGTTCATGCACCTCGACACCGCGATGACGATGATCGACAGGGACGCCTTCAGCGTCTATCCCTACCTTCCCGACGACCTGCGCTCGTTCACGCTGACGCCCGTCGGCAGCGGAGGTGACTACCGCGTGGCCGAGAACTCCGAGCTCTTCCCCGTCGTCGCCGAGGCCCTGGGTATCGAGAAGCTGCGGGTGCTGCGCACACCCATCGACGTCCTCGGTGCCCAGCGCGAGCAGTGGGACGACGGCAACAACTTCCTCGCCGTGGCCCCCGGTGTGATCTTCGGCTACGAGCGGAACACGACGACCAACACCTTCCTGCGCCGCAACGGCATCGAGATCGTCACCATCGCCGGTGGCGAGCTCGGACGCGGTCGCGGCGGACCGCGCTGCATGTCCTGCCCCATCGAGCGTGATGCGGTGGAGTGAGCGCCCCAGCGACGTGAGCCGGATCTTGGCACTGCGACCACCACGAGGGAGGCAGGATCGTGTCCACCGAGACTCGTACCACCGAGGCTGAGCAGGCGCCCAGCGGACGGAAGTTCACCTTCCCGAGCGCCTTCACGGTGCTGTTCGTGGTGACCATCGCCGTCTGGCTGCTGGCGTTCATCATCCCGACCGGGGCCTACGACCAGGAGGACGGCGCCCCGGTTCCCGGGTCCTACCACCACGTCGACGCCGGCCTGTCCTTCATGGACCGGCTGATGGAGCTGTTCATCGCACCGATCAACGGCCTCTACGGTGTCCAGAACCTCGACACCGGCTTCATCGGGCCGTACGAGACCGGTGAGCTGTTCGGCGCGGCCGGCGTGTTCATGTTCGTGATCGCGATCGGCATCTTCATCACGATGTGCCTGCAGACAGGCGCGATCGACGCAGGGATCGCACGCGTCGCGATGCGCTACTCCACGCGCGGCCCGGTGCTGATCATCGTGCTGATGGTGCTGTTCTCCATCGGCGGCACGACCGAGGGCATGGCCGAGGAGACCCTGGGCTTCTACGCGCTCGTCGTACCGCTGATGCTGAGCCTTGGATACGACCGCATGGTCGCCGCCGGCACGATCCTGATCGGCGCCGGGGTCGGCACGCTCGCCTCGACGGTGAACCCGTTCGCCACCGGCGTCGCCTCCGATGCCGCGGGGATCTCGATCGGTGAGGGCATCGGGCTGCGGTTCCTGATGTACCTCGTGCTGGTGCCGATCGCGATCGTGTTCGTGCTCCGCTACGCACGCCGGATCAAGGCGGATCCCGCCCGCTCGCGGACCGAACCGCAGCCGGGGGACGACGAGGTCGCGGCCGCCGGCATCGGCGATGTCGCGGACCTCACCGCCAAGCAGAGGATCGTCCTGGCCATCGTCGGGCTCACGTTCGCGTTCATGATCTTTGCGATCGTCCCGTGGGCGCAGGTCATCGACGGCCCGGACGCCGACAGCTATGCATGGCAGCTCGACTGGTACTTCCCCGAGCTGGCCGCCCTGTTCCTCGCGATGTCGATCGTCGTCGGCTTCATCGGCGGCCTCGGCGAGAAGGGCCTGACCGACACCCTGGTCAAGGGCGCCGCCGACTTCGTCGGCGTCGGCCTCATCATCGTGATGGCGCGCGGGATCACCGTGATCATGAACAACTCACAGATCACCGACACGGTCCTGCACTCGATGGAGAACGTCGTCAACGACACCTCGAACGGCGTGTTCGGCGCCGCGATGTTCTTCGTCAACATCCCGCTGGCGTTCCTGGTCCCGTCGACGTCGGGACACGCCGCGCTCGCGATGCCGATCATGGCGCCGCTCGCGGATTTCGCGGACGTTCCGCGGTCGATCGTCGTCACGGCGTTCCAGTCCGCGTCCGGCCTGGTCAACCTGATCACCCCGACGTCGGCGGTCGTCATGGGTGGGCTCGCGCTCGCCAAGGTCCGCTACGACCAGTACCTGCGCTTCATCGCGCCGCTGCTCGTGGTCCTCTTCGTGCTCTGCACGGCGTTCCTCGCCATCGGCGCAGCCGTGTAGTGCGCCGAGGTCGCCGACCTCTTGCTCCCCGGGTAGGAGTCGAACCTACGTCGCTAATCCTGATTCAAAGTCAGGCGGGCCCTACCGGCAGACCAACCGGGGATCGATGCCCAAGGGTAGAGGGCCGAGCCGACCCACGACGGTGGCTGAGTCGCGAAGCACCCCAGAGACGACCGACCGACCACGATGGCTGAGGTGCGAGGCGCCCCGGCGCCGAGCCTCGAAGCCTCCACAGGAAAGGCACCTGCGCAAGCCCCAGCCCCGGCTCACCAGGCTTCGAGGCTCAGGCCTTGACGGCCTTCGCACCTCAGCCACCGCCGACCCGCGGCTAGTGTCGCCACCGTGGACCTGCCCGTCATGCCGCCCGTCCTCCCGATGCTCGCGAAGTCCGTCAAGGGCATCCCCGACCCGGCCAGGCACGGGAGCGGGCTGGTCTTCGAGCCGAAGTGGGACGGGTTCCGCTGCATCGTGTTCCGCGACGGTGACGAGGTCGAGCTCGCCAGCCGCAACACCAAGCCGCTGACCCGCTACTTCCCCGAGATGGTCGAGGCGGTCAAGCGGCAGCTGCCCGAGCGGGTGGTCCTCGACGGGGAGCTGTTCGTGGCGCTGGGCGACCGG
>NZ_DASUFR010000146.1:0-49092 GCF_036274455.1 Nocardioides sp. | reverse complement strand
GGGCACGCGCGCTGCTGATGCAGCGCACCGCCGGGGTGGACCTGCAGGCTGCCCGGGACGCCGCGGCCGCCGCACCCGACGACGTGGAGGCCCAGATCCTCGTCGCCGACCTCGACCTGCTCGGAGGCCACGTCGACGACGCCTTCGGTCGGCTGCTCGACGTCGTACGACGTACCGCGGGGGAGGAGCGTGACCGCGCTCGGCTCCACCTGATCGAGCTGTTCGCCGTCGTCGGCAACGACGACCCGCGCGTGCTCAAGGGACGCCAGCAGCTGGCGTCCGCGCTCTTCTAGAGCCGGACGAGTCAGCGGGCGGACGGCTGCGGCACCAGCTCAGACCGGGCGCCCGGACTCGGTGTAGACGGGCCCGCCCCCCGACTCGAGCGCGGCGAGCGCGGAGTCGATCCGCCGGGCCGTGAAGTCGGCGCAGAGGTGGTGCACCTCGGTCATCGTGCAGAACCTGACCTGCACGATCTCGCGCGCCTGCGGCACCACGTCGGCCACCAGCGAGGCGTCGTGCACCCCGCCGTCGAACACCAGGCAGACCGCGTCGTCCCAGCCGCTCCACGGTGGCAGCCAGTCGGTGAGCAGGAGCCGGCCGGCCGGGAGCTGCAGCGCCAGCTCCTCCTCGACCTCGCGGGCCACGGCCAGCTGCGGTGACTCACCCACCTCGACGACCCCACCGGGCAGGTCCCAGTCCTGCTTGTAGGTCAGCCGGCACAGCAGCACCCGGCCCTCGCGGTCGCGGATCAGCATCTGGCTGATCGCGCGCTTGCGGGGGAGGAAGGAGTTCAGCAGAGCGCGGAAGCCCTCGGGCTCGTGCGCAGGCAGGTCGTCGGCCAGCCGTGCGTAGACGATCCGGTCCACCGGCTCTCCCTCGACGGTGACCCCGCGCATGATCCCCTCGCGCCGTAGCCCCGACCACGTCGCCACCCGCTGGGCGGTCTTGTCGTCCGGGTCCACCCAGGCCTCGACGCGGCGGTGGTCGGCGAGCGCGGCGGCCACCGCGGCCTGCACGTCCTCGATCGGCTGGCCCGATGGCCACTCCAGCCGGGCCACGCCGGCGCCCACGGTGGTCACGCGCACGGCGGCTGGGTCGGTCACTCCGCCGAGGCTAGCGGGACCATCGGTGCCTCAGGGCAGGAGGCGCTGGGCCAGCGGGACGAGGCCCTCGGCGCCCATGTCCTGGAACAGGTCCCGGACCGTCGTGGCCGCGTCGGTCGCGGTCTCGCCGAGCGCGTGCCGGCACCGGGCCTCACCGAGCCTGGCGTAGGCCTCCTCGAGCGGACACTCGTGCTCGGCCCAGGCCGACGCGGCTTCGGCGTGCAGCGCGACGGCGGTGGTGAGGTCTCCGCGGGCCTCGGCGAGCTCCGCCCGGGCCGAGGCGACGTTGTTGCGGTAGTAGCGCATCGTCGTCGGAGTCTGTGCCACCAGCTCGTCGATCACCTCAAGGTGGTCGGGATCGCCCCCGCCCGCGACCACTCGCGCGATGCGCGGGAGGTACTGGAGCAGGTTCGCGACGGCCTCGGGCGTCCGGACCAGGGCGACGAGGTCCTCCAACAGCTCACCGTGGCGCGCGGTCCCGGGAGGGTGGCACTCCGCGCTGAAGAGCACGAGGGAGGTGAGGAACTCGTGTGTCCCGCCGCGGGCCAGGTCGTACATGGCGGCGCTGAGCGACCGCGCCTCCATCTCGTCCCCGCCGATCCGGAGCGCCCACGCGCGGTAGACCTGGAAGACCACCCTCGACTCACCCTCGTCGACCGCGGACTGGCGCGTGTCGGCCTCCGCGCACCACCGCAGCGCCTCGGCCACCCGGCCGGCCATCAGCAGGCCCTCGATGTGGTTGCCCGCGTTGAGGAGATAGGTCGCCCACAACCCGCTCCGTTCGGCCAGGAGGATCGCGGCCTCACTGTAGGGAAGCGACGCCGTGACCGACGTCGTGAAGTACTCCAGGGTGGCCAGCTCGTCGTGCAAGGAGCTCATCGGGCCGGAGAGCTGCAGCTCCTCGGCCAGCGCCAGGCCGGCGGTCAGATACTGCCGCGCGCTCGGCTCACCGGCCCACAGGGCGCCGTGCCCACGCTGCTGCAGAGCCCGCACCTTGATGTCGCCGGGCAGATCGGGAAGGCGCTCCAGCAGCTCGAAGACCTTCTCCGTGACTCGCGCGGCCTCCGCAGGCAGCCCTGCCGAGTCGTGGTCCGAGGAGAGGTTGAGGTAGGCCTCGACCAGCTCCGGTCCGGGCGGTAGCGCCTCGAGCATGGCGACCGCCTCCCGGGCCGCGGCCGTCGCCTCGGGAGTGCGGAAGAGCTGCCGAAGCTCGATGGAGACGCGGATCATCGCGGCGCCCGCGACCAGCCGCTGGCCGTGATCGTCGGCAGACGCCTGGGCTTCGGTGTAGGTCGCCAGCGCGGCCTCCTCCCGGCCCAGCTTGGAGAGCGCACTGCCCAGGACCAGCAGGCGTGGGGCCCGCTCCGGGTCGTCCCCCGGAGTCAGCGCCAGCGACGCCTCGGCGTGCGTCAGCGCCGCCGCAGGGTCGTGGGAGATCGCCTGGAGTGCGGCCCTGTGCTGCCAGGTCGCTGCGAGCCCCGCGAGACGAGCGTGCGCCTCCGGGTCGGCGTCGACCGAGGTCCACCGGAGGGCCTCCGAGAAGTGGTGCGCCACCAGGGCGGCGTCACCGCTGCGCATCGCGTCGCCGACCGGCTCGGCCAGCCAGCGTCCGGCGAGCTCGTGGAACCGGGCGCGGTCGGCGCGCGGCAGCTCTCCGTAGGCGACGTCTGCGACCAGCGCGTGCGAGACGGCGTACTCCGACTCTCCGGCGATGCTGCTGCGCCGCGAGCGGCGGACGAACTCGCGGCGGGCCAGGTCGCGCATCCGGTCCTCGACGAGGGGACCGGCCGCCGCCGTCAGGTGCCCGACCGCGCCGGACCAGAAGGTGTGGCCGAGCACCGACGCGGCCTGGAGCGAGCGCTTCGCGTCGCCGCCGAGGGTGTCGATCCGGGCCGCGACCAGCGCCTGGAGCGAGCCGGGCGGCGCCGCGAGGTCCGCCTCGGCCGCACCGGCGAGCATCGCGAGGTACTCGCGGACGTAGAACGGGTTGCCGGCCGACCGCGTCAGCACCAGCTCGCGGAGCTCGTCGGGGAGCGGCTCCGACTCAAGCAGGGTCTCCACCAGTGCCGCGGTCTCGTCCTCGCTCAGGGCGGACAGGCTCACGGTGGTCGCGTTGCGGCCGGCGCCCCACGCCGGCACCCGTTCGTACAGCTCGGGCCGGGCCGTGGCCACGACCAGCAGCGGCACTCCGACGGTCCACTCCAGCAGCCGGCCGAGGAAGTCGAGCGTCGACCGGTCCGCCCAGTGCAGGTCCTCGAGGACGAGGACCACGGGGTCGTGCTCGGCGAGGAGCTCGAAGAAGCGGACCCACGCCTGGTGCAGCTCCTCCGGGGCTGCCTCCGCCACCGGCAGCCCGACCAGGGGCGAGAGCCGCGACACGAGCCAGGCTGTCTGGTCGGCCGGTGAGTCGCCGACGAGCTCGGCGACGGAGTCGGTCAACCGGCGCCGGGCCAGGTCGTCGGCATCGCCGTCCCGGACGCCGGTGTACGTCCTGACGATCTGCGCCAGCGCGGCCTGCGCGACCGAGACGCCGTAGGGCGGGCACGTCCCCGTCAGCCAGGTCGTCGGGGTCTCCCCGGCGGCCACCAGGTCGGCGAAGGCCTGCACCAGCCGCGACTTCCCCAGGCCGGGCTCGGCCACGACGGTGACCAGCTGCACCGACGACTCCCGCACCGAGCGGTTGAAGGAGCGCCCCAGCTGAGCCAGTTCCTCCTCCCGGCCCACCATGGGCGGGTCGTCCCCGAGGCGCAGGCCGGCGTCGCGAGTGCCGACGGCCACCCAGCCGTCGCCCCGCTGCTCGAACTCGACCACCGCCGCCGCCGCCGCGCGGGTAGATGCGTCGACCAGCACCGCGCCCGGGGGCGCGTCCGAACGCAGCCGGCGGGCGGTGGGCACGACCGGACCACTGACGGAGGGGCCGGTGACCAGCGCCGCGCCGGTCGCCACCCCCGCGTGCGAGCCCCGGCCGCCGAGCTCGGACACGCCCGCCAGCAGGACGAGCGCGGCCTGCACCGCGCGAGCCGGATCGTCCTCGTGGGACTGCGGTGCGCCGAAGACCGCCGTGAGCGAGACATCCCCGCCCTGCTCGAGCCGTCCGCCGTACCGCTCCACCGAGACGCGGACGAGGGACTCGAACCGGCGCACCAGGTCCTCGTAGTCCTCGGGGTCGAGCCCGATGTCGGGCTCGAGCTCGACGGACAGTGCCGTGACGACCTTGCGCTCCTGACGGGCCGGCGTCGGGGCCGTGACGGCGCCCGCGGGGCCGAGGTCCGGGGCGGTCAGGGCGACGACGGCGCGCAGCAGCGCGTCGGTGTCGTCGAGGAGCGGGCAGTGCAGCGCGTCGAACGGTGCCGGGAGGTCGTCGATGGTGACGTCGGCGGTCCGCACCTGGACGAGCGCGCCCCGCTGGTGTCCCCGACGGGCCTCGGAGTAGACCCACTCCGAGTCCACCGACTGCCGGGTCCAGAGCACGACGACCGCCTGCGCCGCGCCGAGCTCGCGCTGGATGGTCTGCTGGAACCGCTCCCCGGAGCGCAGGTGCCGGTCCCACCACACAGCGAGGCCCTGGCCTTCCAGCGTGGCCGCCACCCGCCGGGCCAGCTCCGCGCTCGCGGAGGCGTAGCTGAGGAAGACGTCAGCCACCGGCGCTCCCCGACCTGGCTCTCATGTCGCCAGATCGTAGGGCTCCGGTTCACCGGACCGCCTCGCGACGCTCAGGGGCTTCGCAAGCTCAGCCCGCAGCTGCTCGTCGGAACCACACCGTCGCCAACGGCGGCACCACGATGTCGGCGTACGCCGGCTGGCCGAGGTGGTCGCCCTCGAGCGCGGTGACCCCGCCCATGTTGCCCACGCCCGAGCCGGTGTAGCCCTCGGCGTCGGTGTTGAGCACCTCTTCCCAGATGCCCGCGGACGGCAGGCCGAGCCGGTAGCCCTCGTGGGGGATCGCCGCGAAGTTGGAGACGCAGACCAGGTCAGGGCCCGACCGGGCGCGCCGGATGAACGAGAAGACGTTGCGGCCGGCGTCGTTGGCGTCGATCCACTGGAAGCCGCCCCGGTCGTCGTCACGCTCGAACAGTGCGGGCGTGCCCTTGTAGACCGAGTTGAGGTCACGGACGAGGTGGGCGACCCCGAGGTGCTCGGGGTGGTCGAGCAGCCACCAGTCCAGCTCGCGGGACTCGGCCCACTCCGACTCCTGGCCGAGCTCGCAGCCCATGAACAGCAGCTGCTTCCCCGGGTGCGCCCACATGTAGCCGAGGTAGGCGCGCAGGTTGGCCAGCTGCTTCCAGCGGTCGCCGGGCATCTTGCGCAGCAGCGACCCCTTGCCGTGCACGACCTCGTCGTGGCTGATCGGCAGGACGTAGTTCTCCGACCAGGCGTAGACGAGGGAGAACGTCATCTCACCGTGGTGGTAGGACCGGTGGACCGGGTCCTGCTCGACGTAGCCCAGCGAGTCGTGCATCCAGCCCATGTTCCACTTGAAGCCGAAGCCGAGACCGCCCGACGAGGTCGGCCCGGTGACCTGCGGCCACGAGGTCGACTCCTCGGCGATCGTGGTGATGCCGGGGGCCCGCTTGTAGGTCGTGGCGTTCATCTCCTGGAGGAACTGCACCGCCTCGAGGTTCTCGCGACCGCCGTATTCGTTCGGCGTCCACTCGCCCTCCTCGCGCGAGTAGTCGAGGTAGAGCATCGAGGCCACCCCGTCGACCCGGAGCCCGTCGGCGTGGAACTCCTCGAGCCAGTAGAGGGCGTTGGCGTAGAGGAAGTTGCGCACCTCGTTGCGCCCGAAGTTGAAGATGTGCGAGCCCCACTCCTTGTGCCAGCCGCGCTGGGGGTTGGGGTCCTCGTAGAGCGGCGTGCCGTCGAAGCGCGGCAGCGCCCACTCGTCGGTGGCGAAGTGGCCCGGGACCCAGTCGAGGATCACACCGATGCCGGCCTGGTGCAGCCGGTCGACGAGCAGCCGGAAGCCGTCCGGCTCGCCGAACCGCGAGTCCGGCGCGAAGTACGACGTGACGTGGTAGCCCCACGAGCCGCCGAACGGGTGCTGCATCACCGGCATCAGCTCGACGTGGGTGAACCCCAGCTCGGAGAGGTACGCCGGCAGCTCCTCGGCGAGCTGCTCCCAGCTCCTGCCGCGCCGCCACGAGGCCAGGTGGATCTCGTAGATCGACATCGGCTCGTGCACGTGCTGCTTGCCCGGCCGTGACGACATCCACTCGTCGTCGCCCCACTGGTAGTGCGACTCGTAGACCTTCGACGCCGTGTCCGGTGGCACCTCGGCCCAGAAGGCCATCGGGTCGGCCTTCTCGCGCCACTGGCCGTCGGCGCCCAGCACGACGTACTTGTAGGCGTTGCCGGCGCCCACTCCGGGCACGAACAGCTCCCAGACACCGGACTGGCCGAGCTGGCGCATCGGGTGCTCGCGGCCGTCCCAGCTGTTGAAGTCGCCCTTGAGCCGCACCGCCCGCGCGGCCGGTGCCCAGACGGCGAACGACGTGCCGGTGACGGGCTCTCCCAGCGGCGGCTGGTAGTGGTGCACGCGGGCGCCGAGCACCGTCCACAGCAGCTCGTGGCGGCCCTCGTTGACCAGGTGCAGGTCCATCTCGCCCAGGGTCGGCAGGAACCGGTAGGGGTCGTCGACGGTGTGCGTGTGGCCGTCGTCGTAGGTCACGTCGACGCGGTAGTCCGGCACGTCCTCGCCGGGGAGCACGCCGACCCAGATGCCCTCGTGCTCGTGGGCGAGCTCGTAGGTCGTGCCGTCCCCGTGCCGCACCACCACCCGCTTGGCGAGCGGCTTGAGGACCCGGACCGTGACGCCGCCCTCGTAGGGGTGCGGTCCGAGGATCGAGTGCGGGCTGCCGTGCTCACCGCGGGCCAGCTGTGTCAGCAGGCCGGCGTCGACGGGGAGGACCGGGGGATGGGTGATGCTGTCCTTCGATGAGGTCATGCCGCTCCGATCCTGGCCACGGCCTGGAGCGGGATCGCCACCCAGGACGGGCGGTTGCGGGTCTCGTAGACGGTCTCGTAGACGGCCTTGTCGGCGAAGTAGGCGTCGAGCAGCACCCGCTGCTCGGGGGACAGCTCGCCACCGGCGTAGGCGTGGAGGAAGTGGAACTTGTTGCGCTCTGACCACTCCTGGGCGCGGGTGTCGATCAGGTCGGCGTCCGCCTCGCTGGTGCTCAGCGAGCGCTGCACCACGCGCGCGGCGTAGTCGAAGCTGCGCAGCATCCCCGCGACGTCGCGCCACGGCGAGTCGGGGAGCTGTCGCTCGGCCAGCGGCTTGGCCGGCTCGCCCTCGAAGTCGACGATCTTCCAGCCGTGCGACGTGCGCAGGGTCTGGCCGAGGTGCAGGTCGCCGTGCACCTGCTGGACCTCCAGCCCGTCCAGCTTCGCGACCGCGGCGAACGCCGCACGCAGCGTCGCGGCGTGCTCCCGCAGCTCCGGTACGACGCCCAATGCGGTCTCGAGCCGGCCGGTCATCGCCGCGGCGAGCTCGGCCGCCTCGGACGCGGGCCTGGTCTCGGCCGGGAAGTGCTCGCGCAGCGTGTGGTGCACCTCGCGCAGCGCCTCGCCGAGCCGGGACGACTCCCCGGCGAAGTCGCCGCCGGAGTCGCGCGCGTGCACCTCGGGGTCGGCGTAGAGCGCCCGGACGCTGGCCAGGGCAAGGTCCCACCCGTCGCTGGCCGTGCGCAGGAACTGCTGGAGCATCGCGAGCTGGAGCACGTCGTCGCCCTCGTCCAGCCGGGTCTCGAGCCAGCCGTAGAGCGCCGGGACGTGCTCGGACCCGGCGCGGGTGAGCACCTCGTGGACGGCGATGTCCGGGTTGACCCCGGGCGTCACCTTGCGGAACACCTTCATCAGCGAGTCCTCGCCGTAGGCCACCGAGGAGTTGGACTGCTCCCCGCTGAACAGCGTGGAGGAGGCCTCGAGGTCCAGCTCGTGGCCCGGCAGCCGGTGGAACTCCAGGCCGCCCTCGGTCGACTCGGCGGCGAACGCGCGCAGCCAGAGCGCCATCGCGTCACGGTCGTGCGCGGCGTCGTAGGCGTGTTGCCAGCCGCGGTCCGGGTCCTCCCACCAGCCGACGAACGCGTGGTCGAGCCGGTGCTCCGCGTCCTGGTAGTAGACCAGCGGCACCTGGTAGAGCTCGGTCTCGGTCGCCTCACCCGGGCTTGCGCCGGCGTCGGTGTAGGTCACCTCCACCAGGTGGATGAGGACGAGGGGTGGGCCTCCCGGCAGCTCGCCCACGGTGCGTACGTCGGTGACCGAGTAGGGGCGGCCCTTGCCGCCGAACCAGCGGGTCCGGTCGAGGAACTCCGAGAAGACGGAGGGGTCGAGATGGGAGGGGGTCACAGCAGCTGCGCCTCCTCGACGTCGGCCGGCACGAGCCGGAACCAGTAGAAGCCGTAGCCGCCCAGCGTCAGCAGGTAGGGCAGCTCACCGATCCGCGGGAACTCCACCCCGCCGATCAGCTCCACCGGCCGCAGCCCCTCGAACCGCCGCAGGTCGAGCTCGACCGGCTGCGGGAAGCGGGACAGGTTGTTGACGCAGATGATGACCTCGGTGGACCCGTCGTCGGTGACGTGCTCGCGGGCGTAGCTGAGGACCGACGGGTTGGAGCCGCCGAGGTCGGCGAAGGAGCCGAGCCCGAACGCGTCGTAGCGCCGCCGCGCCTGGATCATCCGCCGGGTCCAGTGCAGCAGCGAGGACGGGTTCTCGAGCTGTGCTTCCACGTTGACACTCTGGTACCCGTAGACCGGGTCCTGGATCGCGGGCAGGTGGAGCCTCCCGGGCGTGGCCGACGAGAAGCCGGCGTTGCGGTCCGGCGTCCACTGCATCGGGGTGCGGACGCCGTCGCGGTCACCGAGCCAGATGTTGTCGCCCATCCCGATCTCGTCGCCGTAGTAGAGGACCGGCGACCCGGGCAGCGACAGCAGGAGCGCGTTGAACAGCTCGATCTGGTTGGTGTCGTTGTCGAGCAGCGGCGCCAGACGTCGGCGGATCCCGATGTTGGCCTTCATGCGGGGGTCCTTGGCGTACTCGTCCCACATGTAGTCGCGGTCCTCGTCGGTGACCATCTCGAGCGTCAGCTCGTCGTGGTTGCGCAGGAAGATGCCCCACTGGCAGCCGGAGGGGATCGGCGGCGTCTGCTCGAGGATCTCCGAGATCGGGAACCTGGACTCCCGGCGTACCGCCATGAAGATGCGCGGCATCACCGGGAAGTGGAAGCACATGTGGCACTCGTCGCCGCCCGACTCGTAGTCGCCGAAGTAGTGCACGACGTCGGCCGGCCACTGGTTGGCCTCGGCCAGCAGGATCTTGCCGGGGTACTTCTCGTCGACGTACCTGCGCAGCCTCTTGAGGAAGGCGTGGGTCTCGGGGAGGTTCTCGCCGTTGGTGCCCTTGCGCTCGTAGAGGTAGGGCACGGCATCGAGCCGGAACCCGTCCAGGCCCATGTCGAACCAGAACGAGACCGCGTCGAGGATCGCCTGGTGGACCGCCGGGTTGTCGAAGTTGAGGTCGGGCTGGTGGCTGAAGAACCGGTGCCAGTAGTACTGCTGGCGGACCGGGTCCCAGGTCCAGTTGGACGGCTCGGTGTCGACGAAGATGATCCGGGCGTCGGGGTAGTTGTCGTCGGTGTCGGACCACACGTAGAAGTCGCCGTAGGGGCCGTCCGGGTCCTCGCGGCTGGCCTGGAACCACGGGTGCTGGTCGCTGGTGTGGTTCATGACGAAGTCGATGATCACGCGCAGGTCGCGCTGGTGGGCCGCGTCGAGGAACTCGTGGAAGTCCTCGACGGTGCCGATCTCGGGGAGGATGTCGGTGTAGTCGGAGACGTCGTAGCCACCGTCGCGCAGCGGGCTGGAGAAGAACGGCGGGATCCACAGGCAGTCGACGCCCAGCCACTGCAGGTAGTCGAGCTTCTCGATCAGCCCCTGGAAGTCCCCGACGCCGTCGCCGTTGGAGTCGCGGAACGAGCGGACCAGCACCTCGTAGAACACCGCGGTCTTGAACCAGTCGGGCGTGCTGCCCTCGGAGTCGGGGAACGGGTCGGTGTCCGGCGGTGCCTCGGTGTTGACGTGGGTGGGCTCCACGCCGTCGACGGTCGCGACCTCGACCGGCGGCGCCGCCATCGCGTCCGTGGCTCCGGGGGCCTGCGTGGTCTCGGTGTCGGTCCTCGCCTTCGGGGTCACCGTCAGCTCCTCACGCTCAGGATGTGCGCGGGCTCGTAGCCGGGGTCGAGCCGGACGTAGTTGTGCTGGCTCCAGCTCCAGTCCTCCCCGGTGATCTCGTCGTGGACCGCGAACGAGTCGCCCCAGCTGCGCCCGAGGGCCGGCAGGTCGAGGTGGACCGTCGTCTCGCGGGTCGCGTGGGGGTCGAGGTTGACCACGGTGATGACGGTGTCGGTCCGCCCGTGCTCGAGGGTCGCGCTCTTGGAGAAGACCAGCACGTTCTCGTCGTCGCTGTGGTGGATGACGGTGTTGCGCAGGAGCTGCAGGGCCGGGTGGTCGCGGCGAATCTCGTTGAGCCGCGTGAGGTACGGCGCCAGGGTGCGTCCCTCGGCCGCGGCGGCGTCCCAGTCACGGATCCGGATCTGGTACTTCTCGCTGTCGAGGTACTCCTCGCTGCCCGGCCGGACCGCGACGTGCTCGAACAGCTCATAGCCCGCGTAGACGCCCCAGCTCGGCGAACCCGTGGCGGCGACGGCCGCGCGGACCTTGAACGCCGCCGGGCCGCCGTACTGGAGGTAGGCGTGGAGGATGTCGGGGGTGTTCACGAAGAAGTTCGGCCGCATCACGTGGTCGGACTCGTGGGACACCTCGTGGAGGTACTCCTCGAGCTCCCACTTGGCGTTGCGCCAGGTGAAGTAGGTGTAGCTCTGGTGGAAGCCGACGGCGCCGAGGCCGTGCATCATCGGGGGCCGGGTGAACGCCTCGGACAGGAAGACGACGTCGGGGTCGGTGCGGCGGACCTCCTTGAGGAGCCACTCCCAGAACGCGACCGGCTTGGTGTGCGGGTTGTCCACCCGGAAGATCCGGACCCCGTGGTTCATCCAGTGCTTGACGACGCGGAGCACCTCGCGGCAGATGCCGACCGGGTCGTTGTCGAAGTTCATCGGGTAGATGTCCTGGTACTTCTTCGGCGGGTTCTCGGCGTAGGCGATCGTGCCGTCGAGCCGGGTGGTGAAGAACTGCGGGTGGCTGGTCACCCACGGGTGGTCGGGAGCCGCCTGGAGTGCGAGGTCGAGGGCCACCTCGAGGCCGAGGTCGCGGGCCCGCGCCACGAAGTCGTCGAAGTCCTCGATGGTCCCGAGGTCGGGGTGCACGGCGTCGTGGCCGCCGTGCCTGGAGCCGATCGCCCACGGTGAGCCCGGGTCGTCCGGCCCGGGGTCGAGGGTGTTGTTGGGCCCCTTGCGGTTGACCTCGCCGATGGGGTGGATCGGCGGCAGGTAGATCACGTCGAAGCCCATCGCGGCGACCGCGTCGAGCCGCTTCGCGGCGGTCTTGAAGCTGCCGCTGACGACCTTGCCGTCGGGGCCGATGCTCGCCCCCTCCGAGCGCGGGAAGAACTCATACCAGCTGCCGAACAGCGCTCGCTTGCGGTCGGCGTACGCCGGGTAGGGGCCCTCGACCGTGAGCAGCTCGCGGATCGGGTGTGCCTCCATCGCGGCCACGAGCTCCGGGTCCTGGAGCACCGCGAGCCGCGCGGCGGGGGGCCGGCCCGGGTCACCGGCCGCGTCGATCGCCCCCTGCAGCAGCCTGCCCTCGCGGCTGGCCGGGTCGACCTCGGCGAGCACCTTCTCGCAGAGCAGCTTGCCCTCCTCGAACATCAGGTCGACGTCGACGCCGGCCGGGATCTTGAGCCCGGCGTTGTGCTCCCACGTGGCGATCGGGTCCGACCAGGCCTGGATCTCGAAGGTCCAGGCGCCGGGGGCGTCAGGGGTCACCCACGCGTCGTACCGGTCGGGGACGGACTCGTGCTTGACCATGCGCACCGGTGGCCGCCGGCTGCCGTCCGGCGCGGTCAGCACCACCTCTGCGGCGAGCCGGTCGTGGCCCTCGCGGAAGACGGTCGCGCGCACCGGGAACGGTTCGCCGACGGTCGCCTTGGCCGGCTGTCGACCCAGGTCGACCACGGGCATGACGTCCATGACGGGGATGCGTCCGACCATTTCTCCAACCTAGCGAGGGCGCGGGGTGGCGGCGCAAGGCCGCTACGCGCCGCGCAGTACCCATGTGGGGGGCGAAGCTCGCGGGGGTAGACGACACGAGAGGCGGGCGGGTGCGTCCCCATGTCGCACCCACCCGCTCCAGACGTCCAACGAGATCGCATCCGTTGCGTTATGCCGTCCCTGACGGACTGGACCACCCGGGATGAGACGGGCGTGACCTGGGCGTGGCGAGAGCGTGACGAGAGCGTGATGAGTTCGCGTGGGTGAGGGCTTGGAACGATCAAACAACTCACGCTAGCGTCGGGCGGGTGCGTGCGATCCGACGTTTCACCGTCCGCCCCGTGCTCCCGGAGCCGATCTCGGCGCTCGGTGACCTGGCCAACAACCTGAGGTGGTCGTGGCACCCGCCGACCCAGGACGTCTTCGCCTCGGTCGACCCCGACCTGTGGGAGTCCACCGGGCGTGACCCGGTCAAGATGCTCGGCGAGGTGACCAAGGCCCGGCTCGAGGAGCTGGCCGCGGACGAGGGGTTCTGCGAGCGGCTCGGCGCCGTGGAGCGCGACCTCTCGGGCTACCTCTCCGAGGACCGGTGGTACCAGCGCCGGGTCCAGGACGGACCGCACGCGATCGGCTACTTCTCGCCCGAGTTCGGCATCACCGCGGTGCTGCCGCAATACTCCGGCGGCCTCGGCATCCTGGCCGGAGACCACCTCAAGGCGGCCAGCGACCTCGGGGTGCCGATCGTCGGTGTCGGGCTGCTCTACCGGCACGGCTACTTCAAGCAGTCGCTCTCGCGCGAGGGCTGGCAGCAGGAGAGCTACCCCGTCCTCGACCCCGACGGGCTCCCGATCTCGCTGCTGCGCGAGCCGGACGGCAGCCGGGCCACGATCGCGATCGACCTGCCCGACGGACCGCCGCTGGTCGCCCGGATCTGGGTGGTCCAGGTCGGCCGGGTGCCGCTGCTGATGTTGGACACCGACGTCGAGGGCAACCCGCAGCACTACGTCGACGTGACCGACCGCCTCTACGGCGGCAACAGCGAGCACCGGCTGCGCCAGGAGCTGCTGCTCGGCGTGGGCGGCGTCCGGGCGCTGCGCGTCTACTGCCGGCTGACCGGGCACCCGATGCCGGAGGTGTTCCACACCAACGAGGGCCACGCGGGCTTCCTCGGCATCGAGCGGATCCGCGAGCTCACCGTCGAGGACGGCGGTCCGCAGGTGGACTGGGACACCGCGCTCGAGATGGGCCGCGCCTCGACCGTCTTCACCACCCACCCGCCGGTGCCCGCGGGCATCGACCGGTTCCCGCGGACTCTGGTGGAGCAGTACTTCGGCGACAAGGGCGCCACGCCCGGCGTACCGCTGGAGAAGCTGCTCGCACTCGGCACCGAGGACTACGACGGTGGGGACCCGACGGTGTTCAACATGGCGGTGATGGGGTTCCGGCTGGCCCAGCGGGCCAACGGCGTCTCGAAGCTGCACGGTCACGTCAGCCGGGAGATGTTCAACGGGCTCTGGCCGGCCTTCGACGAGGCCGAGGTCCCGATCGGCTCGATCACCAACGGTGTGCACGCCCCGACGTGGGTGGCCCGGGAGCTGTTCGACCTCGCGGCCGCGCAGGGCGCCGACACGCACACCGATGACGTCGACGCCTTCTGGGCCGCCGTCGACAAGGTCCCTGCCATCGACGTCTGGGCGGCGAAGCGGCAGCTGCGCGAGCGGCTCGTCCTCGACGCACGCCGCCGGCTCACGAAGTCGTGGCAGGCGCGCGGCGCCGCCAAGGCCGAGCTCGCCTGGATCGACAACGCGCTCAGCCCCGACGTGCTGACGATCGGCTTCGCCCGGCGCGCCGCCTCCTACAAGCGGCTCACGCTGATGATGCGCGACCCGGAGCGGCTCAAGAGCCTGCTGCTGCACCCCGAGCGGCCGATCCAGATCGTCATCGCCGGCAAGGCGCACCCGGCCGACGACGGCGGCAAGAAGCTGATCCAGGACATCGTCAAGCTCTCCGACGACCCGGAGATCCGGCACCGGATCGTCTTCCTGCCCAACTACGACATCGCGATGGCGCAGCCGCTCTACCCGGGCTGTGACGTCTGGCTCAACAACCCGCTGCGCCCCTACGAGGCGTGCGGCACCTCCGGGATGAAGGCGGCGCTCAACGGCGGCCTCAACCTCTCGGTGCTCGACGGCTGGTGGGACGAGTGGTACGACGGCGACAACGGCTGGGCCATCCCGACCGCCGACGGGGTCGACGACGTCGACCAGCGTGACGACCTCGAGGCCGCCGCGCTCTACGACTTGATCGAGAACGACGTGGCCCCGCGCTTCTACGACCACGACCACGACGGCGTACCGACCCGCTGGCTGGAGATGGTCCGACACACGCTGAAGTCGCTCGGGCCGAAGGTGCTGGCGACCCGGATGGTCCGCGACTACGTGCGCGACCTCTACGCGCCCGCCGCTGCCAACACCCGGCTGCTCAACGCCGACTACGCCGGCGCGGCGCGGCTGGCGGCCTGGAAGAAGCGGGTCCGGGCCGGCTGGCCGTCGGTCCGCGTCGAGCACGTCGAGTCCTCCGGGGTCGGCGACGCCGCCGAGGTCGGCGCGGTCCTGAGCGTGCGGGCGTTCGTCTCGCTGGGCGACCTCGAGCCGGACGACGTCCACGTCCAGGTGCTGCACGGCAAGATCGACAGCAACGACGTGCTCACCGACATCACGGTCAAGGACCTCGCGATGGCCGAGTCCTACGACGGCGGCCGGTTCCGGTTCGACGGCGACGTCGAGCTCGACCGCGGTGGACCGTTCGGCTACACGGTGCGGGTGATCCCCAAGAACGACCTGCTCACCTCGGTGGCCGAGCTGGGCGTCGTCGCGGTCGCCTGACGGCGCACCGGGGCTAGAGATCCGCGGCAGCGACCGCCGCGGACAGCGGCTCGAGCGCGGCGACCAGCTCGTCGAGCTCGGCCGGGCTCAACGCGTCGTACGCCGGCGCCGCGAGCTCGTCGGTGAGCGCCTCGATGCTCCGCTTCCGCTCGCGGCCCGCGTCGGTGAACCCGCCCTCGGCGGTCACCAGCCCACGCTCACGCAGGCCGTCCACGACCGCGGCGAGCTGCGCCCTGGGCAGGTGCGAGACCCGGCCGAACTCCTCGGCCGGCATGTCGAGGGAGAGCGCGAGGAGGACGTGCGCCTCGGTGCGCCCGATCCCGTGCGCGGCCAACGCCACGTTGTGGCCGTCCCCGCGGTGCTCACGGAGCAGGGTCGTCGCGTGCCACAACCTGGCCACCGGCTCCTCGGGCACCGGCACCGCCCGGAGCCCGGCGTAGAGCACCCGGCCCTCGGTCGGTGCGCTGGTGCCGGCCCGGAGCGCGAGCTCGGCGGCACGCTCGACAAGGAGGGAGTCGGCGAGCTCGCCCAGGCCGTGCCGCACCGCCCGGGCGCTGCCCTGCTCCCGGACCGCGAGCGCCTTCTCCGGCGTCATCAGCGACCAGACGTAAGGGATGTGGCGTGCCACCTCACCCGGGGCGAAGTTGTAGAAGACCGCGTCCACGACCTCGGCCGGGGCCTGGCCCAGGGGCGCCGCCCGGCCGGCGAAGTAGCCGTCCCAGTAGTTGCGGCAGCCGAGGGCGAGGAACTCGTCGTTGCAGATCCCGGAGAACGTGGCCGTCGCCATCGGCTCGATGAGCTCGAACATCCGGCGGACCTGCGGCTGAGGGTGCGACATGGCGGCTGTCTCCCTGTGGTCGTGACGGCGCCCGGTAGGTGCCCGTTCACCACCTCCACGAACGGGCCGGCCCGGATCCGACACTGCTGCCCGATTCTTCGCTGCGCAAGAATCGATCCGTGCCGACCACGCGGATCCCCGGCTTCGTGCTCACCGACCACGTCGTCGAGGTGCCCCTCGACCACTCCGCACCCGACGACGGGCGCACGATCGAGGTCTTCGCCCGGGAGGTGGTCGCCGCCGGACCCGACCGACCCGAACGCCCCGAGCTCCCGTGGCTGGTGTTCCTCCAGGGCGGGCCGGGCGGGAAGTCGCCGCGGCCCGGCGACGGCGTCGGCGACGGCTGGCTCCGGCAGGCGACCCAGACCCACCGGGTGCTGCTGCTCGACCAGCGCGGCACCGGCCGGAGCACGCCGCTGACCCGGCGCACGGTTGCCGGCTGGTCGGACGCCGAGATCGCGGCGTACCTCCGGCAGATGCGCGCCGACAGCATCGTGCGGGACTGCGAGGTGCTGCGCGAGCGGGTGGCCGGCGGTCGGCCCTGGGAGACGCTGGGCCAGAGCTACGGCGGGTGGGTCACGATGACCTACCTGTCGCTGGCGCCGGAGGGGCTCGAGGCCTGCTACGTCACCGGTGGCCTGCCCGGCCTGACCGCCACCGCCGACGACGTCTACGCGCGGACCTACCCGAGGGTGGCGGCCAAGAACGCCGAGTTCTACGCGCGCCACCCCGGTGACGCGCAGGTGGTGCGCCGGATCGCCAACCACCTCGACGCGCACGTGGTCGAGCTGCCCGACGGCGACCGGCTGACGACGCGGAGGCTGAGGCGGCTCGGCAGCGAGTTCGGGATGAGCTACGGCTTCGAGCGGGTGCACTGGCTGCTCGACGAGGCGTTCCACGGCCACGAGCTGGCGGACGTCTTCCTCCACGGGGTGCAGGCGCTCACCGGGCACATCGAGGGGCCGCTGTTCCCGCTCCAGGAGTTCCTCTACGGCCAGCCCGGCTCGGGTGCCAGTGCCTGGGCCGCCGAGCGCGCCATGCAGCAGCACCCGGAGTTCGAGGAGCACCGCGACCCGCTGCTGTTCACCGGCGAGATGTTCTACCCCTGGATGTTCGAGGAGGTCCGGGCGCTCCGGCCGTTCCGTGGGGCGGCCGAGCTGCTGGCGGCCTACGACGACTGGGGGCCGATCTACGACCTCGACGTGCTGGCCGCCAACGAGGTGCCGGTGCTCGCCGCGGTCTACCACGACGACATGTACGTCGACGCCGGGCTGCAGCTCGAGACCGCCCGCCTCGTCGGCAATGTGCGGGCCTGGGTCACCAACGAGTTCGAGCACGACGGCCTGCGCGCCGACGGGGCCCGGGTGCTCGGCCGGCTGATGGACATGCGCGCCGGCCGGGTGTGAGACGCTGCGCCGATGGATCCCGACGCCGAGTCGATCGGCGACTGGCTGCAGCAGGACCCGAGCGACCCCGGAGCGGTCGCCGACCGCTACGACGCGTGGGCGCAGAGCTACGACGACGACCTGGCCGCGTGGTCCTACCAGGCTCCGGCCCGGGTCGTGGCGACCGTGCTCACCCGGCACCCCGCGGCGGACTCCGTCCTCGACGTCGGGTGCGGCACCGGGCTGGTCGGCCGGGCACTTCGCGAGCGCGGGTTCACCGGCCGGATCCACGGGCTGGACATCTCGCAGGCGTCGCTCGAGGTCGCCCGCGAGAGCGGGGCCTACGACGCGCTCGAGGTCGCTGACCTGCAGCAGCCACTCGCTCTGGCCGACGACAGCGTCGACGCCGTCGTCTGCGTGGGGGTGATGACCTACCTCCCGGACGTCGAGGCGGTGTGGCGGCAGTTCGCCAGGGTGGCCCGGCCGCAGGGCATCGTCGTCGTCACCCAGCGCGAGGACCTGTGGCCCGCCCGGGACTGCCAGGCCGTGGTCGACCGCCTGCACGCCGAAGGTGTGTGGACGCCGCTGGAGGTCGCCGGCCCGGCGCCGTACCTCCCGGAGGGCTATGGAGGGACGCCGGCGGTCGGTTGCTACTACCTGACCGCGATCGTCAGCTGACCCGCGGCTCGCTCACCCGACGGCGGGGACCGTCGCGACGGCGCCGAGCCCGGCCAGGGTCGCGACGCCCTCGTCGACCAGCCCGGGGTCGCCGGACGTCGCCTGCACGACGGCACACTCGTAGCGCTCGCCGAGCCGTTGCCACGCGGCGACCGCCTCGGTGACCGGTCCGCCGAGCGTGGGCGCCCACGGCCCCGGCGGGTCGGCAGGAGCGCCGACCGGGACCCCCGCGCGGCGGAGGTATGCCGTGAGCTCGGCCGCGACCACCGCGAACCCGGCCTCCGCCGCCCGCCGCAGGGCCCGGACGGTCGCGGGGCGAGCGTCCGCCAGGGTGCCGTCCAGCCAGCCGAGCTCGGCCCCCGCGACCTCCAGCACACCGGCCACGTACGCGCTCTGCGTCCGACGCGGGTCGGACCACGCCTCGGCCAGCACCTCACCGGCCCGCGGGTCCGCGCGACGGGCGAGCAGCCTGGCCAGGATGCTGCGGGCGAGCGGGGCCATGACGCCGGGTTCTCCCGGGGTGGCCAGCATCTGCGCGAGCTCGTCCACGGCCGAGTCCCAGAGTCCTCCCGACGCCCGCGCCGCCGCCCGGGTGAGGCGCAGGCGGTACTGGCCGGAGAAGAACTCGCACTCGTCGGCCAGCGTCAGTCCTCGCGCGACCAGTGCCTCGACGTCGCCCAACCGTCCGATCCGGAACGCCGAGCCGGCGGCGTTGACCAGGCAGCGCACCTGCGTTTCGAGGCGGGGGTCGACGGCCGCGAGCTCCACCGCGCGATCGAGGTCCTCCAGACCTGACAGGTCGCCACGGGCCACCCGCGCCTCGCCCAGGTAGCACATCGAGCGGGCCGCCAGGTCGGTCCGGTCGAGGTCGGTCGCGATCGCCAGCGCCTCGAGCGCCGCGGTCTCCGACTCCGCCGACGGCTGGGCGACGACGGACACCGACGGCAGGTTGCTGTTGGCCCTGGCCAGCTCGGTGAGCGCGTCGCCCAGGCGGGGCACGTCCCCCTCCCGCCGCGACAGGTCCACCGCGCGCTGCGCGGCGTCCCGCGCCGCCTCCGGCCCGCGCGCGAACATCGAAGCTCGCGCCAGCACGGGCAGCGCGTCCATCAGCACCGTCCGGTCGCCGGTACGGTCGGCGAGCCGTACGGCCTCCTCCGCTCCGGAGAAGGCCGCGTCGAACCGGTTCACCAGGTAGGACGAGTAGCTGCGCTGCAGCCAGAGCCGTGCGGCGACGTCGTCGGGCACGAGCTGGGAGTCGAGCACGAGCTTGAGGATCTCCGCGCACTGGCGGTGCGCCCCCTGCCGCGCGGCCTCGGCGGCTGCGTCCGGTCCGATCTCGACCAGCTCGGGGTAGCGCCGGCCCAGGGCGGCGTGGTGCACCAGGCGCGCCTTCGACACGTCCGGCTCCGCCCAGAGGACGTCCAGGACCTCGCGGTGTGCCGCCACCCGCTCGGTGCCGGTGAGCGAGGACTCGACCGCCCGGCGGGCGAGCTCGTGGCGGAAGGAGACCCAGTCGGGATCCCCGACCAGCTCACCGGACCGCTCCGCCTCGACCATGGCGTCGGGGCCGCTCGCGAGCGCGTCCGCGAGCCAGCGCTCGCAGCGGCCGGGCACCACGCTCAACCGGCGTAGCAGCGCCCGCACCGCCGGGTCCAGCGCCGCGATCCGGCCGAGCACCGCGTCCCGCACGGTGGTGGGGACAGTGCCCGCGCCGGCGGCGACGGCCTCGGTCACGAAGAAGGCGTTGCCGCCGGTGATGCGGTGCATCTCGGCGGCCTCGGCCTCGGGGTAGCCGCTGAGCTCGCGCACCGCGGATACGGACAGTGGCGTCAGGGGCAGCCGGACCACGTGGTCGCCGAGCAGCTGCCCGAGGAGCTGGGTCAGCGGGTGGTCCGGAGCCAGCCCGTTCGAGCGGAACGTCGTCAGCAGCACCACGGGAACCGTCGTCACCCGACGGGCCAGGTAGCGCATCGCGTCGAGGGTGGCGTCGTCCGCCCAGTGCAGGTCCTCGATCACCGCGATCGTCGGACGGCGCCCGAGGAAGCCCAGGAGTGCAGGAAGCACCTGCGGCAGCTCGGCTGTCGTCATCAGCTCCTGCAGGTCGCCACCGGCGTCGCCGGACGCGGACACCATGTCCTGGAAGGGGCCGAGGCTTCGCGGCGCGACCAGGTCGTCACAGCTGCCGAGGAGCGCCGTCACCACGTCGGGGCCGTCGCCGGCGACGGCCGCGAGCACTCCGGCGACCAGTGCCGACTTGCCCACGCCGGCGTCGCCGGAGACGAGGACGACGCTGCCCCGGCCACGACGCGCCGCCGAGACACACCGGTCCAGCACGGCGAGCTCGTCGTCGCGCTCGAGCAGCGCCGGCCCCGGCCGGGCCGCGGTGGACGGCAGGTCGTCCGCGTCGTCGTCGAGCGCGAGCAGGGCCTCTCGCAGCGCCTGCGCCTCGGCCGGTGGTTCGACCTGCAGCTCGTCGGCAAGGACCCGCTCCATCGCGGCGTACGCGCGCAGCCCGCCCCCACGGTCCCGACGCTGCAGGGCCGACCGCAGCAGCCCCAGGTGAGCCGCCTCGTTGACCGGATCGAGCCGCAGCACCCCCGCCCACAACCCCGCGGCTGCGAGCAGCTCGAGCACCAGCGCACGCTGCCGGGCGCGATGCTCGTCCACCCAGTCCTCGAGGACCTCCGGAAGGAGGACTGCCGGTCGGTCCCTCACCAGCTCCGCACAGGCGGCCGCGTCCGGAGGGTCTGCCTGCAGCGCCCGGTGGGCGGCTGCCTCGAAGTCGGCCACGTCGACCCGGACCCGGTGGCCACCGGCGAGCGCGAGGGCGTCCTGGCGGACCTCGAGCGCACCCGGCGCGGACGACAACGCCCTGCGCGCGTAGTGCGCCGCCTTGTGCAGCCGGGGGAGCGCGCGGTCGGTCGGGACGTCGGGCCACAGCGCGTCGACGACCCGCTCCCGGTGCAGCCGGGCGCCCGGCGTCAGCGCGAGGAGCGCCACGAGCTCGGCGGACTTCCGGCGGTGCCAGACAGCCTCGTCCAGCTCGACGCCGTCCACCGCGACGGAGAAGCCGTCGAGGAGCCGGACGTCGATCTCCGCCATTGCCGCATGCTAGGGCGCAAGAGCTCGCTCGAGTGCTCGGCGGCGAGCTCCGCCGGCTGGAGACATCCCCGCGCGGCGTTCCTTCCGCGGCCTTCCCTCGCCATGGCTGCCCGTCGAGGCCGGGGGGAAGGTTCGGGGAAGGTGCCGTCTCGATGCTTCCGGCCATGGACAGCACCGAGCTCGGCGCCTCCGCCCGGAGGACCCGGACCGTGACGGAGCGCGACATCGCGCTCTTCACCGAGATCACCGGCGACCGCAACCCGATCCACTACGACTCCGAGCTCGCTGCGGCCAGCCGCTTCGGCTCGATCGTCGTCCAGGGCGGGGTCACCTCCGGGCTGATGAACGCGCTGGTCGCCGAGCAGCTGCCCGGACCGGGCAGCGTCTTCCTCGAGGTGGCCTGGCGGTTCCTGGCCCCGGTGCGTCCCGGTGACGTGATCACCGCCGAGGCGCTCGTCACCTCGGTCCGCTCGGACAAGCCGGTCACGACCCTGGCCACCCGGGTCGTCAACCAGGCCGGCACCACGGTTCTCGACGGCACCGCCGTCGTGTGGCGGGACCCGGTCGTGGCCGCCGCCAGCAACGGTGCGCAGCACCACCACTCCAGCCGGGACCTCCGGCACCACTGAAAGGAACCTCAATGAGCATCACCACCGAGAACCCCCGCACCAACGGTGTGGACGTCGCGACGCTGTTCGCGACTCTCGACGCGGTCAAGGGCCAGCCCGAGATCGCGAAGTTCCAGTTCCGCGCCACCAACGAGTGGCTCGGCGGGACGCACAGCCGCTCGCGCTACTCCGGCTTCTACGGAGCCATGCAGGAGATGGAGCACAAGCACGTCACCGAGGTCGAGTCGGACCACCCGGCCGTCCTCGTCGGACAGGACGAGGCGCCGACCCCGGTCGAGTACCTGCTGCACGGCATCGCGGCCTGCCTGACCGCGGGGATCGCCAACGTGGCGGCCGCCCGCGGCGTCGAGCTCACCAAGGTCAGCTCGACGGTCGAGGGCGACATCGACCTCCTCGGGATCCTCGGGCTCTCCGGCGGCAGCGTCCGCAACGGCTACCAGGGCATCAAGGTGACCTTCCACGTCGAGGGCGATGCGGACGACGCGACGCTGCGCGCGATCGTCGAGCAGTCGCGCCGCCGGTCGGCCGTCTACGACGCCCTGACCCAGCCCACGCCCGTCTCCATCGAGGTGACGACCGGCTGACCGCCGGCTCGTCACCCAGGTCCGGGCCGACCTCCACCAACCCCGCGGGGGCCGGCCCGGACACGGAAGGAATCGTCATGACCACCCTGCACACCATCGACACCGTCGTCGTCGGAGCCGGCCACGCCGGTCTCGCCGTGAGCCGGCTGCTCACCGAGGCCGGACGCGAGCACGTCGTGCTCGACCGTGGCCGGGTGGGAGACCGCTGGCGCACCGCGCGCTGGGACTCGCTCCACCTGCTCAGCCCCAACTGGCTCAACCGGCTCCCGGGCTGGCGCACGCCGGACAACCCTGACGGCTTCATGTCCTCCGGTGAGTTCGTCGACCTGCTCGAGCGCTACGCCGCCTCCTTCGACGCACCCGTCCTGACCGGAACGACCGTGATGTCTCTGACCACGGCATCCACGGGCGGGTACGACGTGCGCACCGACCACGCCACCTGGCGAGCGAGGTCGGTCGTGGTGGCCACCGGCCCCCACGGCGTACCTGTCGTGCCGGCCGCGATCCGGAATCCCGACGCGCGGGTGGTCACCAGCGACCGGTACCGCAACCCGGACCGGCTCGCCGCGGGCGGCGTCCTCGTCGTGGGCGCCTCGGCGTCCGGTGTGCAGATCGCCGACGAGCTCGCCCGGGCCGGCCGTGACGTCGTGCTCGCCGTCGGGCGGCACACGCGCGTGCCCCGCCGCTACCGGGGGATGGACCTCTTCTGGTGGCTCGAGGCGACCGGCCGGCTCGCGCGCACCATCGACCGGGTGCCGGACCCCGTCGCGGCTCGCCGGGACCCGTCCCTGCAGCTGGTCGGTCGCTCGCGCCCCGACGAGGTCGCGAGCGAGGTCGACCTGGCGGCGCTCCAGCGCATCGGCGTCCGGCTGACCGGCCGGCTCGAGAGCCTGGAGGGCCGGAAGGCGCGGTTCGGGGGCCGGCTCGCCGCCGACGCGGCGGACGCCGACCGGAGCATGTCCAGGCTGCTCGACTCGATCGACCGCTACGTCGACTGCGCCGGCCTGACCCGCGAGGTCCTCGCACCCGTCCGCCCCAACGCCGTCATCGCCGACCCGGGCCCCTCGCGGCTCGACCTGCGCGCGGAGCGGATCCGCACGGTCGTGCTGGCCACCGGCTTCCGCCCGGACAACGGTTGGGTCCAGCTGCCGATCACCGACGCCGACGGGACCATCCGGCAGACCCGAGGCGTGACCGACGCCCCCGGTGTCTACGTGGTCGGGCAGCGGTTCCAGCACCGGCGCGACTCCGGCTTCATCGGCGGAGCCCGTCATGACGCCCAGGCGGTCGTGCACCACCTGACCGACGGCGTCGTACCGATGCCCCAGCACGGACACACCGCCCTGACCGGGGAGGAGCCGGCATGAACGACTACGACGCCGTCATCGTCGGTGGCCGGGTCGCGGGGGCGTCGACGGCAGTGCTGCTGGCCCGGGCCGGCCTGCGGGTGGCCGTGGTGGAGCGCTCGCGCCTCGGCACGGACACCGTCTCCACCCACGCGCTGATGCGGGCCGGCGTCCTGCAGCTCTCCCGGTGGGGCCTGCTCCCGGAGCTGGTCGCCGCCGGGACCCCGGCGATCCGTCAGACGGCCTTCCACTACGCCGACGGCGCGGACGCGCACGTCACGCTCCGGGCGACGCGAGGCGTCGACGCGCTCTACGCGCCACGACGACGTCTCCTGGACCGGGTGCTGGTCGAGGCGGCTGCGGCCGCCGGGGCAGACGTGCTGCACGAGACGCCCGTGGTGGGCCTGCGCCGCGACGACGGCGGCCGGGTCCTCGGCGTCCGCGTCCGGGCCGCTGACCGGCGCGAGGTCGCTATCGGTGCCGCTCTCACCGTCGGTGCGGACGGGCTCGGCTCCCTCGTCGCCCGCGAGGCCGGCGCCGAGCTCCTCAGCAGGGGCCGGGCGGCCAGCGCGGTCCTCTACCGCTACGTCGACCGGGTGCCGTCGTCGGGCTACGTCTGGGCCTACGGCACGGCGGCAGCGGCGGGGCTGATCCCGACCGACGAGGACCAGACGTGCGTGTTCGTCTCGACCACGCCGGCCCGGATGAGAGCGTTGCGCCGCGACGGCGCGGAGGCCGCCTTCCACAGCCTGCTCGACGCGGTCCCCGCCGCACTCTCCGGCGCGGTCCGGGCCGGAAGATCCGCGGGCCGGCTGCACGGCTGGCACGGCGCGCCGGGCCAGGTCCGGCGTTCCTGTGGTCCGGGGTGGGCTCTCGTCGGCGACGCCGGCTACTACAAGGACCCGATCACCACCCACGGGATCACCGACGCACTCCGCGACGCCGAGCTGCTGTCCGACGCGGTCCTCGAGGGGCTCGGCGGAGGGTCGCCGGTGGTCGCGCTGGCCCGCTACGAGGCCACCCGCGACCGGCTGTCGAGGGCGTTGTACGACGTCACGGAGTCCGTCGCCCGCTACGACTGGGACGGGGACCAGATCCGGGCGCTGCTGCGCCGGGTGAGCTCGGCCATGAGCGACGAGCTGGACCACCTGGATGCCCGGCCGGCCCGTCGCCCAGAGCGTGTCTGACATGAGCGTTGGTAGCCTGCCCGGCACCACACGGGGGTCCAGCAGGCAGCCCAGAGGTGCCGTGATGAGCGTCCAGGTCAGGCTTCTCGGCGGCTTCGGCGTGAGCGTGGACGGCGCACCCGTCGAGGTGGACGCGTGGGGGCGTCGACAGGCGGCGCAGCTCGTGCAGCTCCTCGCGCTCGCCCGCGACCGGCGGATGCACCGCGAACAGGTGGTCGACGCCCTCTGGCGGGGACTGGCCTGGGATGCCGCCGCCCCACGGCTGCACAAGGCGGCCCACTACGCCCGGCGGGCGCTGGGCGACGCGGACGCGGTCGTCCTGCGCCACGAGCTCGTGGCGCTGTTCCCGGGTCGCGACGACGTCGTGGTGGACGTCCACGAGTTCGCCCGGACCGCCCAGCTGGCGCTGCGGAGCGGTGACGCGACGCGGGCCACGGATGCGCTGGAGTGGTACGCCGGGCCGTTGCTCCCGGCGGACCCGTACGCGTCGTGGGCCGAGGAGCCGCGCCGGACCGCCCGGGAGCAGCACCTGCAGCTGCTCCGGCTGGTGGGCCGCTGGGACGACGTCCTCGCCGAGGACCCCTCCGACGAGGACGCTCACCTGGCCCTGGCCCGGAGGCGTGCCGAGACCCGCGACGTCCGCGGTGCCCTGGTCCAGCTCGAACGGCTGGAGCAGGCGCTGCGCCGGGAGCTCGGTGCAGCCCCCGGCCCCGAGGCGGTCCGGCTGCGCGAGGAGCTGGAGCAGCGCGCCGCCATCGAGAGGGGATCGCCCGCGGTCAGTGCCTCCTCGGACGGCGCAGCCGCCCGGCTCTTCGGACGGCGCACCGTGGGCGACCAGATCCGCGCCATCCTCGCCGAGGCCGAGACCGGGCGGGGGATCACCGTGCTGGTCGCGGGCCCGACCGGGGTGGGGAAGTCGGCGGTCCTCGACCTGGCCGGCTCACTGGCTCGCCGCAAGGGCTGGAAGGTGGCGCGCGGGGCGGCGTCGTCGGTGGAGGGGCCGTGGCCCTACTCGCCGGTGCTCGAAGCCCTGTGCACGCTCGCCCGCCGCCACCCCGCGCTGCTCGACGGCCTGGGTGACAGCTACCGGATGGAGATCGAGCAGGCCATGACCGGACAGGAGCTCGGATGGAGCGGTGAGAACAGCCACCAGAAGCTGTTCGTCGCCGCCGCCGAGCTGCTGCGGGTGGCGGCCGCGGGCTCGGGGCTGGTGCTGATGGTCGACGACGTCCACGACGCCGACGAGGCGTCGTTGCGCCTCCTGCACTACCTCTCCCGGTTCGTCGTCGACGAGAGGATCGTCCTGGTGCTCGCCCATCGCGAGCCGGCGCCGGTGCACCTCGAGGAGGTCACCGCCAGCATGGCGTCGCGTGGTGCCGGACGGCTCATCGAGCTCGACCCTCTGGATCCGGGAGCCTCGCAGCGGCTGCTCGTGGACAGGTTCCCGGACCTGGACCCGGACGCCGCCGAGGAGATCGCGCAGACGGCCGGGGGGCTGCCGTTCCTGATGATCGAGATGGCGCGCGCTCGGGTGAGCGGGTCCGGTTCGGTCTCGGCGATGCTCCCGCCCGACGCGATGCGGACCTTCCAGCGGGTCGCCCTGCTCGGCCAGGGCTTCAGCACCGACGAGCTCCTTGCGATAGGCGACGGCTCTGAGGACGAGGTCTACGGTCACCTCGAGCTCGCGCTCGCCGCCCTGGTGGTCGTGCCCGCCGAGAGCGGCTTCCGGTTCCGGCACCCGCTGGTCCGGGACGGACTGGTGCGCGAGGTCCCGCCGCACGAGCTCGCTCGTGGCCACCAGCGCGTGGCCGAGGCGCTGGCCCGGCTCGATCGCCCGCCCGGCCAGGTCGCCCACCACTACCTCGCCGCGGGGCTCGGCTCGCGCGCGGTCCCCTACGCCGTCCGGGCCGTGGAGACCGCCGGCGCGCTGGGCGCCTACCGAGACGCGCTGACCCTCGTCGACGGCGTACGCGACCACGCCGGGCCCGACCACCTGCCGGGTCTCCTGGCGAGGCGCGGCGATCTCCTCATGGCCTTGGGGGAGCCGGGCGCGGTGGAGGCCTACACCGAGGCGGCTCGGGTCACCACGGGCACCCGGCACCGGCTGGTCCGCGCCCGCCTGGCCAGGGCCGCGGCGGTCGAGGGAGACCTGGAGGTCGCCCGCTCGGCGCTGGCCGGCCTGGAGCTCGAGGGCGACGAGGCCGACGCGTCGCTGCTGCTCGGCCAGGGCATGGTGGCCTACTTCAGCGGCGACATGGACACCGCCCGCGAGGTCGCGACCGAGGCCCGTCAACGGCTCCGCGGGATCGACGACCCGTGGCAGGTGGTCGACCTCGTCGGGCTGCACGGCCTGTTGGCCCACCAGCGCGGCGAGTGGTTCCCCGAGTTCCGCACCGAGCTGCGCCGGACGCACGGCCAGGAGCGACTGGCGGGCGCGCTGTTCGACGCCCACCTGTGCGTGGCGGAGAACCTGCTCTACGGCCGCGAGCCGTATCCCGAGATCATCGCCGAGGCCGAGCAGCTCCGGCAGCGCGCGAGCGCCGCCGGTGCGCTGCGTGGCGTCGCCTTCGCCTCCGCGCTGATCGGTGAGGCGGCGATGATGATGGGCGACCTGGCCCGCGCGGAGGAGGAGCTCGAGGAGGCCATCGCCCTCAACGCCGACCTCGAGGCCATCGGAGGCCAGGCCCACGGCATGCAGAGGCTCGCCGAGGTGCGGCTGGCCCAGGGCCGCCCCGACGAGGCCCGGAAGCTGCTCGACGAGGCGCTGCTGCTGGCGCGCTGGTCGCCGATGGGCATGCACCTGCTCCAACGCATCTTCGGGACCCTGATCACCTCGGCTCCCGACCCGAGGGCGGCCCGGCTGATGGTCGACCGGGCCGAGGCCACGCTGGGCGAGCCGGACCGGTGCTGGTTCTGCACCGTGATGCTCGCGGTGCCCGCCGCGACCGCATGTGCCCGCGTCGGCGACCTGGCCGACGCCCACCGGTTCCTCGCGGCCGCGGAACGATCGGTGTCGCTCTGGGGAGTCAGCTCGTGGCAGGCCGCGGTGCTGGAGGCACGGGCGACGGTCGCGCTGGCCGAGGGCGATGCCGAGGGCTACCACCGGCTGAGCACGGAGGCGGCCGACGCCTACGCCGCGGTGGGACACGACCAGGACGCCGCCCGCTGCCTGGCCGCGGCCGCGGCCGGCTGACTCACCGCGGCGGCAGAGCTCGCGTCCTTCGGCGTCGAGGGCGAGACCGACATCTTCAACACCGACCTCGGCCGGGGCGTGCTGCAGGTGTCCGGTCCCGACGAGCTGGCGGACCGCACCGGTGAGGCGATGCTCGCGATCAACGCGCCGTCGGCCGGAATCTGGACGACCGTGACGAGCGCCGCGCACGACGACGAGGAGCTCAGCGGCGAACACGTCTCGGGTTCGTTGCCGAGAAGGGCTGGTTCCGCTCCGATGTGGCATTCGACGACCTGGTCGAGGCGTTCTGCATCATCACCTGCGGCGAGACCTATGTCCGCTTCGGCCTCCAGGACGGCAGGTCCGGGGACGACGACAAGGCGTTCGTGAGCCGCACCGTCCGCGAGACGATTCTCGTGCCCACTAGCTCGCTGACCCCATGAGCGGGGAGTGGTGAGGCCGTTGGTTCAGGTCGAGGTGAACGAGCAGGGGTGGTCGTCCGGCGCCGGTCAACCAGCTCGCAGCGATGCGGCTCCGGTTTCCGGGGATGGCGGCGAGGTGGTAGCCGCGGGCGGCGACGCGGGCCGCTGGTCCGGTGAGGGGGAGGCCGAGTGGCCGGGCCACCGCCTGCCAGCCACCGAGGTCGGCGGCCAGGCCGAGGTCGTGGTGGCGGTAAGGGCGCGCCGTACCGCGGCCGAGCGACTCCAGCACCGCGTCGGCGACCGTCCTGCCCTGACGCATCGCGTGCTGCGCGGTCTGCGCGGTGTCGTGTCCGGGGCGGGTGAGGTCCGCGACCGCGGCGAGATCACCCAGGGCGAAGACGCCGGGCGCCCCGGCCACCGCGAGCCGCTCGTCCACCCTGACGCGCCCGCGCTCGAGGGGGAGTCCGAGGCGATGCACCAGGGGGTTCGGCGTCACGCCGCCGCACCACACGACGGTGCGGCTCGGGATCCAGCGACCGTCGCTTGTCCTGACCCCGGCCTGTGCCACCTCGGCCACGGTGGTGCGGAGCCTCACGTCCACGCCCCGGCGCCGGAGCACCGCCAGAGCCCGGCCGCCGAGGTCGCGACCCAGCTCGGGCAGGACTCGGGAGGTCGCGTCCACGAGGACCCAGCGCGGCCTCAGCGGGGGGTCGGACCGGTGGTGGCGCGCGAACGCCTGAGTCAACCGGTGGAGGAAGGCCACCAGCTCGGTGCCCGCGAAGCCCGCACCGATGACGACGAACGTCGTTCGCTCGGCCCGCACCTGCGGGTCGTCGGTCGCCATCGCAAGCTCGAGCTGCTGGAGTACGTGGTCGCGGAGGAAGGCGGCTTCGGCCGTCGTCTTGAACCCCACTGCGTGCTCTGTCAGGCCCGGGATCGTCACTGGGCTGGAGACGCTGCCCGCGGCCAGGACGAGACGATCCCAGGCCAGCACGCTGCGGCTGCCTTCGGGGTCGGTCACCCACGCCCGCCGGCCCGGGAGGTCGAGGTCGTCGACGTTGCCGAGGACCAGCCGGGAGCGGAGCCGGCCGGTCAGCGGGACCGTGACCGCCCGGGGGTCCAGGAGCCCGCCCGCCACCTCGGGGAGGAGGGGCGTGTACAGGAGGTGGTCCCGCGGCGTCACGACGGTGATGTCGGCCTCGTCGAGCGAGAGCCGGCTCTCCAGACGGCGAACGGCGTGGAAGCCGCCGAAGCCGCACCCGACGACGAGGACGTGCGGGCGCGTCATGGTCGGCGCACCAGGCACGTGGAGCTCGCGAGTGCGATGAGTCGTCCGTCGGCGTCCTCGACGCGGGCCGACGCGACCATCGTGGTCCTGCCCTGGTGGTCGACCTCGCCCGTGCAGACGAGCGGTCCGCCGCTGAGCACGGCCGGGCGCAGGAACCTGATGCTGAGCTCGGCAGTCACGTATCCGACCGCCGGCGGGAGCAGGGAGTGCACGGCGCAGCCCATCGCCGTGTCCACGACCGCCGCCAGCACGCCGCCGTGCACGATGCCGAACGGGTTCAGGTGGTACTCGTCGGGGTCGAGCCGGAAGCTCACCCGTCCGGGGTTGGCCTCGACCGGCTCGAGGCCGAGGGTCCGCACCGCCGGCGGGAGCGGCAGCTCGCCGGTGCCGATGGCTCGCAGGACGTCGAGCCCGTCCCGGTCCAGGCCCGCAAGCGCCGTGGGGGCGGGGTCGTCCCACTCATAGGTGCGCTGACGCGTGTCGGTCGACATGTGTACCTCCTGCGTTGGGGCGCCGGTCGTCGACGCCGGTGTGTGCGGACGCCCAGCCGAAGAGGCACGCGAGGACCACGAGGACCGCGAGTCGGTGCCTTCGAAGGGCGCCTTCACGAGGTGACCCCCAGTCGGCGAGAAGCCCGCGCCAGCATCGCGCGCACCACCCAGGGATGGACGACTCGGACGACGCGGGAGTACGTCCGCCCTCGTCGGTTGTGCAGCTGGACGACGGTGCTGAGCACGACCCTCTCCGGCTCGACGAGCACCGAGCCGCGAAAGGAGAGGTGGTTGCGGTCCGAGCCGACGAGGACCTCGTCGGGTCTCCAGTCGGTTGTCGCGAAGTCCCGTCCGCTGCCCGGCTCGATGCCGACCAGTCGGACCACGACCTCGCGCAGCCCGAACAGGGCACGGACCCCGAAGGGCGGGGAGTCGAAGATTGCGGCGGCCCACTCCTGTGGGTTGTGCGCCGGAGTGCCACGCGGGAGATGGACGGCGAACGCGTCGGCCCAGTCGACGCGCGACAACGCTCTGGAGAGCAGCACCGTTGTCGGCACCGGGGTCGGGTGCGGCCGCTGGTGGTGCGTGATGTGCACGGTCATCCTTCTCCTTCCGTACGCCTCCGTATGGTGGCTGTCTCCGTACGGTACCGTATGGACGTGCGAGAAGTGAAGCGCGAATCCTTGAGCAGAGCGGACTGGGTGGAGGCCGCGCTCGACGCGTTGGCGCGAGGTGGGCTGGCAGCGGTGGCCGTCGAACCGCTGGCCAAACAGCTCGGGACGACCAAGGGCAGCTTCTACTGGCACTTCGCCGACCGGAACGCACTCCTCGAGGCGACGCTCGAGAGGTGGGAGCAACGCGACACCGAGCAGGTGATCGCCGCCCTCGACGACACCCGGGACGCCCTGGAGAGGCTGCGCCGGCTGCTCCGCGTCGCGTTCATGTCGGTCCGGGCCAACACCGCGAACGGCGGCGGCAGCGTGGAGCTGGCCCTCCAGGCCAGCGCTTCACACCCGCTGGTTGCTGGCACGCTCAACCGCGTGACCACGCGGCGGCTGGGCCAGCTCACCCAGCTCTACACCGCTGTGGGCCTGCCCCGGAGCAGAGCCCGAGACCACGGTCTACTTGCCTACACGGCATTCCTCGGGCACCTGCAGCTCGCGCACGCCACGCCCGACCTGCTGCCGAAGGGACGCGCATTCAGAACGCACGTCGAGGAGACGATCGACGCGCTGGTCAACCTCGAGGCCTGAACACGCCTTGGGGTGGTGGCTCACCCGGATCAGGTTCGTCGGTGGAAGGTGTATTTGCCGGTGGGGAGCTTCTTCAGCTGGTAGCGGGTGTCGTGGGCTCGGTGGTGGTGCCAGGGGCAGATCATGATGCCGTCGCGGTTGGTGCCGCCGCCGTCGGCCCACCGGGTGGGGTGGTGCATGTGGGTGCGGCCGGGTGGTTCGTCGCAGCCCTCGACCTGGCAGCCGCCGGCCCTGGGCAGCTTGGTGGCCGGGTAGCGGAGCACGTACTCGGTGAACGCCTGGCCGAGCCGTTCGGACGTCGGGCGCCGCTCACCCGGGTCGAGCGGGCCGGCTGGCCCTTCGCGGAACTGCAGCTCGGCGAGCGCGTTGGTGGTCTCGGTGTGGTCCATCGACCACACCGGGGCCTCGGCCACCGAGGCCAGTTCAGAGCGCGTGTGAGCGATCGCCGTGGTCACCCGGTGCGGGTGCTGCGCGATCGCTGACATGACCCCACTCCACCACCCGCAGCCGACCGTCGCTCGCGGCCGGGATCCCACTGTGGACAACCGGTTCCGGCCCACTGGTTGTGGACGGCACGTGGACGATCCGGGGCCGCCGGGTGCCTTCGCTGCGGGGGTCTCGACAGGCTCGACCCGCGGTGCGCCAGCAGGTGCCTACCCTGCGGAGGCTTCGAGGCTCGGCCGTGACCGGCCTCGCACCTCAGCCACCGTGCCGGTGAGGATCCACGACGGTGGCTGAGGTGCGAGGCGCCCCAGCGCCTGTCCTGAGGTGCGAAGCGAGGCGAGCCGCGAAGGGCCGAGCCTCGAAGTCAGGCGAGCTGGGGCTGGGACTCACCCCAGTGCCCGGGCTGCGGAGGTCTCGACAGGCTCGACCCGCAGTGCGCCAGCAGGTGCCTACCCTGCCGCGGCTTCGAGGCTCGGCCGTGAGGCGCCGCCCCAGCGGCTGTCATGAGGTGCGAAGCGAAGCGAGCCGCGAAGGGCCGAGCCTCGAAGCCGGGCGAGCCGGGGCTGGGACTCACCCGAGTGCCCAGGCTGCGGAGGTCTCGACAGGCTCGACCCGCGGTGCGCGAGAAGTGTGCCTACCCTGCGAGGCCACCGTCCGGCGCGCCCACGTCGGCGCGGGTCAGCTGCTCGAGCACGACCCGCAGCGGCGGCCAGCGGTCACGTCCGCGGCGGGAGACGGCGTACCCGCGCAGCCAGACACTCGGATCCTTCAGTGGCCGGACCGTCACGCCGCGGCGGGAGGTCCGCCCGCGGGGGAGAAGGGCGACGCCGAGCCTCGCCGCGATGAGGTCGTCGACGAGCTCGAGGGCGTCGACCCGGTGGGTGACCCGTGGTGTGAAGCCGGTGAGCGACGCCAGGGTGCGCAGCACGTCCTCGTCGGCGGTGTGGCGGGAGTTCACGATCCAGTCGTGGTCGGCGTACGACGCGAACGGCGCCCGCCGGTCCGAGGTCGGGACGCCGAGGCCCCACTCGACGTCCCAGAGCGGAGTGACGTGGTGCTCGCTGAGCCACGAGGCCGGCGCGAGGTTGTAGTCGTAGGTCAGCGCGAGGTCGACGTCGTCGCGGGCGAGCAGGTCGAGCGCCTCCGGGGGCTCCTGCTCGACGATCTGCAGCTCGACGCCGGGATGCAGCGGGGCGAGCTCGGCCACGGCCGGGAGCAGCGAGAGCCGGATGGCGGTGGCGAAGCCGGCCACCCGCACGACGCCGATGGGCTCCGCGCCGGGGTCCAGGTCGAGCCGGGCGGCGTCGACCCCGGCCAGGATCGTGACGGCGTGCTCGGCCAGCCGGTGGCCGGCCGGCGTGAGGCGGACCCGGCGGCCGTCGGGCTCGACGAGCGGCGTACCGACCTCCCTGGCCAGCGCCGCGATGGCCTGGGACACGCTCGAGGTGGTCGTGCCCAGCCCCGCCGCGACCTCGCGCATCGACCCGAGCCGGGAGAGGTCGAGCAGCATCTGGAGTCGGCGTAGGTCCACCCGACGATTGTTTAGTCGATGTGAACGGTATGTCCAGCAAAGTCACGTGGACACGAACGTTCAGAGCCCGTTGACTTGGTCGCATGTCCCGCTCCGCGACCCGCGTCGGCGCCTCGATGGCGATGGTGTCGATGCTCTGTGTCCAGCTGGGGCTGGCCGTCTCGGTCGGGCTGGTCGACCAGATCGGCGCGACGGGCGCGGCCTGGCTGAGGCTGTTCTGGGCGGGCGTCATCCTGCTGGCCGTCGTGCGGCCGCGACGCTCCCAGTTCAGCGGTCACGCCCTCCGGGCGGGGATCGCACTCGGCGTCGTCACGGCGGGCGTCACGCTGCTGTTCATGGCGGCCGTGGCCCGGCTCCCGCTCGGTACGGCGAGCGCGATCGAGTTCCTCGGACCGCTCGGTGTGGCCGTCGCCCGGAGCCCCGGCGTGGGCCGGCTCTGGGCGCTCGCGGCGGCCGCCGGAGTGCTGTGTCTGACCCACCCGTGGACGGGCACCGTCGACGTGGCCGGTGTTGCGTTCGCGCTGGCCGCCGCGGTCTGCTGGGCCGTCTACATCCTGCTCACCCAGCGGATCGGGGACGCCGTCTCGGGCATTGCGGGGCTCGCGATCTCCATGCCCACCGCCGCCCTCGTGGCGACCGCGGCCGTCGGCTGGCAGGTGTTCGGGCGGCTCACCCCCGAGCTGCTGCTCATCGGCATCGGACTGGCGGTCCTGCTCCCGGTGGTCCCGTTCATCCTCGAGCTGCTCGCCCTGCGACGGCTCGAGGCTGGGGCCTTCGGCACGCTGATGGCGCTCGAGCCGGCCTTCGCCCTGACGATCGGGCTGGTCGCGCTGCACCAGAACCCAGCCCCGATCGCGGTCGTCGGCGTGGGTCTCGTGGTCGCGGCCGGCATCGGCGCAGAACGCTCGGGTGCCCGCAGGCCGGCAGCGCCGACCGGTGCCCCCGAGCCGGCCGCCGCGCCGGTGCCGGTCGGCTGACCCGCGTCCGGGGCAGACGCCTCAGGTCTCCTGCATCACGACCACGCTCCGCCCACCGAGGCGGATCAGGTCGCCGGCCTTGACCGGCGTACCGACCGGGAGCTTGGGGTCGGTCGAGAGCACGACCTCCCCGGTCTGGACCCAGTCGTTCTCCGGGATCACCACCGGGACGGCCCTCGGGCCGGAGTTGAAGTACATCGCGAACGAGGAGTCGACCTGCTGCTCGCCGCGCGGCCCGGGCGAGCGCAGCGGCGCGCCGGAGACGAACATGCCGAGCGTGGTCAGGGCGTGGTCGTGCCAGTCGTCGCCGGTCATCTCGCGCCCGGAGGGGTGCAGCCAGGCCAGGTCCTTCGGGCCACCGCGGATCGTGGGCCTGCCCTCGAAGAAGTGCCGCTGCCGCAGCGCCGGGTGCTCCCTGCGCAGCCGCAGCGCGACCTTGGTGACCTCGTAGACGTCGAGCCAGGCGTCGTCGGGTCGCCAGTCGATCCACGAGATCTCGTTGTCCTGGCAGTAGGCGTTGTTGTTGCCGCGCTGGGTGCGGCCGCGCTCGTCGCCGGCGGTGATCATCGGTACGCCGTTGGAGAGGCAGAGTGTCGCCATCAGGTTCGCGGCCTGCCGGCGCCGCAAGGCCACGATGCGCTGGTCGTCGGTCTCGCCCTCGACCCCGTGGTTCCAAGACCGGTTGTTGTCCGAGCCGTCCTGGTTGCCCTCGCCGTTCGCCTCGTTGTGCTTGTGGTCGTAGCTGACCAGGTCGCGCACGGTGAAGCCGTCGTGGGCGGTGACGAGGTTGACCGAGGCGTACGGCGAGCGGCCGTCGTCGGCGTAGAGGTCCGACGACCCGGCGATCCGGGTGGCGACGTCGCGGATGCCGGAGGAGCGTCCGTTCCAGAAGTCGCGGATCTCGTCGCGGAACTGGTCGTTCCACTCGATCCAGGGCGGCGGGAACTCGCCGACCCGGTAGCCGTCGGTGGACGCGTCCCAGGGCTCGGCGATCAGCTTCACGTGACGCAGCACCGGGTCCTGGCCGATGGCCACGAGGAGGTGGCTGCGCATGTCGACCGCGCGGCCGGTGCGGGTCAGTGCCGAGAGCAGGTCGAAGCGGAACCCGTCGACGTGCATCTCGGTGACCCAGTAGCGCAGCGAGTCGAGGATCATCCGCAGCGCGAACGGGTGGCTGGCGTCGACGGTGTTGCCGCAGCCGGTGACGTCCCAGTAGCGGTCGTGGAACCCCTCGCCGGCGGGGCCGGGCGGGACCCGGTGGTAGATCTTGTCGTCCAGTCCGCGGAAGCACAGCGTCGGCCCGGTGACGCCGGCCTCGGCGGTGTGGTTGTAGACGACGTCGAGGATGACCTCGAGCCCGGCGTCGTGGAACGCCTTGACCATCGCCTTGAACTCGGTGACCTGCTGGCCGCGGTCGCCGCTCGAGGAGTACGCCGCGTGCGGGGCGAAGAAGCCGATCGAGTTGTAGCCCCAGTAGTTGGTCAGCCCCCGCGCGGCCACCGCGGGCTCGGTCACGAACTGGTGGATGGGCAGCAGCTCGACCGCGGTGACGCCGAGGTCGCGGAGGTAGTCGGTGACGGTGGGCGTGGCCAGTCCGGCGTACGTCCCGCGCAGCTCCTCCGGCACCCGGTCGTGCAGCCGGGTCATCCCCTTGACGTGCAGCTCGTAGATCACCGTGTCGCGCCAGCGGCGGCGCATCGGCTGGTCCTCGCCCCAGTCGAAGCCGTTGTCGACCACCACGCTGAGCGGCACCTTCCCGGCCGAGTCCTGGAAGTCGCGCACCGTCGGCGCACCGAGGGTGTACCCGAAGATCGCCGGGTCCTGGACCAGCTCGCCGCTGATCGCCCGCGCGTAGGGGTCGAGCAGCACCTTCTGCGGGTTGAACCGCAGCCCCTGGTCCGGCGCCCACGGGCCGGCCAGCCGGTAGCCGTAGCGCTGGCCCGGCTCGATCCCGGGAAGCGCACCGTGCCAGATGCCGAGCGAGCGCTCGGTCAACCGGTGCCTCGTCTCGGTGCCGTCGTCGGCGAACAGGCACAGGTAGGCGGCGGTCGCCTCGGGCGCCCAGACCGCGAAGTTCGTCGACTCCTCCGACCAGGTCGACCCGAGGTGGTGGTTGGTGCCGGGCCAGATCGGCGCCACCTCGTCGCGGGTCCGCCAGAGTCCGGGCACCCGGCCACTCTAGAGAGGCGCGTCCCGGCGCTCTGGGACATCCCGGCACAATGCCGGGCATGGGTGAGTTCGCCAGGGAGTTTGTCAGCCTCGACGTGGCCGACGGGGTCGGCACCATCCGCCTGGACCGGCCGAAGATGAACGCGATCAGCTTCCAGGTCCAGGCCGAGCTGCGCGAGGCCGCCGCAGAGGCGACCGAGCGTGACGACGTACGCGCGGTCGTGGTCTACGGCGGTGAGAAGGTCTTCGCGGCCGGCAACGACGTCAAGGAGATGGCCGAGCTGTCCTACGCCGACATGCTCAAGCGCGGTGAGTCGGTGCAGTCCGCGGTCACCGCCGTCGCCCGGATCCCCAAGCCGGTCGTGGCCGCGGTCACGGGCTATGCGCTCGGTGGTGGCTGCGAGCTCGCGCTGGCCGCAGACGTGCGGTTCGCCGCGGAGGACGCCCAGCTCGGGCAGCCCGAGGTGCTGCTCGGGATCATCCCCGGAGCCGGCGGCACCCAGCGGCTGAGCCGGCTGGTCGGCCCGAGCCGGGCCAAGGAGCTCATCTACACCGGCCGGTTCGTCAAGGCCGACGAGGCGCTGGCGATGGGGCTCGTCGACCGGGTGCTGCCCGCGGAGCAGGTGTACGACGAGGCGGTCGCCTGGGCCGGACAGTTCAGGGGCGCAGCCGCGCTGGCGCTGCGCGCGGCGAAGGAGGCGGTCGACCGGGGTCTCGAGGTCGACCTCGACACCGGGCTGGAGATCGAGCGGGCGGCGTTCGCGGCGCTGTTCGCCACCGAGGACCGCACCACCGGTATGCGATCCTTCGTCGAGCAGGGACCGGGCAAGGCAACCTTCGAAGGTCGTTGAGCGGGACGGGGAACGATGGCGGACAAGACCGACGCGAAGGCCGAGGCCTCGGGCACGTCGGGCCGTGCCACTCGCGGCGCCGGCACCGTGGCCCGCACCCGGCTCGTCGCCGCACAGGTGGTCTGGCTGCTGTTCCTGACCGCCGCGCTCTTCCTCGCCGTCGGTGCGCTGCTCATCGCGCTGGACGCCAACCGCGACAACGAGCTGGTGAAGTTCGTGCTCGCCGGTGCGGACCGCGTCGACCTCGGCATCTTCTCCAAGGACAACGGCATCAAGCAGTTCCACGGCCCGGACGCGGAGACCAAGAACGCCCTGTTCAACTGGGGCCTCGGCGCAGCCGCCTGGCTGTTCGTCGGGCGGGTCCTCTATCGCACGATCCGGCCCTGAGGCCGTTCCGGACTGTGAGGAAGCCCTCGCCGGACCGTGGTGTAACTCGGTGTGACACGACGGTAGCCTCCGAAGCACCATGAACATTCTTGTCTGTGTCAAGTACGTCCCGGACGCCACCGCTGACCGCAGGTTCGAGGACGACAACACCGTCGACCGCGTCGGCGTCGACGGTCTCCTCTCCGAGCTCGACGAGTACGCCGTGGAGCAGGCCCTCCAGCTCAAGGAGAAGGCCGGCGAAGCCAGCGATGGGCAGAGTGTGGAGGTCACCGCACTCTGCGTCGGCCCCGAGAAGGCGGTCGACGCGGTGCGCAAGGCGCTCCAGATGGGCGCCGACAAGGCCATCCACGTCGTCGACGACGCGATCGCGGGCTCCGACGCCGCGGCCACCTCGCTGGTGCTCGCGAAGGCGGTGGAGAAGGCCGGCTCCGAGGGAGGCGTGGACCTGGTGATGTGCGGCATGGCCTCGACCGACGGCTCGATGAGCGTCGTACCGGCCATGCTGGCCGAGCGGCTCTCCTGGCCGCAGGTCACGATGGCGTCGGTGGTCGAGACCCAGGGAGACCAGGTCCGGATCAAGCGCGACGGCGACACCGCCACCGAGGTGATCGGCGCGACGATGCCGCTGGTGCTGTCGGTGACCGACCAGTCCGGCGAGGCCCGCTACCCGTCGTTCAAGGGGATCATGGCGGCCAAGAAGAAGCCGCTCGAGACCTGGTCGCTGAGCGACATCGGCGTCGACGCCGGTGAGGTCGGCCTCTCCGCGGCGTGGACCGCGGTCGAGGACACCACCGAGCGCCCGCCGCGCAGCCAGGGCGAGATCGTCAAGGACGAGGACGGCTCCGGCGCGATCGCGCTGACCGAGTTCCTCGCCGCCAAGAAGTTCATCTGAGCCACTTCGCCGAACCGAACAGGGATACCCATGTCTGAAGTTCTCGTGCTCGTCGACCACGTCGACGGTGCCGTTCGCAAGCCGACCTACGAGCTGCTGACCATCGCCAAGCGGCTCGGCGAGCCGTCGGCGGTCTTCATCGGCGAGGTCGGCAAGGGCGCCGAGGTGGCCGAGAAGGTCAAGAAGTACGGCGCCGAGAAGGTCTACGTCGTCGACGACGCCCAGATCAAGGGCTACCTCGTCGCACCGAAGGCCGAGGCCCTCCAGCAGGTGGCGGAGAAGGTCTCGCCGGCGGCGATCCTGATCCCCTCCAACGTCGAGGGCAAGGAGATCGCCGGCCGGCTCGCCATCAAGCTCGAGTCCGGGCTGATCACCGACGCCGTCGACGTCTCGGCGGACGGGGGAGCGCCGGTCACCACGCAGAGCGTGTTCGCCGGCAACTACACAGTGACCGCGAAGGTCACCAAGGGCACCCCGATCATCACCGTCAAGCCCAACTCCGCCGCCCCGCAGGAGTCCGAGGGTGCCGGCAGCGTCGAGGAGTTCTCCGCCGAGATCTCCGACAGCGCCAAGGGTGCCCAGATCGTCGCCACCCAGCCGCGCAAGGCGACCGGCCGCCCCGACCTCAACGAGGCCGCGATCATCGTGTCCGGCGGCCGCGGCACCGGCGGCGACTTCGCCCCGGTCGAAGGGCTGGCCGACGCCCTCGGCGGCGCCGTGGGCGCCTCCCGGGCCGCGGTCGACTCGGGCTGGATCCCGCACTCGTTCCAGATCGGTCAGACCGGCAAGACCGTCTCGCCGCAGCTCTACATCGCGGCCGGCATCTCCGGTGCCATCCAGCACCGGGCCGGGATGCAGACCTCGAAGACCATCGTCGCGGTCAACAAGGACGAGGAGGCGCCGATCTTCGAGCTCGTCGACTTCGGTGTCGTCGGCGACCTCAAGACGGTGCTTCCGGCGGCGACCGACGAGGTCAACAAGCGCAAGGGCTGACGGCTTCGCCGCAGGTGGGGCCGGGACTTGACCTGCGCTCGTCGAGCCTGTCGAGACGTCCGCAGCTGGGGCGCCCGGGTGAGTCCCGGCGCCGGCTGCGGGGATCTCGACAGGCTCGATCAGCGCTTCAGGCAGGTGCCTCGTCAGGCATGTGCCGGGCGGCGAGCCAGAAGCAGACGCTGGCGGCGGCCATGGCGAGCAGGCCGCCCATGAGGCCGTAGTAGGCGTAGAGCAGGACGCCCGCCACGCCGGCGTACGCCGCCCAGCGCACGGGCCGCGCGCTGCCGACGTACAGCCCGCCGATGAGCGCGAGTGCGATTGCGGCGACGATGAAGAACCTGGCCACCGAGTCCGTGCCGGCGTAGCTGCCACCGGTCAGGCCCGGGACGAACACTCCCGGCGTGAACGAGGTGTCGCACACGTAGGTGCCGAAGTAGTCGTAGTAGCAGTAGTTGGTGTAGTAGCCGGAGGTCACATGACCCGGCGTACCGACGAGGAACCGCCACGGCAGCCCGAGGGAGAGGACCGCGAGCGCGGTCCCGAGCCAGGCGAGGGTGCGCGTCCTCATCGCCGTCCGGGCAGCAGCCACAGGTGCGCGAGGGCGCACGCGACCGCCATCGTCTGCGCGAAGCTGGTGGCGTAGCCGATGAAGGGCAGCACGAGCGCGACCCAGTAGAAGACCAGGCCGACGGTGGCGAGCGCCACGACGTCCCAGACCCGCCGGGGCTCGCCCTTCCAGACCAGCGGGAGCAGGTGCGCGGCCGCCATCACGGTCGCGAAGATCGCCCACGTCGTCCAGTCCTGGTAGCCGCGCTGGCCGTTCACCATCACCGCGAGCGCGAGGACGGTCAGCCCCACGACGAGCACCGCGAGGACGGCCCGGACCAGGGGGCCCCGGTCCGCGGGCTGCCGCGGCGCACGCGGTGGCGGCGGCGGGGGCACCGGCGGCATCGGCTGCGTACCGGTCCCGCCCGGGGGAGCCGGAGGGGGCGGCGGCATGGGGTTGACGGGCTGTGTCGCGTCTGGTGGCTGGGTCACGCGTTGACCCTACGGTGGCGCGGCGGGTACAGATGGCAGGTGAGCACCGACGTCCCTCAGCCGGCGCTGGCCACGTTGAGCCACGAGCGGTTCTGGGAGCCGGGCTGGGTCTACGAGCGCAAGCTCGACGGCCAGCGCTGCCTCGCGGTCCGCAGCAGCAGCGGGACGAAGCTCTACTCCCGCTCCGGGCGCGACGTGACCGTGGCCTTCCCCGAGATCGCCGAGGCCCTCGAGAAGCAGGCGTCCACCGACTTCGTGATCGACGGGGAGGTGGTGGCGTTCGAGGGGTCGCGGACGTCGTTCGCCAGGCTCCAGCCGCGGATCCACGTGAGCAGCGCCGAGAAGGCGCGGCGGAGCGGGGTCCCGGTCTACTTCTACGTCTTCGACGTGCTGCGGGTCGACGGCGCGGACGTGCGCGGCGAGCCGATGCTGGACCGGAAGCGGCGGCTGCGCCAGCTGCTCACCTTCGAGGGGCCGATCCGCTACACCCCGCACCGCCGCAGGGGTGGTGAGGAGTACTTCGCCGAGGCCTGCCGCAAGGGCTGGGAGGGGCTGATCGCCAAGCGCGCGGACGCGGCGTACGCCACCGGCCGCACCGACCGCTGGCTGAAATTCAAGTGCGAGGCCGGGCAGGAGCTCGTCGTGGTCGGCTGGACCGACCCGGAGGGGTCGCGGGTGGCGCTCGGAGCGCTGCTGCTCGCCTACTGGGACCGGAAGGACGGGGAGGACCTGGTGTACGCCGGCAAGGTCGGCACCGGCTTCTCGCAGTCGGTCCTGCGCGACCTGCACGACAGGCTGTCCCGTATCGAGCGCAACACCACGCCGTGCACGCGGGGCTCGTCGATCCCGCGCAAGGGGGTGCACTGGGCCGAACCCCGGCTGGTCGCGGAGGTCGCGTTCACGGAGTGGACCCGCGACGGCCAGCTACGGCACCCGCGCTACCTCGGGCTGCGCACGGACAAGAAGGCGGCCGATGTCGTCCGCGAGTGAGGCTGGGCCTGTCCAAGTGGCGAGCGTCGAGATCAGCAGGCCCGACAAGGTGCTCTTCCCCGACGACCCAGCCCACACGTACGCAGTGACCAAGCTCGACCTGGCGCGCTACTACGCCGAGGTCGCCGAGGTGATGCTCCCGCACCTGCGCGGCCGTCCGGTCAACATGCAGCGGTTCCCGGACGGCATCGGCGGCATGGCGTTCTACGAGAAGAAGGTGCCGTCACACTTCCCGGACTGGATGAGCACCGTCGAGGTGCACACCGAGGACGGCCGTCAGCGGCAGGTCGTCGTCGACGACCGGCGGAGCCTGGTCTACCTCGCCCAGCAGGCCTGCATCACGCCACACACCTGGCTGTGCACCGAGAAGGACCTCGAGCACCCCGACCAGCTGGTCTTCGACCTCGACCCGTCCGACGACAGCCTGGCGAAGGTACGCCGCGCAACCCGGATGGTCGGTGAGCTGCTCGACGACCTCGGGCTGACGACCTATCTCAAGACCACGGGCTCGCGCGGTTACCACGTGCTGGTGCCCCTGCGGCCGAGCCTCGGGTTCGACGAGGTCCGCGACTTCGCCCGCGCCTGCGGCGAGCGGCTTGCCGCCGCCGCGCCCGAGCTGCTCACCATGGAGCAGCGCAAGGCCAAGCGCGGTGACCGGGTCTTCGTCGACATCGGTCGCAACGCCTACGGCCAGACCGCGGTCCCGGCGTACGCCGTCCGCGCACGTCCCGGTGCGCCGGTCTCCTTCCCGATCACCTGGGACGAGCTCACGAAGGTGAGGCCGGCCCAGGTGACGGTGAAGACTGTCCGGCGCCGGCTGAGCGGCCGCGAATGCCCCTGGAAGGACCTCCGCCGGCACGCCCAGACGCTCACCAGAGCCAACAGGAAGCTCGCCGCCCGCGGCTGAGGTGCGAGGCGCTTCACCCGGCACGGTGGCTGAGGTGTGAGGCCTCGTAGCCTCCGCACGGTAGGCACCTACCGGGCCACCGCTGGTCGAGCCTGTCGAGACCTCCGCAGCGATGGCACTCGGGGCGGGGACCTACCGGGCCGCCGCTGGTCGAGCCTGTCGAGACCTCCGCAGCGATGGCACTCGGGGTTGGTCCCAGCCCCGGGTCACCTGGCTTCGAGGCTCGGCCCTTCGAGGCTCGCTTCGCTCGCGCCTCAGGGCAGGCGCGGCCCGCCTCGCACCTCAGCCACCGTCGACCTCGAGCCGGCGGTCGCTGAGGACCGAGCCCATGTCCTCGGTGGTCCACTCGTGGCCGGGTACGGCGTACTCGTCGTCGACCTTCACCAGGATCCAGTTCCGGTCGTCACCGCCCATCCGGGTCTGTGACAGCGCGAAGGCGCCGCGCAGCTTGTGACCGGCCAGGACGAACCGCAGGTGTCCGTCGTCCAGCGCGGTCCGCGGGTCGGCGGCGGGCTGGTAGAACCCGGTGTCCCAGACGACCTTGCGCTCGTCCTCGAGCTCCAGGTGCTCGTCGAGCTCGTGGTCCTCGACCTGCACGGCGAGCCGACGAGCGCCGGCGTCCAGGGTCGGTCCCTTGGGCACCGCCCAGGAGACCAGGACGCGCTCCACCTCGAGCCGCAGGTCGAAGTGGAGCGTCGTTGCGTGGTGGCGGTTCACCACGAATCTCAGCGGTTCGGACGCGGCCATCGCCCCCGAGTCTGCCGCCTAGGCTCTTCGGTATGAGCGAGGACGTCCTCGACGCCGCCCGGCGAGCCCGCGAGGCGAGCCACGGGCTCGCCCTGGCCACCCGCGTGGAGAAGGACGCCGCCCTCCTGGCGATGGCCGAGGCGCTGCTGGCGCGGTGGAGCGAGGTCCTCGACGCCAACACCGAGGACGTGGCGCGCGCCGAGGCGGACGGTACGCCGGCCAACATCGTCGATCGGCTGCGGCTGACCCCGCAGCGGCTCGAGGACATGGCCCGCGGGCTGCGCGAGGTGGCGGCGCTCCCGGACCCGGTCGGCGAGGTCGTCCGCGGCGGCATCCTGGCCAACGGGCTCGAGCTGCGGCAGGTGCGGGTGCCGTTCGGCGTGGTCGGGATGATCTACGAGGCCCGGCCCAACGTGACCGCCGACGCCGCTGGGATCTGCCTCAAGTCCGGCAACGCCGTGCTGCTGCGCGGCTCCTCCTCGGCCCGGTCCAGCAACGCGGCGATCGTCGCGGTGCTCCGCGACGCCGCGGCCTCCGCCGGCCTCGATGCCGACGTTGTCCAGCTGGTCCCCGGTGACACCCACGACTCGGTCAAGGCGCTGATGCAGGCACGCGGCCTGGTCGACGTGCTCATCCCGCGCGGGGGAGCCCAGCTGATCAGCTCAGTGGTCGAGCAGGCGTCCGTCCCGGTGATCGAGACCGGCGTCGGCAACTGCCACGTCTACGTCGATCGGGCCGCCGACCTCGACAAGGCACTGGCCATCGTGCTCAACGCCAAGACCCAGCGAACCAGCGTCTGCAACGCCGCCGAGTCCCTGCTGGTGCACGCGGACGTGGCTGAGGAGTTCCTGCCCCGGGTGGTGGCAGCCCTGCAGGAGGCCGGGGTGACCATCCATGGCGACGAGGCGTTCGCGGCGTACGACGGCGTGCTGCCCGCCACGGACGCCGACTGGGGCGAGGAGTACCTCTCGCTCGACATCTCGGCCCGCGTCGTACCCGAGCTCGACGAGGCGATCGCCCACGTCCGGCGCTGGTCGAGCCAGCACAGCGACGCGATCGTCACCGAGGACCAGCGTGCCGCCCGCCGGTTCACCGCCGAGGTGGACTCCGCCGCGGTGCTGGTCAACGCCTCGACGCGGTTCACCGACGGGGCCGAGTTCGGCTTCGGCGCGGAGATCGGGATCAGCACCCAGAAGCTGCACGCCCGCGGCCCGATGGGGCTGCCCGAGATGACGTCGACGAAGTACGTCGTGGTCGGGGACGGCCACGTGCGCTGACCGCGGCGAAACCGGGTGCCCTTGACCGACGACGCGGCCTATAGGGTGTGCCCATGACTTCCGCGCAGATCGTGGCGATGGCGGCCGACGAGCGCATCAGCTTCGCCGTCGGCGGCGGCGTCCTCCTGCTCCTGTTCGGGCTGCTGATCGCCCTGGCCGCCTTCGGCGGCGGACGCGAGCACTCCTGACTCCCTTGGCGGCCAGATGACGCGTCGGGTCGGCGTGATGGGCGGGACCTTCGACCCCATCCACCACGGTCACCTGGTCGCCGCCTCCGAGGTGCAGGCCTGGTTCGACCTCGACGAGGTGGTCTTCGTCCCCACCGGCGACCCGTGGCAGAAGTCCGAGCGCGACGTCACTCCCGCCGAGCACCGCTACCTGATGACCGTGATCGCGACGGCGTCCAACCCGAGGTTCAACGTCTCCCGGGTCGACATCGACCGGGCCGGGCCGACGTACACCGTGGACACCCTCAAGGACCTGCAGGCGCTGATGCCGGACGCCTCGCTCTACTTCATCACCGGCGCCGACGCGCTCGCCGAAATCTTCACCTGGCGGGCCGCCGACGACCTGTTCGAGCTGGCGCAGTTCGTGGGCTGCACCCGGCCCGGCCACGAGATGGACCCCGAGACCCTGGCGGCGATCCCGTCGGACAAGGTGACGATGGTCGAGATCCCGGCGCTGGCGATCTCCTCCACCGAGTGTCGTTCCCGGACCCGCCGCGGGGAACCGGTCTGGTACCTCGTCCCCGACGGGGTCGTCCAGTACATCGCCAAGCACCACCTCTACCCGCCCGACCCTGGAGCCCCTGAACCACAGTGACCGCCACCGACCACGCCGTCGAGCTCGTCGTGACCGCCGCGCGCGCGGCCTCGGACAAGCTGGCCCAGCAGATCATCGCCTTCGACGTGAGCGACCAGCTCGCGATCACCGACGCCTTCCTGCTGGCCTCCGCCTCCAACGACCGCCAGGTGCGCGCCGTCGTCGACGAGATCGAGGACAAGCTGCGCGAGATCGGCGCCAAGCCGATCCGCCGCGAGGGGGAGCGCGACGGCCGCTGGGTGCTCATCGACTACGGCGAGATCGTCGTGCACGTGCAGCACGAGGAGGAGCGGCAGTTCTACGCGCTGGAGCGGCTCTGGCGCGACTGCCCGACCATCCCGCTGCCCGCGGACGTCACGAGCTCCCCGCGCGGCTGACCCGTGGTCGACCTGATCCTCCTGCGGCACGGCCGCACCGACTGGAACGCCGCGCGCCGGATCCAGGGGCAGTCCGACTCCCAGCTCGACCCGCTCGGCCACGCGCAGGCCGAGGCGGTCGCGCCGGTGCTCGCCGCGCTGGCGCCCGACGTGCTCTGGGCCTCCGACTCCGACCGGGCCCGCGACACGGCGTCGTACGTCGCTGCCGCCTGCGGGCTCACGCCGCGGTTCGACCAGCGGCTCCGGGAGTACTCCCTCGGCCACCGTGAGGGGCTCTACCACCACGAGTTCGAGGCGGAGGCTCCCGAGGAGTACGCCGAGTTCGTCCGGGCCAACTGGGACGCCGTCGACGGCGCCGAGAAGCAGTCGGAGGTCGCCGCGCGGATGACCGACGCGCTGGCCGAGGCGGCCGCCGCGGTGCCGGCCGACGGCACGGCCCTGGTGGTCTCGCACGGCGCCGCGATCCGCACCGCCGTCGCCGCCATGCTGGGCTGGCCCTCCGAGGACGCGCTGACCGTGCACGGGATGGACAACTGCGGCTGGGCGGTCCTGCGCCGCCGTACGCCCGACGCGCGCTGGCGGCTGCATGCCTACAACCGGACGGTGCCGATTCGCTCCCTGTGAGGGCCGTTGGCTAAGATTCCGCGAGTTGTCCGCAGGGCTTCCACCTCGGGCAACGCCTTGGGGCTGTGGCGCAGCTGGTAGCGCATCTGCATGGCATGCAGAGGGTCAGGGGTTCGAGTCCCCTCAGCTCCACTCATCTCTGCAGGTCAGACGGGGTGTCCGGCCCCGTCTGATGTCATTTCGGGGCTTCTCCTCGGGCGTCGTGCCCTAACGTGCCCGAAGCCTCGAGCCATCGGTTGCTTCTCCCAAGCGTCCGCGGTTCCCGGCCGCGGGCGCCCGACGGCGAGGAGACCCCCCGTGGCCACCCCGAGAAGCACCCGCTCCACCCCGCGCAAGCCGACCAGGACGTCGTTCGGCAACGTCCGCCGACTGCCCAGCGGCCGCTGGCAGGCGCGGTTCACCGATTCGCGCGAGGAGCGGCACACCGCCCCGGTGACCTTTGTGTCCAAGCGGGAGGCGGAGGACTACCTGGCCACGGTCCGCGCCGACATGGTCCGCGGCGCGTGGCGGGCACCCGAGCTCGGCGCGGTCACCCTGGCCGACTACAGCGCGAGCCTGCTCGCGGTCCGGGTCGACCTGGCCCCGAAGACCCGGCAGCTCTACGACGAGCTTGCCCGGCTGTGGATCAACGCCACTCATGAGCTGCCGCCCGGCCGCGGGGGAGCGGTACGCACGATCAACCTGGGCGAGATGGAGCTGGGCTTGCTCACGGTGGCCGTGATCCGGGAGTGGTACGCCGCGGCGATCCGCACCACCGACATGCGGGCCGCCACCCGCGCCACCGAGAGCCAGCGACGCCAGCGCGAGAAGGTGCACGCCGCGAGGTCCTGGGCGCTGGACCAGGGGCTCCGGGTCGGCACCACCGGACGGCTCCCGGCGGCGGTGCTGCGGGACTGGGAGGCCGCGGGCTGTCCCGGCCCCGGCCCGGCACCGACAGTCGCACGGCCCGCGGCGGGTGCCAACCCGCCCGGCCGCGCCCGCGTGGCGCAGGCCTACCGCTACCTCAAGACGGTGCTGCAGCAGGCCGTCCGCGACGGCCGGATCGATGCCAACCCGTGCCAGATCCCATCCGCCGGGCTGATCCGCACCCCGGAGCGGGTACCAGCCACGCCTGAGCAGGTCGACGCTCTGGCCGCGGCGATGCCGCCCCGGTGGGCGGCCGCGGTTCAGGTCGCTGCCTGGTCCGGCCTGCGTGCCGGTGAGCTGTTCGGGCTGGCCCGCCGCCACGTCGATCTCGAGGCCGGGACGCTGCGGGTCGAGCGTGCCGTCACCTACCTGCCCGGCGAGCCGCCTTTCCTCGGCACGACGAAGACCGAGAGCTCACGCCGCACCGTGCACCTGCCGCCGCACGTCGTTGCTCTGCTGGCCGAGCACATGGAGCATTTCACCGGCAAGGGACCTGATGCCTTGGTCTTCGCCGACGAAGGAGGACGGATCGCTCCCGCCAACCTTCGCCAGCGTGGCTTCCGCCGAGCACGGAACCAGATCGGCCGCCCCGAGCTGACCTGGCACGACCTGCGGCACACCGGCGCGACCATCGCCGCACAGGCCGGCGCCAGCCTGCGCGAGCTTCAGCACCGGCTCGGCCACTCCACGGTGCGGGCCGCGATGATCTACCAGCACGCCGACGCCCAGCGCGACCGCGAGCTCGCCCAGACCATGAGCCAGCTCGCCGCTGGCCTACCCGGCGACGTCGTGGCTTTGCGGAGCCGGGAGTCGTCCGCCTGACGCTGCTCCGGCCGTTGGTTTACGAGGCGGACGGGAGCGAGTCCACGTAGGCGCGAAGATCGGTGGCCCGCACCCGGCGACATCCGTCGATCTTGACCGAGGTCAGGATGCCGGCGGCGATCAGTTCGTAGACCTTGGCACGACTGATACCCAGACTGCGAGCCACTTCGGGGACCTTAAGTAGCAGGTTCTCCATGTCATCACCTCTTTCTCAGAGGCAACATCGATCACGGTGGAGCGGACGCGGTGGACGCCCGTGGACGCTAACGGCTCGACGAGAAGCGCATCGAGATGACACGCCCGTGCATGGTGAGCCGGGTGGTGAGGCAAGTGGTGATCGATCCGGATAGTCACCGCGACTTGATGGCGTTGTGAGCGGTCAGCCGCAAGTGCTGATGTCGTAGTAACCATCTGCGTCCGTTTCGTCGTACAAAGCGCTGCCGCTGGTGTTGTGACGACTCGACGGGGTCCAGATCGCTTGGTCCGTTGGACGTGTCTGCGCTCCGGCTCTACATGGCCCCGCTACGCCGGAAGCACGAGCCCGACCCGCGCGACCTCGGTAGGTCCGCAACGAACCCGGGATGGGCTACCGGTTCGAACCATCGCCGCCCGACATCGTCCGACGCCGGTCCGTGATCCGCACACGACACGGAGGCCCGGCTTGGCGTCCTTTGCAGCCGTACATGTCGATGGCAGCGCCCCGGCGCACCTCCACGTCGCCGACTTGGGGCCATGAGCCCATGGCCACGGCGACCTCGACCAACCGATGCCACCTTGCCGACCGGCCCAGACGCACGACCCTCAAGCA
>NZ_DASUFR010000145.1:0-12101 GCF_036274455.1 Nocardioides sp. | reverse complement strand
GAGGGCCTGACCGCGATCATCTCGATCAAGCTCGGCGAGCCGCAGTTCGAGGGCCAGACGAAGACCAAGCTCGGCAACACCGAGGCGAAGGGATTCGTGCAGCGGCTCGTCAACGACCAGCTCGGCGCGTGGTTCGAGCAGAACCCCGCCGAGGGCAAGGACATCGTCCGCAAGGCCCAGGCCGCGGCGTCCGCCCGGATCGCCGCGCGCAAGGCACGCGACCTGGCCCGCTCCCGCAAGGGTCTGCTGGGCGGCGGCGGCCTCCCCGGCAAGCTGGCCGACTGCCAGTCGACCAACCCCGAGGAGTGCGAGGTCTTCATCGTCGAGGGTGACTCCGCCGGTGGCTCGGCGAAGTCCGGGCGGGACCCGCGGATCCAGGCGATCCTCCCGATCCGCGGCAAGATCCTGAACGTCGAGAAGGCCCGCATCGACAAGGTCCTCGGCAACAACGAGGTCCAGGCGATCATCTCGGCGCTCGGCACCGGGATCCACGACGAGTTCGACATCGACAAGCTGCGCTACCACAAGGTGGTGCTGATGGCCGACGCCGACGTCGACGGCCACCACATCAACACCCTGCTGCTGACCCTGCTGTTCCGGTTCATGCCGCAGCTGATCGAGCACGGCCACGTCTACATGGCCCAGCCGCCGCTCTACCGGCTGCGATGGAACAAGCCGCACGAGCACGAGTTCGTCTACTCCGACGCCGAGCGCGACGCGCTGCTGCGCGCCGGCCAGGAGGCCGGCAAGAAGCTCCCGAAGGAGAACCCCGTCCAGCGCTACAAGGGGCTCGGCGAGATGAACGCCGACGAGCTGTGGGAGACCACGATGGACCCCGACCAGCGGCTGCTCCTCCAGGTCACCCTCGAGAACGCCGCGCTGGCAGACGAGACCTTCTCGACCCTGATGGGCGAGGACGTCGAGCTGCGGAGGTCCTTCATCCAGCGCAACGCCAAGGACGTGCGATTCCTCGATATCTAGGTGTCTAGCGCCGTTCGTAGACATCCCTAGAGACGTGCAGAGAGAGTCAGAGAGACACAGATGACCGAGACCCCCACCACGCCTCCGACCGGAGGCGGCCCCGGCGGACGCATCGACGAGGTCGAGCTGCGCACCTCCATGGAGCGCTCCTACATCGACTACGCGATGGCGGTCATCGTGGGCCGCGCGCTGCCCGACGTACGCGACGGGCTCAAGCCGGTGCACCGGCGGGTCCTCTACGCGATGTACGACGGCGGCTACCGGCCCGACCGCGGCTTCTCCAAGTGCAGCCGGGTCGTCGGCGACGTCATGGGCCAGTACCACCCGCACGGCGACACCGCGATCTACGACACCCTCGTCCGGCTCGCCCAGCCGTGGGTGATGCGGGCCCCGCTGATCCACGGCCAGGGCAACTTCGGCTCGCCGGGCAACGACCCCGCAGCCGCGATGCGCTACACCGAGTGCCGGATGGCGCCCCTGGCGCTGGAGATGGTCCGCGACATCGAGCAGGAGACCGTCGACTTCCAGCCCAACTACGACGGGCGCTCCCAGGAGCCGACGGTCCTGCCGGCGCGCTTCCCCAACCTGCTCGTCAACGGCTCGGCCGGCATCGCGGTCGGCATGGCCACCAACATCCCGCCGCACAACCTGCGCGAGGTCGCCGACGGCGCGATCTGGGCGCTCGAGCACCCCGACGCGACGCGGGAGGAGCTGCAGGACGCCCTGATCGAGCGGATCAAGGGCCCCGACTTCCCCAACGCGGCGCTGATCGTCGGCCGCAACGGCATCGAGCAGACCTACCGCACCGGCCGCGGCTCGATCACCCAGCGCGCGGTGATCGAGATCGACGAGGACAACAAGGGCCGGACCTGCCTGGTCATCACCGAGCTGCCCTACATGGTCAACCCCGACAACCTGGCGCTGAAGATCGCCGAGCTCGCCGACTCCGGCCGGGTCCAGGGGATCGCCGACGTCCGCGACGACACCTCTTCGCGCACCGGCCAGCGGCTGGTCGTGGTGCTCAAGCGCGACGCGGTGGCGCGGGTCGTGCTCAACAACCTGCTCAAGCACACCGAGCTGCAGACCAACTTCTCGGCGAACATGCTCGCCCTGGTCGACGGCGTCCCGCGCACGCTCACCGTCGACCAGTTCATCTCCAACTGGGTCGAGCACCAGATCGACGTCATTCGGCGCCGGACCGAGTACCGCCTGCGCAAGGCCGAGGAGGACGCGCACATCCAGCGCGGCCTGGTCAAGGCGCTCGACCAGCTCGACGAGGTGATCGCCTTGATCCGGCGGTCGCCGGACGTCGAGCAGGCGCGCCAGGGGCTGATGGAGCTGCTCGGGATCGACGAGCTCCAGGCGACCGCGATCCTCGACATGCAGCTGCGCCGGCTCGCCGCGTTGGAGCGGCAGAAGATCATCGACCGCCTCGAGGAGCTCGAGCGGATCATCGCCGACCTCGAGGACATCCTCGCCAACGTCACCCGTCAGCGCAGGATCGTGGTCGAGGAGCTCGCCGAGATCGTCGAGAAGTACGGCGACGACCGTCGTACCCAGATCATCGCGGCCGACGGCGACCTCTCGATGGAGGACCTGATCCCCGACGAGGAGCTGGTCGTCTCCATCACCCGCGGCGGCTACGCGAAGCGGACCCGGGCCGACCAGTACCGCTCGCAGAAGCGCGGCGGCAAGGGTGTGCGCGGCGCGACACTGCGCGGTGACGACGTGGTCGAGCACTTCATCGCGACCACCAACCACCACTGGCTGCTGTTCTTCACCACGGCCGGCCGGGTCTACCGCACCAAGGCCTACAACCTGCCCGAGGCGTCGCGCGACGCGAGGGGCGGCCACGTCGCCGGGCTGCTGTCGTTCCAGCCGGACGAGAACATCGCCCAGGTGCTGGCGATCCGCGACTACGACCAGGCCCCCTACCTCGTGCTGGCCACGAAGAACGGTCTGGTCAAGAAGACGCGGCTGGCCGACTACAACAGCCCCCGCCAGGCCGGCGTGATCGCGATCAACTTCCGCGAGGACGACGACGAGCTGATCGGTGCCGAGCTGGTCTTCCCCGAGGACGAGATCCTGCTGGTCTCGCGCAAGGGGCAGGCGGTGCGGTTCCGGGCCGACGACTCGCAGCTGCGGCCGATGGGCCGGGCAACTTCAGGCGTCTCGGGCATGAAGTACGCCCCGGGCGACTCGGTGCTGTCGATGTCGCGGATCGCGGCCGCGCAGGCAGCCGCGGAGGACTCCGAGGACAACGTCCAATACGTCTTCACGATGACCGACGGCGGCTTCGCCAAGCGGACCCGGATCAACGAGTACCGACTCACCAACCGTGGCACCAAGGGCGTCAAGGCGATGACGCTGGCCAACGAGCAGCGCGGTGTGCTGGTCGGGGCGTTCATCGTCGAGGACGGTGACGAGATCCTGTCGATCACCCAGGGCGGCCAGGTCGTGCGCAGCCCGATCAACGCCGACTTCCGGCCGACCGGCCGCGCGACGATGGGCGTGAAGTTCGTGACGCCCAAGGAGGGCGACGCCGTGGCCGTGGTCGCGCGCTCGGTGGAGGCCAAGGTGGAGGAGGAGCTCGAGGAGGCCGGCGGCCAGGACGCCGGCGAGGTTCCGAGCGAGGGTGCCGAGGACGTTTCACCGGTCGCTGAATCGGAGAATGTAGGGACGGATGCAACAATCGACGGGGAGGACGCGTCCGAGTGACGCCTGACCAACCGTCCAGCTGAGCACCCGACGCAGGGGGAAGTGACAGTCGCCATGGCTGACCGCCCGAGCAACACCGGTCGCGAAGACACGGTGGCGTTGCCCCTCCCGCCGAAGCGGCCGGCGCCGGGCAGCAACGGCGCGGAGCCCAAGGACTCAGGTGCCGGTGGGTCCAACGGTCGGGTGCTCCCGCCGATGCCCCCGGGCGAGTCCTCGTCGAGCAACGGCAGCGGCTCGCGCTCGACCAGGAGCGCCACGCCGCCGCCGAAACCACCCCAGGCCAGGTCGGCCCGGGGCGCGGCGAAGAGGTCCGCGCGGCCCAAGCCCGCCACCCCACCGGCGCAGTCGGCCCAGTCGGCCCAGTCGGCCCAGCCGGCCCAGCCGGCCCAGGGGCGGCAGGGACGCCGGTCGGCCGCCAAGCCGGCCAAGGCCCCGACCAAGCCCGCGCCGTCCGGTCCGCCGCCCGCCCCGCCCGCGGCGGCAGCCCAGCCGTCCGGCGCCGCACCTGCATCGAGCCAGGCCGCCCGGACCACGCAGGCCATGCCGCCGACGCAGACCACGCAGGCGATGCCGGCGGCGCGGACGACCGAGACCCGGCCCGTGGCGGCTCCCGCCGCCGCCGCTGCAGTCGCTGCACCGGTCGATGCACCGGCCGCCAAGGTCAAGCCGGCCAAGGCCCCCAAACCGGCCAGGCCGCCGAAGCCCACGCGCGACGAGAAGCGCGCTGAGCGGGCCGCCGCGGCTCCCCGCCCGGGCCGCCGGGCACGCCTCCGGCTGACCCGGATCGACCCGTGGTCGATGATGAAGACCTCGTTCCTGCTCTCCATCGCCCTCGGCATCGTGATCGTGGTCTCGGTGCTGATGGTCTGGACGGTGCTCGGCGCCGCGGACGTCTGGTCGTCGATCAACAAGACCGTCCAGGACGTCGTGGGCGGCCAGGACGCCTCGAGCTTCGACATCGAGGACTACCTCGGCACTCGCCGGGTCGTCGGCTTCACGATGATCGTGGCCGCGGTCGACGTGGTCCTGGTGACCGCGATCTGCACCTTGGGGGCCTTCCTCTACAACATGTCGGCCTCGCTGCTGGGCGGCATCGAGGTCACGCTGGCCGAGGACCACTGAGCCTTCGTCAGGGAGTAGCCGAGAAGTCCGGTCGGCGACCACGGCTTTGCCGAGGATCTCGGGCACCAGGTGCCGATTTCCCTCGGCAAATCCACCGATGGGGCTGGTGGGCGCGCGGGCACCCACGGATCCGTCACAAGGCCGGATTTCTGCGGCATGTGGCCGCTCCGGTAAGGTCTCTCCTCGGTCCGTCGGCCGATCGCCGATGCACCTTCCGGGCCTATAGCTCAGACGGTTAGAGCGCTTCCCTGATAAGGAAGAGGTCGGAGGTTCAAGTCCTCCTAGGCCCACCAGGCGCTCCTGCCGCCCCGGCTCTACTGCCCCGTGCTCGCGGACGCTCGCCCGCCGCCGATGGAGGGCTTGAGCAGCACCACGCCCATCAGCACCGCGCCGACGACCAGCAGCCACGGACCCACCGACATGTGCAGGTCCTCGTCGTTGTCGGTGAACGAGAGCGTGGCCGCGAACCCCAGCACGGTGACCAGGAGGGCTCCGACGACAGCAGCGATCCGTGGCCCGAGGGACAACGCCCGAGACAGCGAGGCGACCAGGACCAGGAGGATCGCGGCAAGGGCGGCGCAGAACACGAACCCGGTCACCCAGCCGGCCACGTCGACGGTCATGCTCTCGGGAAAGGTCATGACGATGTAGAAGCCGTACCAGGTGCGGGAGTCGCTGTTCAAGCTCACCCACGGCACGATGCTCACCGAGAGGAACGCCGCAAGCGCGCCGGCGGCGGCCAGGCTCCTGGCGAGCATCGATCCCTCGGTCGCGGCGGCGGGCCGCGCCGCCGTGGAGGCCGCCTGGTCCGTCGCAGGTGGCGCGGGTGGTGCCCAACCGGATCGGCGTACCGGCGGGTCCTTCGCAGCGACGGGAGGTGCGGTGGCCGCCCGCGCCGGCTCGGGCTCGGGGTCGGCAGCAGCCAGCAACGCATCCACGGTCGTTGCGACCTCGAAGGTGACGTCGGGTCGCTCGCGCAGGGCCTGCAGCAGCTCGCGCGCACCGGAGCTCTCCCGGGTGCCGAGCTTGCTGCGCAGGTCCGAGACGATCGAGAGCTGGCGTTGCCGCCCTAGCTCGGCCTCGCCGCGGATCTCGCGCTCCATCATCACCAGGTAGCTCAGCGGGATCGCCGGCCGCGGAGGCAGCGGGTCGGGGAGCGTGCGCTTGGTCGTCGAGCCGACACCGCGGGCGAGGTCGGCGAGGGCGTCCCGCCCGTCGGGGTCGTAGGCGACCCAGTTGGCCTCGGCGATGATCGGGTCGTACATCCCCGGCAGCTGGCTCTCGGTGAAGACCGGCACGAAGGGGATGTGCAGGGCATCGGCCCACTCGGCCTCGACGCGGCAGGCCTGCGAGTCGCGGTACTCGTCGGACAGCACCGGGATGAACACGTCGGCGGCCTGGATCTGGTCCAGGAGCGTGTCCCACCACCGCTGGCCACCGGTGAGGTCCTGGTCGTAGAACGCCTGGTGCCCGAGGCTGTGCAGGTCGCGGACGAGCGCCTCGGCGGTGGTCATGTTCAGCCGGGCGTAGCTGATGAAGATCTTCACCTTCGCCCCCCTCCACAACTGGAGAATCTCGCGACGATAGCAACGCGGTGCCGGACGCGGGCATGGCCCGTTCGGGCCAGTGACCGGGGTGCGCTCAGGCGGTACCGACCGGCACACACGCCTGGTTGCCGGCAGCGTCGGTCGCGCACACCTCGAGATCTGCGCCGCCGGGCGCCTCGGCCCGGAACAGGTTCTCGCCGTACCAGTCCATCCGCGCGTGGCGGTCGGGCGAGCGGACGACGATGCGCTGCCAGTCGTGCGGCAGGTTCGGTGTGCGGTTGTCGTGCACACGGGCGACGACGAGGCCGTCGACGAGCTCGGCCCGGATGACGGGCGGTGCGGTGTCGGGTGGCACCAGCTCTCCTCCCAGGTAGACCCGCTCGTCCTCGTAGCCGTCGGCCTCACCCTGCGACTCGACGAAGTCGATCCGGGAGTCGCCGTTGAGGTCGGCCTGCGCGATGCCGAGCGTGCCCCGAGTGGCGCTGCCCTCGAAGATCGAGTTGCTCACCGTCAGCGCACCGGTCCCATCGTTGAGCAGCACCCGGTCCGGACCGTCCAGCGACCCGATCACGAAGTCCGCGTCGCCGTCCGACTCGACGTCGAGGCCGACGACCATGTTGTCGTCCCAGCCGGCGTTGGCGGTGCCCATGCCCGATGGCCACCACTCGTCAGTCTCGTCGACGTAGCCGCGGCCGGCGTCGTTGCGGAAGACGTGCTCGGCCAACCCCAGCCCGGTCTCCTCGCCGTCGTTGCTGGTGACCAGGTCGAGGTAGCCGTCGGCGTCGAGGTCGAGCGGGGTGAACTCGTAGCTGTTGGTGAAGTGCGGCATCCGCTCGGTCACGTCGGTGAACCCGCCCGCGCCGTCGTTCTCGTAGAGCAGGCTGGATCGGCACATCTTGCACGAGGTGGCGATGTCGAGGTCCCAGTCGTTGTCGACGTCGACCAGCTCCAGCTCCCAGCTGAACCTGACCTTCGTCGTCGGCATCCGCGCCGCCGTCGCGTCGGAGAAGCGACCGCGCCCGTCGTTCAGCCACAGCGCGACGACCCCGCCCTCGTTGCGCATCGGGGACCCCGGTCCCCAGTCGGCCAGCACCATGTCGAGATCGCCGTCGGCGTCGACGTCGCCGAGCTCGAGGTCGCCCACGCTGAGCCGTCGCGACGGCAGGTTGGTACTGGTCACGTCCCTCCACCTGCCGTTGCCGGCGCCGAGATAGAGCCGGCTCTGCGTGCCGTACGCCGTGCCGACGACGATGTCCGGCACCGAGTCCGCATCGACGTCGGCGACCTTGATCACGCGGGTGATCCCGACGGCCTTCCCGAACACCTCGCTCGTCGCATCGGTGAACCTCGCCGCGCCGTCGTTGAGGAACACCCGGTTCGCGACGGGCGTGCCGGGGCTCTCGTAGTCGCCGCCGTTGGCGAAGAGCAGGTCGACGTCACCGTCGGTGTCGATGTCGGCGAGCTCGACCTTGTTGGACCAGTCGCCGGTCGTTCCCAGGGCGGTGTCGGTGACGTCCAGCCAGGCATCGGCGTAGGTGTCGACGGCGCCGGCCGTCGTCTCGACGGCCGCTGAGGGTGCGGTCGCGGACGCGGCTGTCGCATGGGTGGCGCCGGCCCCCGACCCGGGTGCGTCGGAATCCGTGCAGGCGACGAGCGACCAGGCCGCGACCACGCACGCGAGCACTCTGGTGCGACGAACCAGGATCAGCGCCACGTCGTGACCTCCTGCCAGGTCCGGCCGTCGTCGTCGGACCAGAGCCAGTTGGCCCAGATCTGGTCACCACGGAAGCCGAAGGGATGCTCGTACCACGCGGGGTCGAGGCCGCCGCGCCCCTGGTGGGTGATCTCGAAGGCGCCGCCGTCGACGAAGTCCGCGCGCCAGATCCGCACGCCCTCGCCCCCGTCATCGGAGCCGTCGGGGGAGAAGTCACCCGTCTGGCGGCCGATCAGGGCACCGCTCGGGGTCCAGTACAGGTCGAAGGTGTAGATGCCAGGCCGGAACCGGATGTCCAGCTGGGTCGTCTGCCACGTGACACCCCGGTCGGAGCTCGTGAAGACGCGAATGGCCTGCGAACCCTGCTGCCAGGCCCAGTACGACATGACACCGGGTGGCGCGTTGTCGACCACGCCGCCGACGGTGGCCGGGCCCAAGTCGTGGTAGTGGCGTGTCCCGTCGACCTCCCACCAGGCCAGCAGCCCGTCCACCCAGCGCACGCCCCAGGGCAGACCGAGCGCCGGGCTCGCCGCGGACGGCTCGTCCTCGCCACTGAACTGCGAGCCGTCCCAGGGCCTGCCCCAGACGTGCACGGTGTCTGCGGCGGGATCCAGCGCGCACCAGGCCATCCGGGCGTCGTCCGGCTCGGGGGCTCCGCCGGAGGAGTGACCGGTCACGGCGAGGCACTGGAACCACAGCCGTGGTGTGGCCGGAGCCACCTCGTCGAAGTCGCGCTCGAGCGCGGTGATCGTCCCGTCGTCCCGCACGAGCCACTCGTAGCCGTTGGAGCGGTCGACGACCAGCAGGAGGCCCGGTCCGACGGACTCCATGTGGACCGGGTGGCTGCCGCACGGCACCGACGTCACGCAGTCCTCCCACGGGGCTCGGCGGAGCGTCGCGGTGGCGTACCCGTCGGCGGTAATGGCAGCTGTCGCGAAGTATGGGTGCGGGAAGCGGCTGTCCTCGCCCTCCTTCGGACACCAGATGCACTCGGCCATCCACACCGAAATGCGGAAGTCGGGGTCGTCCGCCGACACCGCGGCGATCTGCAGCTCGGCGTCGTCGGCGCTGATGATCTCCTGCGGCGTCATCGACGTCTCGGATCGGTGGGTCGGCGTCGGTATCGGCGAGGGTGTCGGTGTCGGAAGAACGGGTGTCGGCGTCGGGGTGGGGTTGAGGACGGGCGGCGCCGAGTGGTCGTCGCCGGCACCGACCACGGCGATCCCGCCCATCACGACGAGGACCGAGAGCACGCAGCCCACCGCGATCGCCGCGGCGGCCAGGCGGGTACGCCGCCGCGCGACCTCCTCCAGCGCCTCGAAGGACGGCGGCTGCACCCGGTCGGCCACCGAGCGCAGGGTGTCGAGCTCGGAGGTCATCGCGGCTCCCTCTCGTCGAGCAGGCCGGCCAGCTTGGTGCGCGCCCGCGAGAGCCTGGACTTCACGGTGCCCTCCGGGATGTCGAGCTGGACCGCGATCTCCGCGGTGCCGAGGTCGGCGACGTGGCGCAGCACCACCACGAGCCGGTGGTCGAGGTCGAGCTGCGCCAGCGCCGCGACGAGGGCGACGTGGTGCGGGCCGACCTCGACCGGCGCCTGGGGGCCGGGCACCTTCGGCTGGTAGCGCCGTACCACGGCTGCGTGCCGCCACCCGGCCCGCACCCGGTTGACCGCGACCGTCCGGATCCACGCCTCGGGGCTGCGCACGTGGGCCAGGTCGCGGCGCTTGCGGATCGCGGTGACGAATGCGTCCTGGACGGCGTCCTCGGCCGCCGTCATGTCGCCGCAGAGCGCGTAGAGCTGCGCGACCAACCGGCTGTACGACGCCTCGTACAGCTCGGTCAGGTCCACGACAGCGGCCACAGCGCTCCTCTCCCGCACTCGGAGTGGCGAGTCCTGAGCGCGGGCCCCGGTTCCCACGGTCCTCGTCCCGGCGGGCTGGGGTGGGACCGGACTAGACCGCTCGCGGCCTCGCGACGGTTCTCTGCGCGCGGGGGGCGCTTGCTACTGTCTGCGCCGTGAAGAAGCTCCTCCTGCTCGCCCTCGCGGCCGCCGGCGCGGCCTACGCCAAGAAGAAGTACGACGAGGGCAAGGCAGAGCAGGCCCTCTGGGCCGAGGCGACGGACGCGGTCAAGCGCAGCTGAGCTTCATCCCTCTCACGAGGGGCCTTGGCGCAACTGGTAGCGCACCTGCTTTGCAAGCAGGGGGTTAGGGGTTCGAGTCCCCTAGGCTCCACCACTTCGGTCTCCCCGGGGGAGGTGTTGGCGCAACCGGTAGCGGCTGTGCAGTTCCTGGGCGGTGCAAGCAGGGGGTGAGGGGTTCGAGTCCCCTAGTGCTTCCGGCGCACGGGTCGGGGTGACAGGTCGGCATCTCTGATTGCCTTGGTTGTGTGCTTCAGGCTGCAGTCTTGCGGATCCGTCGTCGGAGTTGCTTCTTGACCTCCAGTGGGGTGCGCCCGGCCATGTAGTGGCCGTAGTTGGGGCGGTCTTGGTTGTAGTCGACGAGCCAGGTCTGGAGGGACCGGTCGAGCAGGGCGGGGTCGTCGACGCGGCCGCGGTGGAAGTGGGGGCGGTAGAACTCGTGCAGCACGGTGCCGTGGAACCGTTCGCACACTGAGTTGTGGTTCGGCGAGCGGGGCGGGATCCGGTGATGGACCAGGTCGAGCTCGGCGACGCGGGTCTGGAAGGCCCGGCCGGTGAACTCGGGGCCGTTGTCGGTCAGGACGCCCTCGAGGGTGATGCCGTGCTTGCGCAGCGTCTTCTTCAGGTGGTCCAGGAACCTCGCGGCGACGGTGGCGGTCTTGTCCCCGATGATCAGTTGGACCACTGCGGTCCGGGTCGCGACGTCGACCGCGGTGAGCTGCCAGACCGCCCCGATGCCCTTGAGCCGGCCCACGTAGAAGGTGTCCAGGGAGACCACCTGACCTGGCCTTGAGGCGTACATGCAGAACCCGAAGGGTCCCTCGAGCGCGGCGCGGGTGACTTGCCCGGTTTCGGCGGCGGTCAGCGACGCCAACGCGGCGATCCGCTGCTTGGCGGTGCCGAGCTGGTGGCCCCGCAGGATCTTCGCCACCCCAGACGCCGAGCGGTCCACCCCGCGCGCCCGCAGGTGCCGCAACAGCGACTTCGGACCGAGCGTGGGCCGGGCGATCGCTTCGGACACGATGACCGCGACTTCTTCTGAGGTCATCGCGTTGGGCTGGTGCGGCTTACGTCGCTCTCGGGGAAGCAGCGCCGAGAGGCCGTACTGCTCGGCCTTCCTCAGCCACTGGTAGTAAGTGTTGCGGGAGACGCCGAAGACCCGGCAGGCCTCGGCGACGTTGCCGATCCTGGCGGCGTACTCGATCAGGCGGACACGACGGTCATAGACAATGTCTTCGTGGGTCACGGGATGGCCTTCCGTTCTCTAGATCTCGCAATCCAGAGACTGCCTCCCGTGACCCACACCTGCACGGAGGCCGGCTGGGCCAGGTGTCACCCCAACCCGTGATCCCTAAGCCCTAGTGCGGCCCCGCCTCGACCGGGACCTGGGGACCGGGGACCTTCGGCTGGAGGCGGCGTACGACGGACGTGTGCCGCCAGCCCGCGCGCACCCGGTTGAGCGCGACCGTCCGGATCCACGCCTTCGGGCTGTGCACGACGAGCCGGCCGTACGACGCTTCGTACAGCTCGGTCAGGTCGACGAATGCGGCCACGGCGCTCCTCCTCCCGCCACCCAGGAGGACGAGTCCCGAGCGTGGAGGGCGGTTCTCACCGTCCCGGACCGGGGGCAACCGGTCGCGACCTGACTAGACCAGCGCTACTCGCCCGGGTCCCGCGACCGCTCCAGCGCGTGCAGCTTCCTGACGGTCGGAGAGGTCTTCACGGCGCTCGGGTCGGCTGGGTAGGTGCCGAAGAGCCGGTCGGCCGTGCCGGCGGTGGTCACCGTGAACCAGTAGTGCTCGTTCTTGTAGTGGTGCAGCCGGTGGTTGCGCCAGACCGAGCGGTACCACCTCGACCGGGGCCGGTAGTCGCTGTGCACG
>NZ_DASUFR010000144.1:0-10246 GCF_036274455.1 Nocardioides sp. | reverse complement strand
ACCGGCGAGGGGCTGCAGCACGCCGACGGCCACTCCCCGCTGCTGGCGGCGACCAACCCCGCGGTCGTGCACTACGACCCGGCGTTCGCCTACGAGATCAGCCACATCATGCGCTCGGGCCTCGAGCGGATGTACGGCGCCGACGCCGAGAACGTCATCTTCTACCTGACGGTCTACAACGAGCCGGTCTCCCAGCCCAAGGAGCCGGAGGACGTCGACGTCGACGGCATCCTGCGCGGCATCCACCACGTCTCCTCCGCGGAGAACGAGGGACCGCGCGTGCAGCTGCTCGCCTCCGGGGTCGGCTTCCCGTGGGTCGTCGACGCGGCCCGGATCCTCGCCGAGGACTGGGGCGTGGCCGCCGACACCTGGTCGGTCACCTCGTGGAACGAGCTGGCCCGCGACGCCGTCGCCGCCGAGGAGTGGAACCTCCTCCACCCGAGCGACAGCCCCCGCACGGCGTACGTCGCGGACAAGCTGCGCGACGTCCAGGGTCCGGTCGTGGCGGTGTCGGACTACATGCGCGCCGTACCCCTCCAGATCGCCCGCTGGGTCCCCGGCGACTACCGCGTCCTCGGCGCCGACGGCTTCGGCTTCGCCGACACCCGCCCGGCCGCTCGTCGGTTCTTCCACATCGACGCACAGTCCGTCGTCGTCCAGGCCCTCCAGGCGTTGGCCGACGCCGGGGTGATCGACCGTGGCCAGGTGGAGAAGGCGTTCGCCGAGTACCGCATCGACGACCCGACCGCAGTCAAGGACGTCAAGCAGGAGGGCGGCGACGCTTAGCTGTTTGCCCTCGTGAGCTTCGGCCCCGACGGTCACCGGATGTCCGGGTCTTCTGATGCTTTCGTGGGTGGGCGGCCGCGCGCGTAGCTCGGGTTCAGCGATGTGCTCCGAGGTGCCGATCTCCCTCGGCAAACCCCACCGACCGGGGCGGGCACCCACGGAAGGGGTCACCGGATATCCGGTGACCCCTGAGCTTCTGTGCCGAGATCTCGGCACAGAAGCGGATGGGTCGCTACAGAACCCCTGGGGCCTGCTCCTGGTCCAGGCGTGTGCACGGCCGCCGCACAGGAGCGGGGGTCACGTGGAGAAGGCGCTGTCCACCGCATCCGCGAAGGCGGCCATCGACGGGAACTCCAGGTCGTAGGACCACCCGTCGCCCGGCTCGGGGGTGGCACCCCAGCCTGGCCGGTCGTGACGGCGGTTGATCCACACCGACGGCAGCCCCTCCCGCGTGGCGGGGACGTGGTCGTGGAAGAGGCTCTGCGCGACGTGCAGCAGCTCGGACCGGGCGACGCCGAGGTCGGGAAGCACCGTGTCGAGTGCCCGGAAGTGGTTCTCGGCCGGCTTGTACGCGCCGACGTCCTCGGCGGTGACGACGGCCGCGAAGTCACCGCGCAGGAGCCGGTTGCTGCCCGCGAACCCGTCGCGGTGCACGTTGGACAGGATGATCAGCAGGTAGTGGCTCCTCAGCCGCGCGAGCGCGTCGGCCGAGTCCGGGAAGGCCGGCCAGTCCGGGACCGAGTCGCCCAGCCGGTGCGCCCACTGGTCGGAGACCGCCCCGCCCAGGTCCGTCCCGGTACGCCGGAACGCCTCGGCGAGGACGTCCGGGTAGCGAGCGGTCGGAATCTCCCGCTCCACCGCCGCCTCGTTGCCGGCATAGGCACGCAGCAGCTCCTCGGCGGTGAGGTCGAGGCGCTGCTCGTGGGCCCACGGCCCCAGCACGGCGACGATGCCCGCCTCCCAGTCGATGAGCGTGCCGTAGCAGTCGAAGCTGAGCGCCCGGAACGAGGTGAGGTCGATGGTCATGGGTCGCCGCTCCTTTCGTGGGACTGGGCAGCATTCTGTCGGGTTCGTCCAAGAGCGGGCGACGTACGCCGGACAGGCTGGTCGCATGACGAAGATCGCGATGCTCACCCTGGACTGCGCCGAAGTCACGCCGGTGGCCGACTTCTGGAAGGCCGCGCTCGGCTACGAGCAGGTGGCCGGCGACGGCGACAACTACGCGATGCTCAGCAACGCGTCGGGGCCTGCGCTCGGGTTCGGCAAGGTCGAGGGCTACCAGCCGCCCGGCTGGCCCAACGAGAACGGCAGCAAGCAGTTCCACCTCGACCTGGCCGCCGACGACGTCGACGCCGAGGCCGAGCGGCTGGTCGGGCTGGGCGCGACGCTGGCCGAGCCCCAGCCCGGCGAGACGTGGCGGGTGCTGCTCGACCCCGCCGGCCACCCGTTCTGCGTGACCAACGCCGCCAGCTGGGGCTGACCGGTCCTCGTCGGGCGGGTGCTCCTCGATGCCGGTCAGGCGCTCGCGTCCCGCAGTGGCGTCACCGAGGCGACCGGCCGCGCAGCGCCCTGCCCCGACCGGAGCAGGTTCCGGAAGCGGGCGCGGGAGTAGGTCGCCGGCTCGGTGGAGCGGACGAACTCGTGCAGGACCTTCGCGAACCGCTGCGGGTGGTCCTTGTGCGGGAAGTGGCCCGCGTGCGGCAGCACCTCGACCCGGGCGTTGGGGGCGAGCATCGCGGCGTTGCTGGCGTGCCTGACCGGGATGACCCGGTCGTCGCGGCCCCAGATCACCGCCATCGGCATCGCCTCGGTCAGGTAGGCGCGGTCGGCCATCGTCACGATCTGGCCGCGCCAGTCGACGACCGCGCTGACCACGTGCCGGATCGCGGCGCGCGCGGCCGGGTCGCGGAACGAGTCGTAGATCTCGGCCACCTCGTCGAAGTCGCGGGCGGCCTTGATGCGGGTGCGCGACAGCGCGACCAGGCCGGCCTTCCCGAGGTGCCGGACACCGGGGAGCGTCAGCACGCCCATGAGCTGGTGGAACCCGGGCGTGGTGATCGCCCGGATCGCCGGCGACACCTCGGGGCCGAGGCCGCCGGAGGCGACCACGACCAGCCGCTCGGTCCGCTCGGGGAACTGGTAGGCGAACTGCATCGCCACGCCGCCGCCGAAGCTGTGGCCGACCACGGTGACTCGGTCGATGCCCAGCACGGTCAGCAGGTCACGCATCCCGTTGGCGTAGCCGCCGACGCTGTAGTCGGCGCGCGGCTTGTCCGACAGGCCGTGGCCGAGGAGGTCTGGCGCGATCACGGTGTAGCGCCGGGCCAGTGTGTCGATCACCGGCTCCCACGTGGTGTGGTCGCAGCCGAGCCCGTGCAGGAGCAGCAGTGCCGGCCCGTCGCCGACCTTGACGAAGGCCCGGCGGTGGCCGTGCAGGGTGACGAACTGGACCTCGTGCCGCCCGTCCTGCTGGAGCTTCGGCACGCCGTCCCCCAATGCGGTAGACACACCAACGCGACCGGAGCGGCCGCGCGGAATGCAGCGATTCAACAGACCACGGCCCCTCGAGGCAAGCACCTGTCCATCACGTGTTGGCCTCGATTCCACCCGTGCCGGGCCGATGACAGGATGCATCCGTGAGTGCCCGTGGGGCAGATCCGCACAGCCGGGTCGCCGAGCAGCTGCGCCGCTCGACCGGCGTGCTCAGCACGGCCGCGACGACCCGGATGGCCGAGGAGCTGCCCTGGTTCCGCGAGCTGAGCGCCGAGGACCGCTCCTGGGTCGGGATGATCCTGCAGGCCGGCGTGCGTGGCTTCGTCGACTGGTTCGAGGAGAGCGGCGACTCCCCCACCATCGCCACCTCGGTCTTCGGTGCCGCGCCGCGGGCCCTGGCCGGGGTGATCACGCTGCAGCAGACCGTCGACCTGGTGCGGCTCTCGATCGAGGTTGTCGAGAGCAACATCGAGGATCTACTGCAGCCCGAGGACGTCGACGACGTGCGCCGGGCGGTCTCCCGCTACGCCCGGGAGGTCGCCTTCGCGACCGCCGAGGTCTACGCCCGGGCGGCCGAGGTCCGCGGCGCCTGGGACGCGAGGCTCGAGGCGCTGGTGGTCGACGCCGTGCTCCGCGCCGAGACCGACGAGGCGGTGCTGTCGCGGGCCAGCGCACTGGGCTGGAAGGCGCGCGGCACGGTGTGCGTCGTGCTCGGCGCGTCACCGGAACGCCGCACCGAGACCGACCTGTTCGACGAGGTACGCCGGACCGCGGGGGCGGGCGGCATGGACGCCCTCTGCGCGGTCCAGGGCGACCGGCTGGTCGTGCTGCTCGGCGGGGTGGCGGACCCGCGCCAGGCCGCTGCGGTCATCGCGGACCTCTTCGGCGACGGGCCGGTGGTGGCCGGCCCCGTGGCGGCGGACCTGGCCACGGCCGCGGTGTCCGCGCGCGCCGCGGTCTCGGCGTACCGCTCCGCCCCGGGCTGGCCGGACGCGCCCAGGCCGGTGCTGGCCGGGGAGCTGCTCGCGGAGCGTGCCCTCGGCGGCGACGGCCACGCCCGCCGGCAGCTGGTCGACGACGTCTACCTCCCGCTGCTGCACGCGCGCGGCGCCCTCATCGAGACGCTCAGCGCCTGGCTCGACCGAGGGTCGTCGATCGAGGGCGCGGCGCGGGCGCTGTTCGTGCACCCCAACACCGTTCGCTACCGGCTGCGCCAGGTCGCCGACCTGACCGGGCTCACGCCCAGCCAGCCCCGCGACGCGTTCACCCTCCAGATCGCGCTGGTGCTCGGGCGGCAGTCGGGACGCGCCTCGGAGCCCGCCCCGGCCACCGGGAACGTTGATATTGCGTCCGACACCGCGTAGACCTGTGGAAGGTCTTTGGAGGAACCGTACAAAGACCCTCCGACCAGTTTCGTCGGCGCCGGAGGGGAGCCGGAGCCTCGCAGGAGGGCAGAGTGGTCCCCGTGCTCGTGATCGTCGCGCCTGGACAGGGCGCCCAGACCCCAGGCTTCCTGACCCCTTGGCTCGAGAGCCCGGAGTTCCGGTCGCGGTTCGAGTGGCTCTCGACCGTGGCCTCCCTCGACCTGATCCACTACGGCACCGAGGCCGACGCCGAGGAGATCCGGGCCACCGAGATCGCGCAGCCACTGCTGGTGGCCACCGGGCTCGTCGCAGCCCTGGGGCTCTTCCCGCACCCGACCGACGCGTTCGGGAAGGTGAGCGCGGTGGCCGGCCACTCGGTCGGCGAGCTGACCGCGGCCGCGGGCGCGCGGGTGATCACCGCCGAGCAGGCGATGGTCCTGGTCCGCGAGCGCGGCAAGGCGATGGCCGAGGCCGCCGCCGTCACCGCCACCGGGATGACCGCCGTGCTCGGCGGGGACCGCGACGAGGTGCTGGCGACGATCGAGAAGCACGGCCTCGTGGCGGCCAACGACAACGGACCGGGCCAGGTCGTCGCGGCCGGCACGCTCGAGCAGCTCCAGGCGCTGGCCGACGAGCCACCCGAGAAGGCGCGGCTGGTCCCGCTGAGCGTGGCCGGTGCGTTCCACACCCACCACATGGAGCCCGCCGTCGCGCACCTGGAGTCGCTGGCCCGGTCGGTGTCGGTCCATGACCCGCGCACCCGCTTCGTCTCCAACCGGGACGGGCAGGTCGTCCACGACGGCCGCGACGTGCTGCGCCGGCTGGTGGGCCAGATCGCCAGCCCGGTCCGGTGGGACCTGTGCATGGACACCTTCGCCGACCTGGGCGTCACCGGCATCCTCGAGATGCCGCCGGCCGGCACCCTGACCGGCATCGCCAAGCGCGCACTGAAGGGAGTCGAGACCTTCGCGCTCAAGACGCCCGACCAGCTCGACGACGCCAAGGCCTTCTGCGACAAGCACGGCGAGTTCGCAGAGATCGACACCACCCCCACCTGGCGGATGGTCGTCTCGCCCGCCAAGGGCACCTTCCACATCGCGGCCGAGGCCGCCGCAGCCGACGTACTCCCCTCCGGCTCGCCGATCGGCGAGGTGGCCAGCCTGCGCGACAAGATCGGAGTGACCGCCACCCACGGCGGCCAGGTCGTCGAGTGGCTGGTCGAGGACGGGGACCTCGTCTCACCCGGCCAGCCCCTGCTCCGCCTGCACCCCGAAGGATCAACCTCATGACCGCCATCAAGAGCGAGAGCGGCGCCCAGCACGCCCGCATCCACGGCATCGGCGCCTACCGGCCCTCGCGGGTCATCCCCAACAGCGAGGTCATCGAGGCGATCGACTCCAGCGACGAGTGGATCCAGCAGCGCTCCGGCATCAAGCAGCGCCGCTGGGCCACGCCGGAGGAGACGGTGCTGTTCATGTCCGTCGAGGCGGCCAAGCAGGCGCTCGAGCGGTCCGGCGTCGACGCCCGCCAGATCGACTGCGTGATCGTCGCGACGGTCAGCCACATGTTCCAGACCCCGGCCATCGCCACCAAGATCGCCTACGACCTCGGCACCGACCAGGCCGCGGCGTTCGACATCTCGGCGGCGTGCGCAGGCTTCTGCCACGGCGTCTCGCTGGCCTCCGACATGGTGCGCTCCGGCAGTGCCGGCTATGTGCTGGTGATCGGTGTCGAGCGGCTCTCCGACCTCACCGACGTGGGCGACCGCGGCACCGCATTCATCTTCGCCGACGGCGCCGGCGCCGCCGTGGTCGGCCCGAGCGACACGCCGGGCATCGGCCCGGTGGTGTGGGGCTCCGACGGCGAGCAGTACGACCTGATCTCGCAGCGGGAGGACTGGCGCGACGTGATCGCCGCCGAGCATCCGGAGATGCCCCACCTGGTCATGCAGGGCAACCCGGTCTTCCGCTGGGCGTCCTACGTCATGGCCAAGATCGGACAGCAGGCGCTCGACCGTGCCGGGGTCCGGGCCGAGGACCTCGACTGCTTCGTCCCCCACCAGGCCAACATGCGCATCACCGACGCCATGGCCCGTTCGATGAAGCTGCCCGAGACGGTCAAGATCGCCCGTGACATCGCCGAGCAGGGCAACACCTCGGCGGCGTCGATCCCGCTCGCCATCGACCGGATGTACGCCGAGGGCGAGGCGAAGTCCGGCGACGTCGCCCTGCTCATCGCCTTCGGCGCCGGCCTCGCCTACGCGGCGCAGGTCGTCGTCCTGCCCTGACCACACCGACCCGCAAGAGAACCCAACACAGAAAAGAGAGAACGCCAGATGGCAACCACAGAGGAGATCCGCGCCGACCTCGCCGAGATCGTCAACGAGGTCGCCGGCATCGATGCCGATGACGTCCAGCTCGACAAGTCGTTCGTCGACGACCTCGACGTCGACTCCCTGTCCATGGTCGAGGTCGTCGTGGCCGCCGAGGAGAAGTTCGGCGTCTCGATCCCCGACGACGAGGTGAAGAACCTCAAGACGGTCGGCGACGCGGTCGCGTTCATCGAGCGCGCCCAGGGCTGACACCGCCCTTCCCCACCCTTCTTCGCACGGAAGCGAGCAGCAATGAGCCGCACCCGAGTCGTCGTCACCGGCCTGGGGACGACCAACCCCCTCGGCGGTGACGTCGCCAGCACCTGGGACGCCATGGTCAACGGCCGCTCCGGCGTCCGTCACATCGAGGCCGACTGGGCCGAGGAGCTTCCGGTCAAGATCGCCGGTGTCGCCGCGGTCGAGCCGACCGAGGTCCTCGAGCGGGTCAAGGCCCGCCGGCTGGACCGGACCGCCCAGTTCGCGCTGGTCGCCACCATGGAGGCCTGGGCCGACTCCGGCCTGGCCGAGGTCCAGGACGACCTCGACCACGACCGGCTCGGCGTGGCCATGGCCACCGGCATCGGTGGCGTCATCACGCTGCTCGACAACTACGACGTGCTGTTGGAGAAGGGACCCCGCCGGGTCTCCCCGCTCGCAGTGCCGATGCTGATGCCGAACGCGTCGGCGGCGAACGTCAGCCTCTACCTGGGCGCGCGGGCCGCGGTCAACACGCCGGTCTCGGCCTGCGCGTCCGGCAACGAGGCGATCGCACTGGCCGTCGACCAGATCCGGCTCGGCCGGGCCGACATCGTCGTGGCCGGCGGCACCGAGGCGGCCATCCACCGGCTCAACATCGCGGCGTTCGCGAACATGATGGCCCTCTCGAAGAACCCCGGAGACCCGGCCACCGTGTCCCGGCCGTGGGACACCGCCCGCGACGGGTTCGTGCTGGGCGAGGGCGCGGGCGTGCTCGTCCTCGAGTCCGAGGAGCATGCGAAGGCCCGTGGGGCGCGGATCTACGCCCAGGTGCTGGGTGCCGGCATCACCGCTGACTCCCACGACATCGCCCAGCCCGACCCGGCCGGCCGCGGCGGGTCCCGGGCCATCGTGCGGGCGCTGGAGGAGTCGGAGATCGGCCCGGAGTCGGTCTTCCACGTCAATGCCCACGCGACCTCGACCCCGCTCGGCGACATCGCCGAGGGGCTGATGCTGCACGCGACACTCGGCAAGAGCGTGGAGCAGGTGGTGGTCACCAGCACGAAGTCGATGACCGGCCACCTGCTCGGCGGCGCGGGCGCGCTCGAGGCGGTCGCGGTGGTCAAGGCCATCGAGACCCGCACCGCCCCGCCGACGATCAACCTCGACAACCAGGACCCGGAGGTCGACCTCGACATCGCCACCAAGGCCCGGGACCTCCCGGTGGGCGACATCGCGGCGCTGAACAACTCCTTCGGGTTCGGTGGCGCCAACGTCGCTGTCGCCTTCGGGAGCGTGTGAGCAGCAGGTGACGGCCACCCAGGAAGCACCCGTTGCCGCGCCGGCGAAGCCGCCACGAGAGGACGACCCCCGCCACCCGGTCACCCGGCTGAGGGCGCTGTTCGACGAGGGCACCCTCGAGCTGATCACCCCCGACGACGACTCCGGGATGCTGGCGGCCGTCGGCGAGGTGCACGGCTCGCCCGTCGTGGCGTTCTGCTCCGACGCGACCACGATGGGTGGCGCGATGGGCGACGTCGGCTGCCGGGTGGTGGTCGACGCCTACCACCGGGCGATGACCCACGGTGTGCCGATCGTCGGGCTCTGGCACTCCGGTGGCGCCCGGCTTGCCGAGGGCGTGCTGTCGCTGCATGCCGTCGGCCGGATCTTCCACGCGATGACGCAGGCCTCGGGGAAGATCCCGCAGATCTCGGTGGTGCTCGGCCCGGCGGCCGGCGGTGCGGCGTACGGCCCCGCGCTGACCGACATCGTGATCCTCGGCCCCGAGGGCCGGATCTTCGTGACCGGCCCCGACGTCGTCCGCTCGGTGACCGGCGAGGAGGTCGACATGCTGCGCCTCGGAGGGCCCGAGCCGCACGGCCGCCGGTCAGGCGTGGTCCACATCCTCACCGGCTCCGAGGCGGAGGCGTTGGAGCGGGCCCGCTCCGTGGCCGCGCTGCTGGGCGCGCAGGGCAGCCTGAGCGTCGAGGACGTCGAGGATCGCGACCTCGGCGCGATCCTGCCGGACTCCAAGAAGCGCGCCTACGACGTGCACCCGCTGGTCGAGTCGCTCCTCGACGAGGGCACCGCCCAGGAGCTGCACGCGAAGTGGGCGCCCAACATCGCCACCATCCTCGGCCGGTTCGGTGGCCGCACCGTCGGCGTCGTCGCCAACAACCCGCTGCGGCTCGGCGGCTGCCTGGACTCGCTGTCGGCGGAGAAGGCCTCGCGGTTCGTGCGGATGTGCGACGCGTTCGGCGTCCCCCTCGTCGTCGTCGTCGACGTGCCCGGCTACCTGCCCGGCGTCGGCCAGGAATGGGACGGCGTCGTACGCCGGGGGGCCAAGCTGCTGCACGCGTTCGGTGAGTGCGTGGTCCCGCGGGTCACGCTGATCACCCGGAAGACCTACGGCGGCGCCTACATTGCGATGAACGCCCGCTCGCTCGGTGCCACCAAGGTCTTCGCCTGGCCCGGGGCCGAGGTCGCCGTCATGGGGCCGGTCGCGGCGGTGCGGATCCTGCACCGGCGCAAGCTGGCCGAGGTCACCCCCGACATCCGTCCTCAGGTCGAGCTCGAGCTGGCCGCCGAGCACGAGCGGATCGCCGGCGGCGTCGACCGGGCGGTCGAGATCGGGGTGGTCGACGAGGTCGTCGAGCCCGACCGGACTCGTAGCGCCATCGCGCGGGCCATCGACGACGCCGTGCAGTCCGTCGGCGTACGACGGGGGCAGCACGGCAACATCCCCCTCTGAGACGACGCGTAACGTCGGTCACACCGACGCGTTGGGCCTCTCGGAGGTAGGACATGGCCCTGACGAGACTGCTGGTGGCGCTCGCACTCGGGTGCGGCGTCCTCGTGGCCGCGCCCGCCACCGCCTGGGACGCCGACTACGGGCGGGTCTGGCGCGGTGACGGCGTGCTGCGGTCCGGCTGCCACGACTACGCGTTCCGCTACCGGGTGCGGCCGGGCCCCCACGACTGGAGTGCCGAGTTCTTCCTGATCGGTCCGGGCCGGGAGGGTCTCGGCACCGTCAACC
>NZ_DASUFR010000143.1:0-14885 GCF_036274455.1 Nocardioides sp. | reverse complement strand
CACAGGCGACTAGCGCGCCCCGCGGATCGCCTCGGCCACGGCCTTCGGCACCTCGGTGTTGAAGACCGTCGGGATGATGAAGTTCGGGTTCAGCTCCTCGTCGCGCACGACGTGCGCGATCGCCTCGGCGGCGCGGAGCAGCATCTCGATGGTGATGTCGTGGGCCCGTGCGTCGAGCAGTCCCCGGAAGACGCCGGGGAAGGCCAGCACGTTGTTGATCTGGTTGGGGTAGTCCGAGCGTCCCGACGCCACGACCGCGGCGTACTTCTCGGCCTCGGCCGGGTCGACCTCCGGGTCCGGGTTGGCGAGCGCGAAGACGACCGGCTGCTCCGCCATGTCGGCGATCCACTCCGGCTGCAGGATGTTCGGCGCGCTGACCCCGATGAAGACGTCGGCTCCGACCAGGCAGTCCCTGAGCCCGCCGTTGACCTTGCGCGGGTTGGTCATCGAGGCGAGCTCGGAGTGCGCGGCGGAGAGAGCGTCGTCGCCGGAGCAGAGCGCACCGTCCCGGTCGATCACCACGACGTCGGTGACACCGGCCGCGATGAGGAGCGTCACGATCGCCGTACCGGCCGCGCCCGCGCCGGACAGCACGATCCGGCACGACGTCATCTCCTTGCCGACCACACGAAGCGCGTTGGTGAGCGCGGCGAGGACGACGATCGCGGTGCCGTGCTGGTCGTCGTGGAAGACCGGGATGTCCAGGCTCTTGCGCAGCCGCTGCTCGATCTCGAAGCAGCGCGGAGCGGCGATGTCCTCGAGGTTGATCCCGCCGAAGCCGGGCGCGATCATCTCGACCGCGCGCACGATCTCGTCGGTGTCCTGGCTGGCCAGGCAGATCGGCCAGGCGTCGATGTTCGCGAACCGCTTGAACAGCGCCGCCTTGCCCTCCATCACCGGCAGCGCCGCGCCCGGCCCGATGTTGCCGAGCCCGAGGACCGCCGAGCCGTCGGTCACCACCGCGACGCTGTTGCCCTTGATCGTCAGCCGGGGTACGTCGTCCGGGTTCTCCGCCAACGCCATGCTGACCCGGCCGACGCCGGGCGTGTACGCCATCGACAGGTCATCCCGGTTCTTCAGCGGGACCTTGGAGTGGACCTCGATCTTGCCGCCGATGTGGAGCAGGAACGTCCGGTCACTGACCTTGTAGACCTCGACGCCGTCGATGGCGTCGACCGCCTCCTCGAGCTCGTGGGCGTGGTCGGCGTCGCTGGCCGAGCACGTGACGTCGAGCACCAGCCGCTCACGGGTGGAGTCGACGACGTCGATCGCGGTGACGACGCCGCCCGCCGCCGAGATGGCGGTGGCCACCGCCCCGACGATCCCGTGGTCGGGCGCCGTGTGCAGGCGCATCGTGATCGAGTAGGACGAGGCGGTGACGGACACGACCAAAGCCTCACGCTCCGGTCGGCTGCGGGCAAGTCGGCGCCGTCGACGTTCCGCACGCGTCGCTTCAGGCGGAGCGTTCCTCGGCTCCGAGGTGCTCGAGCAGGTTCTGCGAGAACCGGTCGCCCATGGCGTCGATCACCTTGCGCATCGTGGCCCGCACCGCTGGCCCCGAGGCCCTCGGGAGCGGCAGGTCGACGGTGATCTCGAGCTCGGTCGTCAGCTCGGTGCCGTCCTCGGTCGGGGTGAGTGCGTACCAGCCCTGGGCGCCGGCCTTCTCGACCCGGCCCGCGGGCGGGTCGTGGCGGAACTCGATGCGCTCCGGCTCGCGCAGCTCCATCCGCTCGGTGAACGACGGCGCGACCTTCAGACCGAGCACGCTCAGCCCGGACATCTCCCAGAACCAGTGGTCACCGTCCGCGGTGATGTTCCGGACGAACGGCGTGAACCTCGCCATCAGCACCGGGTCGATAAGCAGCGCCCAGATGTCCTCACGGCGGGCGAGGACCACCGACCGGGCCCGGGTCCGCGCGAAGAACGACGACATGCGCGGGCGGTACCCACCGACTCCGACCGTCTCAGTGGTGGTGCTGGTGGTGATGGTGCTTGCGCTTGTGCTTGTGCTTCAGCTTCCAGGTGTACGTCGCCGGCGTCGGGTCCACGTTGCCGACGATGTCGCGCGCCATGACGGTGATCTTGTGCTTGCCGTACCGCTTGAGCTTGAGCTTGAGCGGCGAGCTGCAGGGCTTGGCCTTCCGCTTGTCCACCTTGCAGGTGAACGTCACGATCTCGCTCGCGACGAAGATGAACTTCACCTTGTGCTTGTGCACCTTCGGCTTCGGCACGTGGAGGAGGGTGACGTCCGGGGGGACGGTGTCGTACTCGTCGGCCCCGATGTCGGTCGCTGCGCCGAGCCGCCGAGGGTCCCCGTCGAGGTCGGCGGTCCCGACGTTGACGTCGGTCGTGCCCTTGTCGACCGTCGGGGAGTTCCAGGCCTGGTGGAAGAGCGTGTTGTCGAGGAAGATCGGCTGCGCCGTCTGGTTGGTGGCGACCGAGCCCACGTTGGTGACGTTCCCGCCGCCGAGCTCCTCGATCTTGTCGAAGTTCGAGAAGCTGAGGATGACATCGCTCTCGCTGTTGGTCCCGGTCTCGCCCGAGCCGATGTCGGCCAGGGCTCCCCACGCGATGACGTTGCGGGCGCTGACGTCGAGGTTGGTGTCGTTGCTCGTGGAGTTGGCCCGGATGCCGTAGGAGCCCGCACCGGTGGCGACCGCCGTGACGTTGCGCAGCGTGAGGAGCCCGGTGCCGCCGCCCCACGAGTCCTCGAGCGCCACACCGCCGGCGGCGGTGCTGACGCACAGCACGTCCCGCACCAGCCCGCTGTAGCCGATCGCGCAGGCGTCCGCGGCCGACGAGTGGACCTCGAGCCGCTGGACGAGGATGCCGGTGGCGAACACCTGAAGCCCGAAGCTGCCGCCGTTCTGGTTGATCGTCAGGTCCGCGACCCGCGCGCCCGCGCCGAGCATCGACAGTGCCGGGGAGGCGTTGCTGTTGATGACCGGCCGGGGCTGACCGGGCGTGCCGTGCACGTTCACCGCGGACTGGCTGTTGACGAGGCCGGTCGAGCCGAGGCTGTAGGTGCCCGGGGCGATGATGACCTCGGTGCTGGACGGGGCCTGGTTGACCGCGGTGACGATGTCGCACGGAGCCGTGCTCGTGCACTCCGTCCCGGACCCGGTGGTGGAGGCGTAGCGCGGCGCTGCGGCATGGACGGGAGACGCCACGCCGGTCTGGACCGCGAGCACGCCGACGGCGAGCGCGGTGGCGGCGGCGAGGCGACGTCTCTTCACGATTCGGAAGGTTAGACGGTCCGGACCCCTCTCAACTGCGCATCGTGCCAGTTGCCCGGACCGGCTGCTGGTAGCCCGCCGGGTTGTGGTGCCCGTCCAGGATCACCCGCACGCTGCGGTCGCCCAGATCGAGGACCACGGCGTCGTCCTCGATGGTCTGGACCTCCCCGCACACGACGAACCGCAGGCCGTCGACCTGGTCCAGCACCGACCCGGGCGGGCACCGCTCGAGGTCCTCGGTCGCGACCAGCACCATCTCCTGGCGCAGCCGGGAGCCGAACCGCACCAGGAGCAGCACCAGGGCCAGGAGGACGACGTCCGCCACCACGGTGACGACCAGGCCGAGGTTGCTGCCGACCTCCCCCTCGACCCGCCACACCGTCGCCGACCCGGGCAGGGCGCGGACCGTCACCCGCTCGCTCGCCACCGCCTCGTCGTACGTCGCCCGGTCGACCCGCGCCTCGCCTGAGATCGCCGGCTGGTCGTCGGTCCCCTTCAGGTCGAAGGAGACCAACAGCCTGTCGTCCCGCTGCTCGTGGTGGGTGAGTGTGGCGGCGTGGTCGACGCCGTCCCGGTCGAGCCGGTGGTCCTGCCAGACGCTGTGCACCCAAGGCAGGTTGACCATGACCACGGCGAGGGCGACGAGCAGACCGTTGCGGAGCCGTCGGGACCGATGACCGTCCCCGGGTGCCACGTCGGTCATGGGCCCGAGTGTCGCATCCGGATGCTGACGCACTGACGGCGTGTGATGACAGAGGTCACGCGGCCGCGGAATGGGTTGTGCGCCACGGGTGCGAGATCATCGAGGGGTGAGCGAGCAGAGCCCGGCCCGCCGGCCGCGGCACCTGATGGACCCGGCCAACCCGGTGCGTCCCGTCAACGACCACTCGCTCACCCGGGTGCAGCGCTGGGTGCTGTCCGTGCTCGCCGTCACCACGATCTTCCACCTGTCGGCCGGGCTGGTGATCGGGGCCTTCTTCCTCGACGAGTCCGCGACCGTCTCCCGCTACGGGCTGTGCGTCATCGGCGGGTTGTTCGGGGTGGTGGCCGCTGCGGTCGCGCGCCTGATCCACCAGAAGCCGGTCGCGTCGTGGTGGCTCGCGCTCGGGCTCGTGCCCGGCGTGGTCGGGATCGTGATCCTCGCCCTCTCGTAGCCCGCCACCCGCGCGTCAGGATCAGAGGTGCGGTCTGGTCATTACCGATACTAGAGTTCCGGGCATGGCCACGGCGCACGACCGCGAGATCCTCCGGCTCGCGGTCCCGGCGTTCCTGGCCCTCGTGGCCGAGCCGCTGTTCCTGCTCGCGGACGCCGCGATCGTGGGTCACCTCGGCACGCCCCAGCTCGCGGGCCAGGGCATCGCGGCGGTGGTGCTCCAGACAGCGGTCGGGCTGTGCATCTTCCTCGCCTACGGCACCACGGCCAGCGTGGCCCGCCACCTCGGGGCCGGCGACGAGAAGGGCGCCCTGGCGCAGGGCATCGACGGGGTCTGGCTGGCCGTGCTCATCGGCGTGGTGGTGACCGTGCTCGGCATTCTGTTCACCGGCCCGCTGGTCGGTGCCTTCGGTGCCGGCGCCTCGGTCGAGGGCTACGCGACCACCTACCTGCGGGTCGCCTGGCTCGGCACCACCCCGATCCTGGTGATGCTGGCCGCGACCGGCATCCTGCGCGGCCTCCAGGACACCCGGACGCCGCTCGTGGTGGCGGTGGCGGGCAACGGGGTCAACGTGTGCCTCAACCTGCTGCTCGTCTACGGCGTCGGCTCCTTCGACGGCCTGGGCATCGCCGGCTCCGCGATCGGGACCGTGGTCGCTCAGCTGCTCAGCGCGGCCGCCCTGGTGGCCGTCGTGGTGCGCGGCGCCCGCAGTGCCGGCGCCTCCCTCGTGCCTGACCCGACCGGGATCCGCATGGCTGCCCGCTCCGGGGTGGCGCTGGTGGTGCGGACGATCACTCTGCGCGCGGCGCTCCTGCTGACGACGTACGCCGTCACCCTGGGCGCGTCCGGACCGGACCGGCCCGTGTCGCTGGCCACCCACCAGGTGGCGATCACGCTGTGGTCCTTCCTCGCCTTCGTGCTCGACGCGATCGCGATCGCGGCGCAGGCGATCACCGGTCGCTACCTCGGCGCCGGCGACGTGGCGGGCACCCGGGCGGTCACCCGGCGGATGGTGCAGTGGGGTGCCTACAGCGGCGTCGTGTGCGGGCTTCTCCTGGCCGCCGCGTCGCCGTTCCTCGGGCGGCTGTTCAGCAGCGACCCCGCGGTGCACGACCTCCTGGTGCCGGTGCTGCTCATCGCGGCGCTCGGGCAGCCCGTCGCGGGCGTCGTCTTCGTGCTGGACGGCGTGCTCATCGGTGCCGGCGACGGCCGCTACCTCGCGTGGGCCGGGGCGGTCGTGCTCGCCGTCTATGCGCCGGTGGTGCTCGCGGCCGCCTTCGTCACCGGCGGACTGGTCGCGGTCTGGGTCGCCTTCGCCGGCGTCTTCATGGGCGCGCGGTTCGTGGTGCTGACCCGGCGGGCGCGCGGTGACGCGTGGCTGGTGACGGGTGCGGTCCGGGCGCCGGCCCGGCGCTGAGCCCCACGCGCCCGCGACGGGGACGACGAAGGCTGAAGCAGACTGGCGTCCATGGTGATGTCGATCGCAGTGCTCTCCGACATCCACGGCGTGCTGCCCGTGCTGGACGCCGTGCTGGCCGAGCCCGACGTGCTCGCGGCCGAGCTCGTCGTCGTCACCGGCGACCACGCCGCTGGTCCGATGCCGGTCGAGGTCCTCGACCGGCTGGTCGGGCTCGGCGAGCGCTGTCTGCTGGTCCGCGGCAACGCCGACCGCGAGCTGGTCGAGGTGGCCCGCGGCGGCGAGTCCGGGATCGAGGTGTCCGACTGGGCGGGCGGGCAGCTCCGGCCCGACCAGGTCGAGCTGCTGGCCGGGCTCCCCCACCCGGTCCGGGTCGAGGTGGACGGCTTCGGCACGGTCGTCTTCTGCCACGGCACGCCCCGCGACGACGACGAGGTGGTGCTCGTCGACACCCGGCTCTCGCGCTGGGCCGAGGTGTTCGCGGGGCTGTCCGGGAGCGACCGGGTGGTGGTCTGCGGCCACACGCACATGCCCTTCGTGCGTCTGGTGGACCGACGGCTCGTGGTCAACTCCGGCAGCATCGGCATGCCCTACGGCCGCGCGGGCGGCTCCTGGGCGCTGCTGCGCGACGGCCAGGTCGAGCTGCGCCACACCGAGGTCGACCTCGACGCGGCGGTGGCCGCGGTGGTGGCCGGGTCGGCGTACCCCGACCGGCAGGCCTGGGCCGAGGAGTATGTGCGCTCGGCCAACAGCGATGCGGATGCGCTCGCCGCCTTCGGGCCACGCGACGGGCGGTGAGCGGGCGTCCTTCGGTCAGTCGGCCGGCCGGTAGCGCAGCAGCACCACGCCGGAGGCGAGGGTCCGGGCCTCCATCAGCCTGAGCCGGGCGTTGAGGCCCTCGCTGAAGACCATGTCGTCGACGGTGCCGACGCCGGCGAGACCGGGATGGAGCCACAGGCACAGCTCGTCCAGCAGGCCCGCGCGCATCAGCGTCTTCGCGACCGGCCCGTAGCCGTGCATCAGCAGGCCGCGGGGGTGCTTCCCCTTGAGCTCGGCCGCCGCCTCGACCAGGTCGCGGCTGAGCACGGTCGTGTTGGCCCAGTCGGCCCGCCGAAGCCTGGTGGAAGCGACGTACTTGGGGATGGCGTTGATCGCGTCGGCGTAGGGGTCGTCGCGGTGCGGCCAGGTGGCGGCGTAGATCTCGTAGGTACGGCGGCCCATCAGCATGGCGTCGGCGGCGCCCAGCTGGTCGCGGGCAATCTCGTCGCTCTCCTCGCCGATGTGGTCGAAGTGCCACTCCTCCATGTGGTTGATGACGCCGTCGAGGCTGACGAACGTGGAGCTGACGATCCGGCTCATGGTGGTTGGGTCCCTTCCCGGTCCGACTGTCGGCAGCGGCTGGCACAGCCGGGTCCCTATGCGTGGCAGACCTCGCCTCGGATCCGGGTGAGGAAGTGGTCGGTCTCGTAGCGCTGCGCGAGGTAGGCGAAGCCCGTTGCCCCGGCGTAGCGGCCGGTGCCGCCGGTGAACTCCTGCGTGCCACCGGCATGGCCCGCGCCGGTCTCGGGGTCGACGTTGCCGACGCTGGTCTCGAGCGCGGTGAGGGTGGAGCCGTCGCCGAAGGTGTAGGTGATCGTCCCGCTGACCGGGCGCTGGTCGGGCGCGGTGGGCGGCGCCTCCCCCCGCGAGCCGAGCACGAACACGGTGGTGCCGTCGAAGTGCCCCTTGCCGCGGACGGTCCCGATCACACAGACCGGGATCGGGGAGGGGCAGCCCTGGTCCACGACCTGGTCGCGGATCGTCGCGTCGACGTCGCGGCAGCGAGGATCGGCGACCGCCTGGGAGGTGCCGGCGAGCGCGGCGGTGAGGACGATGACGCCGCCCACGGCGGCGAGGGGGGCCGCGCTCACGGCTTCCGCCCGATCACGGCGCCGTTGGCCCCCGGCGCCTCGAACCAGACCGTGTGCACGTCGACGAAGCCCAGCTCCGCCAGCCACGCCTCGTACTCCGCCGGCGTGTAGTTGCGGCCCTCGGTCTCGACCAGCATGTTGAGGCTCATCAGGGCCGCGGCCGGCGGACCGGTCCGCTCGTCGTCGACCAGCAGCTCCGCGATCACCAGCCGGCCACCGCTGGGCAGCGCCGTCCAGCACTTCTGGAGGATCGCCCGGCCCCGCTCCTCGGCCCAGTCGTGCAGGATCATCGACAGCAGGACCGTGTCGTGTCCTCCGGGCAGCGAGGCGTCGGCGAAGAAGTCACCGGCGACCGTCTCGATCCGACCATCGAGGCCCGCCTCCCTGACCTTCCCGGCCGCGATGTCGACCACCTTCGGCAGGTCGTAGACGGTCGCGGTCAGGTCGGGATGCAGCCGGCACAGCTCGATGTCGTACGCCGCCGAGCCGCCGCCGACGTCCAGCAGCCGGCGGGCGTCACTCAGGTCGATCGCCCGGCCCAGCTCGCGGGCGGTGAACGTCGACAAGGAGTGCATCGCCTCCCAGAACACCGCGAGCAGCTCGGGGTCCTCACCGTCGAAGAGCGAGTCCTGGACGACCGGGTCCCAGGTGGTCGGGCGGTTGGTGCGGATCGCCTCGGTCAGCCGGCCCCACCCCGGGTAGAGCCGCTGGTCGAGCATCTGCACGAAGCCGCCGAAGTAGTAGGGCCGGCCCCGGACGAGGAACTCCTCAGCGAGCGGGCTGTTGACATAGCGGCCCTCGCGCTTCTCGAGCAGCCCCAGCGCGGAGCAGCCGGTGAGCAGCATGTCGGCCGGCCGCTCCTCGATCCCCCACGCCTCGGCCAGCTCGAGGCTGGTCACCCCCGGGGTGCCGGACAGGCGCGGGAACAGGTCGAGCTCGTGGGCCGCGGCCAGGGTCTTGAAGGCCCAGAACGCGGTGGCCAGCTGCATCAGGGGGACGGGCGACAGCTCTCGCTGGGCGACCGCGGTCATCGAACCTCCACATGGGATTGCTTCGCTTCTCAGGACGAGCCCCGACGATGGGCGGCGACGCCGACCACGGCCAAGGACGGTTCGGGACAGCCGAACGAAACTCGGGCGCCTTCCCGCCGGGACGGGCGTACGGTCAATAGGTGCGTGGCGTGGCTCGGGCCGCCGAGGTCCTCGACCTGTTCACCGTCGAGCGGCCGTACTGGGGCCCCACCGACGTGGCTGCCGAGGTGGGCATCGCGAAGTCGAGCGCCTACGAGCTGCTCCGCGAGCTGTCCCGCAGCGGGCTGCTCGAGCGGATGGCGTGCGGGAACTACCGGCTGGGCTGGCGGCTGGTCGGGCTTGCCCGCACGATGCTCCAGTCCCACGGTCTCGGCACCACGGTCGTCCCCGCGGCCCACACCCTCTCCCGGCAGCTCGGCGAGACCGTCCACCTGGCCGCCCTCGACCGCGACCGGGTCCTGTACGCCGCCAGCGCCGTCCCCGCCGGCGGGGTCGCCGCGCCGACCACCCCGGTCGAGGCTGAGCTGACGCCCTTGGGGCAGGTCCTCACCACCGAGCACAGCGGCGTGCTCGTCGGACCGCAGCGTGCACTCGAGGGAGTGACGTGTGCCGCCGCTGCGGTGCGGCTGGGCGAGGAGCCCTTCGGGTCACTGGGCGTCTGCGCCACCGACGAGCGGTTCGCCACCCGGAGCGAGGTCTACGCCCGCGCGGTCGGGGCGGTGCAGCAGCGCCTGGCCCGCAGCGTTCGGCCCTGACGAACCGGCGTTGCCCGGGCGCCCGGCCCGGACGCACCGTCGGATCATGCGCATCATCGCGGTCGGCGGCGCCGGCACCATCGGCACGGCAGTCGTCAAGCGCCTGTCGGCCCGGCACGACGTGATCGTGGCCGGGCGCACCTCGGGCGACGTCCGCGTCGACATCGCCTCACGGGACTCGGTGGCGCGCATGTACGACGAGGTCGGCGAGTTCGACGCCGTGGTCAGCACGGCCGGCGAGGCGCACTTCGGTGCGCTGGGGACGGCGAGCGAGGACGAGCTCGCCGTCGGCGTGCACAGCAAGCTCCTCGGACAGCTCCGCCTCGTGCTGCTGGGCCGGTCCCGGATCTCGCGCGGCGGCGCGTTCACGCTCATCTCCGGCTACCTCTTCGACGACCCGATCCCCGACGCGGTGTCCTTCGCCGTCGCGAACGGCGGGGTCGAGGGGTTCGTCCGCTCGGCCGCCCTGTCCATGGACCGCGGGGTCCGGATCAACGCGGTGAGCCCCGGGCTGGCCGAGGACAGCGCCGCCGAGTTCGGCGCGCTCAACCCGGGCCGGGCCCCGGTGCCGATGAGCCGCATCGCTGCGGCGTTCGAGCGCAGCGTGGAGGGGTGGCGGACCGGCGAAGTGATCCGGGCCTGGTAGCCGCGTCAGTGGCCGCGGCCCGCCCGGTCGGCGCCCGACAGCGCGTCCAGGGCCAGGTCGACGTCGGCGTCGGTGTTGTAGACGTGGAACGAGACACGCAGGCGGTCGTTGCGGACCGCGGCGCGGAGTCCGGCATCGGCGAAGGCCTCCTGTGAGCCCGGATGGTACGTCGAGACGACGGCGGAGCTGCCGGGCGGAAGACCGAGCCCGGCGCGGAATCGGTTGGCCAGGGCCACGTCGTGGGCGTGGATGACAGGCACGCCGATCTCCTCGATGACCTCGAGTGCTGCGGCCGCTCCGACGAGGCTGAACCAGGCCGGGGACTGGTCGAACCGGCGCGCATCGGACGCGAGGTCCATCCGCGTGCCGTAGTAGGAGCCCATCACGTCCGCGGCGGCGTACCAGGAGGCGTTCAGCGGCCGCAGCTCCTCCCGGATGCGCGATGAGAGGTAGCAGAACGTGGCGCCGCGCGGCGACATCATCCACTTGTAGCTGTGCGCGACGAGGACGTCCACGCCGCTGACGTCGAGGGGGAGCCAGCCGGCCGCCTGGCTGGCGTCGAGGACCAGGCGGGCACCGGCCTCCTCGCACGCCGCGACCACCGCGGGAAGGTCGAGGACCGCACCGGTCGAGGACTGGACGGCGCTCACCGAGACCACGTCCACCCCGGGACGGATCGCGTCGACCAGCTCCGGCCCCGGTGTCGAGACCACGCGGACCCCGCGCGAGGCGTGGACCTGCCAGGGGAAGACGGCGGAGGTGAACTCGGTCTCGTCGACCAGGACCACGGCGTCGTCCGGCAGCGCGGTCGCGACGGGCGCGAGGGCCGCAGCCACGGTGCTGCCGACGGCCACGTCCGACACCTCCGCGCCGACCAGGCGGGCGAACGAGCGCCGCGCGCGGTCGGTGCTTCGGTCCCACGTCTCCCAGTCGGCTCCGCCGGTCCGCCACTCGTCCAGGGCGCCCTGCAGTGCATCCCACGCCGCCCGGGGTGGGAGCCCGTAGGAGGCGGTGTTCAGCCATCCGGGACCGCCGTCCCACAGGTGCGCGTGGCCAGTGGTCCCGTTCATGGCGGGCTCCTTCCGGGTCGGCTCGGACACTCGGTCCGGTTCAGGGGCGGCGCCCGGGCCAGCTGGTCCAGGACTCGAGTACAGGCTGCAGGGTCCGCCCCTCGAGGGCGAGGTGCTCCAGGAGCGTGGTCGCCCAGCCCGGGAGGTGCACGAGCCGCTGATCAGCTGGACCATCGGTGATGACCCTGCGCCAACGTAGTCCGGTCACTCGGGGCGGATGCATTGCTACCGACGTCGACGACCTACCCGCGGTCCAGGGACTCGTCACCCTCGACCCCGACGAGTAGCTCTTCGAACCCCAACCCGAAGGATCAGCCGTTACACCACTCTGAGCGATCGACCCGTGCCGTCGGGCCGGATAGCGGGCCCGCAGGATATTTCGCGGATCCCCCACCCGCGCCGTGCCATTCCTGCGTTCATGTGGATGACAGCGTCGCGTGCGAGGAGAGTGGTTCCGTGGACCGCGAGGTCGAGCTGCGGGAGTTCGTCTCGGCCCGCGGTGCCGCGCTGTCCCGGGCGGCGTACCTGCTGACAGGCGACCACCAGGCTGCCGAGGACCTGGTCCAGGACACCTATGTCGTCCTGGTCCGGCGCTGAGACAGGACCGGCACGATCGACCCCGAGTCCTACGTCCGTCGGATCCTCCACAGCCGGTTCGTCGACGGCTGGCGCAAGCGACGGCTGCGGGAGTTCCTGTCCGACGTGCCCCCGGACCGGGCCGGGGGCGACGAGGCCGCCACCGCCACCGACCGCCTCACCCTTCAGGGCGCGCTGGCCCGGCTGACGCCCGCCCAGCGCGCGGTGCTGGTCCTGCGGTTCTACGAGGACCTCACCGAGCACCAGGCCGCCGAGGCCCTCGGGGTCAGCCCCAACACCGTCAAGTCACAGACCCGGGTCGCGCTGCAGCGGCTGCGGGACCTGGTCCCCGACGCGGTGGCCTCGTTCGAAGGAGTGGAGTCATGAGCGGCCTGCGCCAGGCGTTCGACGAGATCGTCGCCGACGTCCCGGTCTACGGCGACCTCGACCGTGCCATTGAGCAGGCGGCCCAGGATGCCCACCGCGAACGCCGGCACCGATACGCCGCCGTCGCCGCCCTCACAGCCATCGCCGCCGCGCTGGCCGTCATCGTCGGGCTCGTCGTGGGCTGGCGCGGCACCGACACGGCTCCGCCCGTCTCCCCCACCCCGACGCCCACGCCGACCCAGGGCCCGTCGCCCAGTCCGACGGACAAGGCGCAGTCGCCCCAGACCTGGTCGGACACCACGGTCGCCGCCACCCGCGACCACAAGGGCTGGCTGTTCCAGGACCCCTTCAACGAGGTCCGGGAGGGCTGGTTCCCGGTCGTGGAGGAGCACCTCGACCCGGACGGCGACCTGGAGGCCTCCGAGAACTACCCCTACTCGTGGAGTGTCCAGTTCAGGTGGCCGGCCCGGGGCTCGGACTACCAGGCGACGACCGCGGCCACCAGCGCCTACACCACCTTCGGGATCCTGGGGCTGGAGGTCGAGCCCGGTGACCCGAGCCTGCTCGACGACGGCTGCGCCTACCAGCGCGTCCAGCACCCCGGCTACTCAGACCAGCAGGTGTCGTGCAGCACGGAGCGGTTCGCCGGACCCGGCGGTGAGCGTGCCCAGGTCACCAGATGGGGCCGGCGGTGCACCTCCTGGGAGGGGGGTGGGCCGGCGACCGCCACCTGTGGCGACTACGAGGTCGGGGTGGCCGTCGACCGCCGCGACGGCCTGGTCGGGTACGTCGTGGTGAGCGGGCGGGGCACGCCCGACTTCACCCCCGTCACGCCGGACGCGATGGCCGCCGCGGCCGCCGACCCGCGGCTCACCATCCCGCAGAGCGCCTCTGCGGTCCCGTCCGACGAGGTCGTGGTGTCGGCGGTGGAGGACCACGTCCCCGGCTTCAGGAACGAGCCTGACCCCGGCGGGCCGGCCGTGGCCGGGGCGCCCGGCTACGGGAACGCCTGGGGCCACGTCGGTCGCAGGAGTCTCATCGTCATCGTGCTGCCCGCGGGGCGGCCCCCCCAGTGCGGGCGCGCCTTCCTCCTCTCCTGCGCCGAGCGTCGGGTCTTCGGCGCCGACGACCCGACCACCGTGTTCGTCGGTGCCTGGGACGAGGAGCACTGGGCCGACTGCTGCCCGAAGAACTCACGGGCCGACAGCCGCGAGTTCGTGTACGTCGGACCTCGTCACACCGTCGTGGTCATGGAGCTCCTCATCGTGCGGGAGGACGAGGGTCCGATCGGCGCGGACCTGGACGAGCGCCTGATCGACCTCGTCCTCGACGCTCGGCTGCAGTAGAGGAGGCAGTAGAGGAGATGGTCGCCATGCCCCCGAACGCCATCGCCAGGTGGGTCCTGCCCCTGCTCCTCCTGGCCGGCTGCAGCGGCGCCCGGAAAGTGGCGGCCGAGCGACAGCCGGGGCGACGTCTGGGGTGGCGTCATCCCTGAACGCAGTGCGACATCGAGCCCGGCGCCCAGCGGCTCGATGTCCACCGCGGAGCCGGGCACCGGGCGCCGGTGGTCTCCACCCTGCCGCGGACGAACGACGAAGCCCCGGATCCGAGGATCCGGGGCCAATCACACGTGCGCGAGGGGGGAGTTGAACCCCCACGTCCTTTCGGACACACGGACCTGAACCGTGCGCGTCTGCCTGTTCCGCCACTCGCGCGTGAAGCGGGCCAAGGTTAGCCCAGCGCGCGGAGCCGTTCCTAATCAGTAAGGAGCAGGCAGCCGGGAGAACCGTACGCCGTCCCACGGCGTCCACGAGGGAGAACGGGTACCCCGATACAGTCGTGGACGACCGCCGACCGGTGCCCGACGACACCGCGGCGTGTTTGCACGCCATCAGGATGCCGGACGCGGAAGGAGGCGACGTGGGCGGTTTGCAGCGGTTCGAGCAGCGGCTGGAGAACCTCATCTCCGGAGCCTTCGCCAGGGCCTTCCGCAGCGCTGTCCAGCCGGTCGAGATCGCGGCTGCCCTGCAGCGTGAGTGCGACAACAACGCCCAGATCCTCAGCCGCGAGCGGCGGATGGTCCCCAACGACTTCCACGTCGAGCTCAGCCAGGCCGACCTCGACCGGCTCGCGCCGTACGACACCGCGCTCGCCGACGAGCTCACCCACCAGGTCCAGGACCACGCGGACGCACAGGGCTACGTCTTCCCCGGACCGATCGGCATCGAGTTCGAGAGGGCCGACGACCTCACCACCGGCCGGTTCCGGATCCGCAGCAGCGCCCGGGCGCGGGTGCAGTCCAACGCCACCCACACCCAGGCGCAGCGGGCGCGGGCCTTCGTCGTCGCCGGTGGCGAGCAGCACCCGCTCCACCCGCCCGCCACGGTCGTCGGCCGTGGCACCGAGGCCGACATCCGGGTCAACGACCCCGGCGTCAGCCGCCGGCACATCGAGTTCCAGCTCGCCGGAGGCGGTGCCGGGCTGGAGGTCCGGGTCCGCGACCTCGGCTCCACCAACGGCATGCTGGTCGACGGCCACCGGGTCACCAACACCAGCCTCCGCGACGGCTCGCAGGTGAAGATCGGCAGCACGACCCTCACCGTCCGGATCGTCACGGAAGCCCAGGGGGCCACCGATGTCTGAGCTGACGCTCTTCCTGATCCGGCTGGCCTACCTCGCGATCCTGTGGATCTTCGTGCTGTC
>NZ_DASUFR010000142.1:0-48923 GCF_036274455.1 Nocardioides sp. | reverse complement strand
CTGAACAATCGCGCGGCGCCTGCGCCGCGATAGCCGCACGCTGGCTGTGTTGCCGCCCCTCGAAAGGCGCCCAGCCTGCCTTCGGGACGGACGCCTTGCCATCGCACGACTCTCGCGACGCAGGCATCCACGCCCTTGTTCGCCACCCTCCTAGAGCCGTCGCGAGGTCGCACAACAGGTCGCACAAGTCGCCGTCGCGGCCCCGCTCCCGGTGTCAGACTCGATCGTGTGAGCGAGCAGGCGCCGCATCGCTGGACCGTCCAGGAGCTCCTCGACCTGGTGCTGGACGAGGGCTCCTTCGAGTCGTGGGACGAGCCGATCGACATCTCGGACGCCGCGCCGGACTACCGGGCCGAGCTGGAGACGGCCCGCGAGAAGGCCGGTACCGACGAGTCGGTGGTGACCGGCCGCGGGCTGGTGCACGGCCGGCCGGTGGCGGTGGTGGCCAACGAGTTCCGGTTCCTGGCCGGGTCGATCGGGCTGGCGGCGGCCCGCCGCATCATCAGCGCCGTACGCCGGGCGACCGCGGAGCGGCTCCCGATCCTGGCCAGCACCGCCAGCGGCGGCACCCGGATGCAGGAGGGGACGCCGGCGTTCGTGAAGATGGTCGAGATCTCGCGGGCACTGATGGAGCACCGCGCCGCCGGGCTGCCCTACCTGGCCTACCTTCGCCACCCGACCACCGGCGGCGTCTATGCCTCGTGGGGCTCCCTGGCGCACGTGACCGTCGGCGAGCCGGGCGCGCTGATCGGCTTCCTCGGGCCGAAGGTGTTCGAGGCTCTGAACGGGCGCCCGTTCCCGCCCAACGTGCAGCTCGCCGAGAACCTCAAGCACCACGGCGTCATCGACGGCCTCGCCACCGCCGAGGAGCTGCCGGTCCTTGTCGACCAGGTGCTCTCGATCCTCGTCGACGCCCCGTCGGAGCCGCGGCTGACCAGGCGAACCGGCGAGCCCGCCCCGGACCTCGACGCCTGGGCCGCGATCGAGCAGACCCGGAGCGAGGAGCGGATCGGCGTCCGCGACGTGCTGCGGGCAGGTGCCGAGGTCGTGCTGCCGCTCTCCGGCACCGAGAAGGGCGAGCGGGACAGCACCGTGCTCGTGGTGATGGCGCGGATCGACGGCGAGCCCTGCCTGGTGGTCGGCCAGGACCGCAGCCGCCAGGGCCCCGGTACGCCGATGGGGCCGGGCGCCCTGCGGACCGCCCGCCGGGCGATGCGGCTGGCCAACGAGATGCGACTCCCGCTGGTCACCGTCATCGACACCCCCGGCGCCGAGCTGTCGCAGCGCGCCGAGGAAGGAGCGATCGCGGGTGAGATCGCGCGGTGCCTGGCCGGCCTGGCCACCATGCGGGTGCCCACCGTGTCGGTGATCCTGGGCCAGGGCTGCGGCGGCGGCGCACTGGCCCTGTTGCCCGCGCAGCGGGTGATCGCCGCCGAGAAGGCGTGGCTGATGCCGCTGCCTCCAGAGGGCGCCAGCGTCATCGTGCACGGCGACACCGCGCACGCCGACCAGCAGGCGCGCGGCATGCGGATCCGCGCGGTCGACCTGCTGGTCAACGGCACGGTCCACCACGTCGTCCCCGAGCCGCCCGGCGACACCGGTGCGGCCCTCGCTGCGGCCGTCGCCGCGGAGATCGCCGCCGCCATCCGGGCGGTCCGGACCTGACCGGGAGAAATCAGCAATCGCCGGAGCAGCGGCAGCCATCCGGCCTACCCTCGCGGTGTGACCGAGCTGCGCGAGCCGGGAGATGCCGCGGGCTGGCGTGACGACCCATACGGCCGGCACGAGCTGCGCTTCTTCGACGGGCACCGCTGGACGCCGTACGTCCGCGACGGCGGCACCGACTCGGTGGACGAGCCCGGCGGCCCGATCGGCGACGCCAAGCAGCGCGTCCGCAGCTCGCTGCTGACCGAGGACGTCTTCGTGGTCGAGCGGTTCACCGACCTCGGCCGCCGCTGGTCGGACCGCTCGGTGCTGCGACCCGACGGCACCAAGGCCGGGATGCTGCGCCGGGCCGCACCGCCCGCTCCCCGCAGCTCCGGGCTCAAGGGGCTCGTGTCGCGCGACCATGCCAAGCACGACGTCGTGGAGCTCGTCGACGACAAGCAGGCCGTCGTGCTCACCATGATCCGGCCGGTCGGGGTGGCGAAGACCTCGGTGGAGGTCCGCGACGCCGACGGCCGCGATGCCGGCCGGATCGTGCAGCAGAGCCTGCGGCGCACCGAGACGACCTATGCGCTCCTGGGCCCCAACAGCCACTTCCTCGGCGACCTGCAGGCCGAGAACTGGGTGGCCTGGGACCTGCGGATCGTCGACAGCCACACCCGCGAGGTCGCCACGATCACCCGCGACTGGACCGGCCTGGACCTGGCCGGGCCGCCGCGCCCGGACGACTACGTCGTGCGGATCAACGAGTCGGTCAACGAGCCGTTGCGCACGCTGGTCGTCGCCTGCGCGCTCAGCCTCGAGGTCGTGGTCAAGCCCTACGCCGAAGGGCTCTGACCGGTCAGCTCGCCTTGCGGGCGGCGACCTTCCGGGTGCTCGCCTTCTTGGTGGCGGCCTTCTTGGTCGTGGCCTTCTTCGCCGGCGTCTTCTTGGCCGCAGCCTTCTTGGTGGTCGCCTTCTTGGCCGCGGCCTTCTTCGTCGTCGTCCGCTTCGCGGTTGCCTTCTTGGCCGCCGGCTCCTCCTCGGCCCCGACCTCGACGTCCTCGAAGATCTCCGACCCGGTCTCCCCGCGGCCCTTCTTGGCGGCGTCGACCGAGCGCTGCAGGGCGGCCAGCAGGTCGACCACCTCGCCGGAGGACTTGGTCGAGGTCGGGGTGCGCTTGAGCTCGCCGCCCTCGATCTTGGCGCGGACCAGCGCCTCGACGGCCTCGGCGTAGTCGTCCTCGAACTCGCTGGGGTCGAAGTCGCCGGCCAGCGTCTCGACCAGCATGTGCGCCATCTTGACCTCGGCGTCCTTGACCTCGCCGGCCTCGACCGAGAAGTCGGGGGTGCGGACCTCGTCGGGCCACATCATCGTCTGGAGCACGATGACGTCGTCCTTGACCCGCAGCACGGCGACGGTGGTGCGCTGGCGGAGCGCGACCGTGACCACGGCCATCCGGTCCGCGTCGAGCAGCGCCTGGCGGAGCAGCGCGTAGGGCTTGGCGCCCGACTTCTCCGGCTCGAGGTAGTAGGACTTCTCGAACAGCATCGGGTCGATCTGCTCCACGGGCACGAACTTCTCGACCGCGATCTCGCGCGAGGACGTCGAGGGCAGCTGCTCCATGTCCTCGTCGGTGAGGATGACCATCTCGCCGTCCTCGGTCTCGTAGCCCTTGGCGATGTCGGCGTAGGCGACCTCCTCCCCGTCGATCGAGCAGACCCGTTGGTACTTGATCCGGCCGCCGTCCTTGGCGTGCACCTGGCGGAACGAGACGTCGTGCGACTCGGTCGCGGCGTAGAGCTTGACGGGCACGCTGACCAGCCCGAACGACACCGCGCCCTTCCAGATCGCCCTCATCCGCCGTTCCTCTCGTCGATTGCGCGCCTGACCCCCAGACTGCGACCAGTGTGACCGGTGAGGCGTCGAGAATCCATCGGTCACCGAACGCCGGGCATCGGCAAGGATGGGGCCATGGCCGTGTCCCTCAATCCCGTTGCCGGCTGCGCGCCGCCATACGCGCACACTGGCGGCGTTGGCGAACGCTCGAAAGACGCCCAGTCTGCCTTCGCGTCGCCGCCTTGCCATTGCACACGTCTGACGCCGCGCAGCTCGACAGTGGATTGAGGGACACGACCATGCGCCCGATGCTCGCCTCGACCGGTACCCATGTGCCCACCGACGCGGGCTGGTCGCACGAGGTGAAGTGGGACGGCGTCCGGGTGCTGGCCGACACGACCCGCATCGGGGGCACCCGGCTGCTGAGCCGCAACGAGAACCCGGTCACCGTCGCCTGGCCCGAGCTCAACCGCAGCCCGCTGGGCGACCGCGACCTGCTGGTCGACGGCGAGGTGATCGCGCTCAACGACCGTGGCCTTCCGGACTTCCGGGTGCTCCAGGACCGGATGCACGTCCGCAACGCGGCCGCCGCGGCCCGGCTGGCCGACCGGCTACCCGCGACGTACATGGTCTTCGACGTGATGCGCGTGGACGGCAAGGACGTCAGCGACCAGCCGCTGGGGGAGCGGCGCAAGATCCTGCGTGGACTCGGGCTCGAGCACTCGACCTGGCAGGTGCCCGACGCCTACGACGAGGGGCCGATGCTCTACGAGGCGACCCGGCAGCAGGGGCTGGAGGGCATCGTCAGCAAGCGGCTGACCTCGCGCTACGTGTTCGGGCAGCGGACCAAGAACTGGCTGAAGTTCGCCCACCGCCACCGCCGCTCCTACGTCGTGGGCGGCTGGCGTCCCCAGGAGGGCACGACCGACCGGCTGGCCGCGCTGCTCGTCGGGGAGCCCACGGCGGAGGGGCTGGTCTACCGGGGCCGGGTCGGCAGCGGCATCGGGGGAGCGGCCAGCCGGCAGCTCACCGAGCTCGTCGCGCCGCTGACCCGCGGCGACAGTCCCTTCGACGACGAGGTCCCGCTCGTCGACGCCCGCGGCACGTTCTGGGTCGAGCCGGTGCTCGTGGTCGAGGTCGAGACGCACGGGATCGGCTACCAGCGGCTCCGGCAGCCGTCCTACCAGGGGGTCCGCACCGACCTGAAGCCCACCGACCTCCAGCCCACCGAGCTTGGCAGCGATCTGGGGAGCGGCCGGTGATCACCGAGCTGGTCCTCGCCGCCGCGCTGTCCTCGGCACTGTCCTCGGCGGGCGGCGGTCCCACGACCCTCGACGGCGTCCGCGTGCACCTCGAGCCCGGGACCCAGCAGGTCGTCACCGTCAACCACACCGACGGCTACCACGCACGGGTCACCTTCTGGAAGCTCGCCGGCGCGGGCTGGAAGGCGCGGTTCAGCGCCGAGGACGGCCGGATCGGGTACGGCGGCCTGGTCCGCGGCACCCAGCGCAAGCAGGGCACCGGCACCACCCCGCTGGGCACCTACGCGCTGCCGTGGGCGTTCGGGATGGGCGCCCCCGACGACCGCTGGAAGCTGCGCTACCGGCAGGTCCGGACCGGCGACTTCTGGGTGCAGGACAACGCGTCGGCCTACTACAACCGCTACCGCAACCAGGCCGAGGGCGGCTTCCGCTGGTGGCTGCCGGCGAGCGACCCCGACAGCTCCGAGCGGCTGACCGACTTCCGCCACCAGTACCGCATCGCCGTGGTCACCGACTTCAACAGGTCACAGGTCCGGCACCGTGGCGCCGGGATCTTCCTCCACGTCAACGGGCACGGGGCGACCGCGGGCTGCGTGAGTGCCCCGGGGGTGTTCATGGACAGGCTGATGCGGGCCCTCGACCCGGCCAAGGCGCCGGTCATCGCCGTGGGGCGCTGATGGCCAAGCAGCAGGAGTCCGAAGAAGTCTTCGTGGACGTCGAGGGCCGCACCCTCAAGATCAGCAACCTCGGCAAGGTGCTCTACCCGCGCACCGGCACCACCAAGGGCGAGGTGCTGAGCTACTACGCGACGATCGCCCCGGTGCTGCTGCCCCACCTCGAGGACCGCGCGGTGACCCGGATCCGGTGGCCGCACGGCGTCGAGGACATGAGCTTCTTCGAGAAGAACATCCCGGGCGGCACCCCGTCCTGGGTGCGCACGGTGACGGTCCCGACCACCGGCTCGCGCACCGCGTCCAAGGAGGAGGGGACGCTCACCTTCCCGATCGTCGACGACCTGGCCACGCTGACCTGGATGGTCAACCTGGCGGCGCTCGAGCTGCACGTGCACCAGTGGACGGTCGGCCGCAACGGCCGCCCGCGCGGCGCCGACCGGCTGGTCATCGACCTCGACCCCGGCGAGCCGGCGGGGCTCCACGAGTGCTGCACCGTCGCCCTGCTCGTCGCCGACGCCCTGGAGGAGCGGGGGCTGGTCGCCAAGCCGGTGACCAGCGGCAGCAAGGGGCTGCACCTCTACGCCGACCTGGCCACGCGGATGCCGTCGGAGGAGTCGACCGCCCTGGCCAAGGAGGTCGCGGAGGAGCTGGAGAAGCAGCACCCCAAGCTCGTCACCGCGACCATGACCAAGGCGCGCCGGGCCGGAAAGGTCTTCCTCGACTGGTCGCAGAACTCCGGGTCCAAGACCACGATCTCGCCGTACTCCCTGCGCGGGAAGGAGCGGCCCTACGTCGCCACCCCGCTCGGCTGGGACGAGGTCGAGGAGGGTGCCGAGGACCCGGACGCGCTGGAGCAGCTGCGCTACGAGCAGGTCCTCGAGCGGGTGGAGGAGTACGGCGACCTGTTCGCCTGAGCGGCCGGCTGCGAGCGTCCCGGCTGGTGCTGCTGTGACCGGTGGGGCGGGCTCGGCGCGGTGTTACCCAACCTTGGTCCACTCGTGGACCGGGCGTGGACCCTGCCGGCGATGGTCGGCCTAGTTTGGCCCTGGGCCTCACGGCCCGGGATGTCAGGGACGTGTCAGGGGGGACAGGTCTTGGAGATCGCGCCGGTTCCGCACCGGTCGACCCACCGCGAACGGCGGCGGCTCGTACTCGGTCTGGTCGTGCTCGTCCCGGTGGTGCTGCTGGTGCTGCTGCCCACGGTGCTCGGCCTGGACCGCTACGTCGTCTCCGACCGGTCGATGCACGGCACGCTGGGCCGCGGCTCGGTCGTGCTGGCCCGCGAGGTGCCGCCCTCCGACCTGCGCGCCGGTGACGTGATCACCGTCCAGCGTGGCGTCGGCCCCAACGACGACCGTGTGGTCCGCCGGATCGTGGCGATCCACGGCGACACGGCGACCATCGGATCGGACGCGGGGGCCGACGCGAGGCCACTGTCGCTGACCTCGCCGTCGTACTCCCGGGTCTGGCTCGCGATCCCCTGGATCGGCTACCCGTTCGTCCTCGACGGCGGCTGGCTGCTGCTGCTCTCGGTCGCCGCGACGTTCCTCGCCCTGGGGGTGATCGTGGGCCGTCGCGAACCGCAGGTCGTGGCCCGGCCCTCCCTGCCCCGACAGCCGGTGGGCTCCCGCTGAGGGGATCGGTGCGTTGCGCCGCGCGCACCTCATGTCTAGTCCTATCCTTTCGGCATGGCGCAGAGAGTCCTCGTCGTGGAGGACGAGGAGGACATCGCGTTTCCTCTCGTCCGCACCCTGGAGCGCGAGGGCTACGACGTGCACTGGGTCGACTCCGGGCAGAAGGCCCTGGACGACGTCTCGACGCGCCACGCCGACGTGGTCATCCTCGACCTGGGGCTCCCCGACATGGACGGCCTGGAGGTCTGCCGCAAGGCCCGCGACGGTGGCTACGACGGCGCGATCATGATCGTCACGGCCCGGGCGGGCGAGCTCGACCGGGTGGTCGGCCTCGACTACGGCGCCGACGACTACATGGCCAAGCCGTTCGGGCTGGCCGAGCTCCAGGCGCGGGTGCGCGCCCTCCTGCGCCGTACCAACAGCAACGCCGGCTCCGGCGACTCCGGCAACGAGGGCGGTCTGCGGATCGACGTCGCCGCCCGCCGGGTCTTCTCCGGCGACGACGAGGTGCCGCTGACCGGCAAGGAGTTCGAGGTCCTCAACGTCCTGGTCGCCAACAAGGACAAGGTCGTCTCCCGCACCCGGCTGATGGCCGACGTGTGGGACGAGAACTGGTACGGCTCGACCAAGACCCTCGACGTCACCATCGGGCGGCTGCGGCAGAAGCTCGAGAGCGTCGGCGTCCAGGAGAAGGTCGTGGCCGTGCGGGGCGTCGGGTTCCGCCTCGAGGGCAGCTCCAGCGACTGAGCACCAGCAGCCCCCACGTGGCAGGTGACCGGTGCGCGCGCGGCTGACGGCGTCGTTCGTCGTCCTCACCGTCGTGCTGCTGGTCGGCGCCCTGTGGATCCACGGCTACACCGAGCAGTCGACCCTGCGCACCCACGAGAGCCGGGGCCTGCGCGAGCAGGCGACGATCCTGGCGCTGGTCGTGGAGCAGCGCCAGCAGCTCGGCCAGCCGGTGGACCGTGCGTTCCTGGCCGGGGTGGTGGACAGCGCGGACCGGCTGGAGTTCGACCCCGGCGACGGTCCGCCGATCGTGGTCGAGGGCAAGGCCTACACCGACGAGCACGCCGACGACGCCATCGAGACGATGGTCGACGCGGGCGAGGGTGCGCTCACACTGCGGCAGTCGGGGTCGGTCCTCCACGAGCTGGCGAGCACCGACCTCGGCTCGCTCGGCTTCCTGGTCCTGCTGGTCGCGCTGGTCGCGGCGCTGGTCGGCTACGTGATGGCCCGACTGGTCTCCCGGCCGTTCCGTCAGCTCGCCGGCGCGGCGGGGCAGCTCGGGCGGGGCCGCTTCGACCTCGACCTGCCCCGCACCCGGATCCCCGAGGCCAAGGCGCTCAGCCAGGCCCTGCTCACCTCGGCCGGCCAGCTCCAGGAGCGGCTGGCCTCGGAGCAGGCGTTCGCCGAGCACGCGTCGCACGTGCTGCGCACGCCCCTGACCGGGTTGCGCCTCGAGCTGGAGGACCTGGCCCTGCGCGACGACCTGCCGGCCGACGCGCAGGCCTCGGCGACCCGAGCGGTCGGCCGGATCGAGGCGATGGACGCGGTGGCCGGCGACCTGGTCGCGCTGGCCCGCCGCGGCGCCCTGGTGGCGGGGGCCGAGATCCCGCTGCGCGACCTGGCGACGCAGTGCGCCCAGACCTGGGCGGACGCGCTGGCCGAGCAGGACCGGGAGCTCACCGCAGCGGTCGAGGGGCAGATCGAGACGACCTATACGCCGGGGCCGGTCGAGCACATCCTCGACCTGGTCCTGGCCGACGTGCTCAAGCGCGGCCAGGGCGCGGTCCGGATGGTCTTCGAGGCCGACGACGAGGGACACCTCTCGATCGGCGTCTCCTGCGAGGACGTCCGTGCCGGGTCCGGGCCTGGCGCAGACATCTCGATCACCCAGGCCCGAGCCGTGGTCGCCGCGCTGGGCGGCCGGCTGACCGGCGAGCCGGCCGAGAGGCTCTCGATCCTGCTGCCGCGCCGCTGAAGCCGTGACTCACGTGCAGGTCGGGTGCAGACTGACCTACCGTGCGCAGTCGACTGCCCCATCTGGTCCTGGCCGGCGCGTTGACCGTGGGGTTGTGGCTCGGGCCGGCGCACCCGGCCGGCGCCGCTGCCCAGGTCACGCTCAAGGACACGCAGTGGGGGCGGGCCGCCGCCGGGACCGCCGAGATGCTCGGCGACCTGGCCCCGGGGCCTTCGTCGTCGATGACGACCTTCCCGCACCCCGAGTTCAGGTCGGCCAACGGGCGGGTGTTCTTCGCCGGTGACGACGGGGTGCACGGCCTCGAGCCGTGGGTCACCGACGGGACGCCCCAGGGCACGGCGCTCGTGGGCGACCTCCAGCCGGGGGCGGCCGACTCGGACCCGGCGTACTTCACCTCGGCCCGGCACGGCGTCGTCTTCATGACCGACACCCGGCTCGCGTCGGGACACGCCCCGGTCACCGGGGCGATCTGGTCGACGACGGCCACCGGGACCGGCGGCGCCACCGGCACGACCACGCGGCTCGCCGAGGGCGCGGACGTCGTGTCGCTCGACGCCGCCCCGCTGGGCGACCTCGCCCTGCTGACGACGTCCGACTTCGACAAGAACCCGCAGGTCTGGCGCTCCGACGGGACCCTCGCCGGCACCTTCCCGCTGAAGCGGCACCTCACGCTGCCCGACGAGCTGTCCCCCATCGGCCGGCTCGCGCTCTTCGTCGACGGGCAGAACCCCCTGTGGCGCACCGACGGCACCCCGGCCGGCACCCGCAAGGTTCGCACGCTCGGAAGCGGCTCATCGACCTTCCTGCTCCAGCTCACCCCCGTCGGCCGGCGCGTCTTCTTCAAGGTCAATACGCTCGCCTCGGTCGGCACCGAGCTGTGGGTCAGCGACGGGTCGCGGCGCGGCACCAGGCTGGTCCGCGACATCCGGCCAGGCCCGGCCGGCTCGGACCCCCGGAGTCTCTCCGCGCACGGCGACGCGTTGCTCTACCTCGCCAACGACGGCGTGCACGGCGTGCAGGTCTGGCGGACCGACCGCAACGGGCGGCGTACGGTCCGGCTCACCGACGTCGACGCCCAGCGGGTCAGCCGCCCGGTCCAGTGCGGCAGCACTGTCTACTTCACCGTCCGCGACCACCGGGGCAGCGAGCTGTGGGCCCGCTCGGGCCACCGGGTACGCCGGGTGGTCGACCTGCTCCCCGGCCCAGGCAGCTCCGCCCCCCACAACCTGACCTGCCTGGGCGCCACACTGGCGTTCACCGCCACCGACGGCAGCCACGGCCGCGAGCTCTGGACCCTGGCCGGGCCGCGGCTGCGACCGGTCCTGCACGACCTGTCGGCGGGCTCGTCCTACCCGACCGCACTGGCCGCCCTCGACGGTGACCTCTACTTCGTCGCCAACGACGGCGTGCACGGCCGGGAGCCGTGGGTCCTGCACGTCATCTAGCCGTCACCGGACCGGTGCGGGTGGCGCCGGCAGTGGAGCGGCTGGAAGTAGTGGTGATCGACGTACCGGCCGACCTTGCGGCCCAGGGAGGTGCCCTGCAGGTCCGAGGACATGAAGTGGAAGCCGACCAGCACCCGCGCCAGGTCGACGTCCGCCACGATGTCGTCGAGCCGGGCGTAGTCCCGCGTGGTGTTCGTGGCGCGGCTGTCGAGGGTGAACGCGATGTCGTGGGTGCCGAAGAACGCCTCGAGTGCCGCGACCACGGCCATGCTGTGGCAGGCGTGCGCCGACGGGTACTCCGGGAAGTTCGGCGTCGTGGTCAGCGGCTGCCAGCCCGGGTCGGCGAGGGTCCGTGGGTTGCCGTCCGCGTCCGCCTGTGCGATGGCCTGGAAGGGCCGCCAGGACCAGTAGTGGTACTTCGCGTCGAAGCACGCGATCATCGCGTCCCCACCGGCCACGTGTGCCATCGCCAGCATCCGTGCGGTCTGCACGAGGCTCAGCCCTCGGGCCGCGGCGAGGCGAAGCATCCCGTCGTTCCACTGCCGGATGTCGTGGTCGGTCCAGAAGCGCGCCTCGAGCGTCTCCTCGGGCGTCCGCGACGTGCTGTCGATACGGCCCAGCTCCTTGACCTGGTTGAAGTCGTCGGCGTACTTCCGGCTGGTGAGGGGACGGGGGCCGTGCGGGCGGAGCTGTGATGCGCTCGCGAGCGCCAGTGGTCGCATCCCGGGCAGGCACAGACCGAGCACCGGCCCCGGCCCGGGCTGCCACACGCCGGGGCCGGCCGGCGGCTGTCCGAGGTCGGTGACGGTGGTGCTGCATCCCCGACCATCGTCGGCCCGGAGCGCGAGCACCGCCGCAGCCGCCCGCTCGCCGACGGCGATCCCGTTCGCCTTGGCCCGGCCGTCGGGGATGCCGGCCAGGTAGGTGGCGTAGTCGTGGTCGAGGATCGTCTGGTCCGCGCCGAGCGCGGGCTGGAGACCTGCAAGGGTCGCGTACGCCGCCGCCGCGACCGCGGCCGCGGAAGAGGTGCCCGCCGGGGCGGCCGGTGTCGGCGCGTACGGGCGGTAGCCACCCCGGATGGCCACGACCGCGTCGTAGATCGCGACGTGCACGATGCCCATGTAGACGGCCGCCTCGCCGGGGAACTTGTTGCCGAAGTTCTCCGCGCCGAAGACGCCGCCCGGCCCGGCCGGGACGATCGCGCACCGTGCCTCGGTGCTCCAGAAGGCGATCGGTGTGGTGGCGGCCGGGAAGCCGGCTTCGGGCTTGCACTGCGTCGCCGGCTGTGCCGACCCCACGCCGGGCGCCGGCGCAGCGAGGACGACGGACCCGGCGAGGACCGCGAGGACGACGAGTCTGGTCTTCATCCGCCGGACGGTAGGCGGGTCCGGTCAGCTTGGAATCCGCAGTTCCCCTGAACTTTGCTCGTCAAGGCGGAACCTACGTGCCAGCTCGGCCCGGGACCGGATGCCGAGCTTGGCGTAGACGTGCGACAGATGCGACTCGACCGTGCGCTCGCCGAGCATGAGAGCGGCGGCGACCTCGCGGTTGGTGCGGCCCTCCGCGACCAAGGCAGCGACGCGGCGTTCGGCCGGGGTGAGCCCCTCGGTGCGCGTGCGACCGCCGATCTGCCCGAGCTCCCCGCGCGCCCGCTCGACCCAGGCCGCAGCATCGAGCTCCTGGAACCGCGCAAGCGCCGCACCGATCGCGTCGCGGGCGTCGCGCTTGCGGCGCTGCCGTCGGCGCACCACGCCGAGCCCGAACAGTGCCCGCGCTGCTCCGAACGGGTCCGCGTCGCGCTCGTGCTGGTCGAGCGCGGCCTCCAGCAGCGACGCCGCCTCCTCGACGTGTCCCCGGGAGGCGGCGATCAGCCCACGACAACGCGTCACGTGGGCCAGCACCCAGTCGCGCCGCAACCGCCGAGCGTCTGCCTCCCAGGCGTCGACCACCCGGACGGCCTCGTCCCGGCGGTCCAGCGCCAACAGCGCCTCGACGTGGTCGGGCACCCACCAGCGCCTGCCGGGCTCGTGCCACTCGAGCCTGGTCAGGATGGCTTCGGCCTCGTCGAACCAGCCGAGTGCGGCGCCTGGATCGCCGGCCTGGAGGGCGACGAACCCGAGCGTGCCCAGGTGGACCGGGGTGTGCAGCCCGAACTGCTCCTCCGCGAGCTGCAGGGACCGCTCCGAGTGCGCGCGGGCCAGCGCGAGCCGCCCGCGGTGCGCGGCGATCACGGCGACGGGAAGGTGGATCCACGGCACCTCGAGGCCGTACTGCACGGTGATCTCGTGAGCACGCTGGGCGTGCTCGGCGGCGAGCTGCCAGCGTCCGCTCCACAGATCGACGTAGGCGAGGGCGAACAGCGCGTCCGTGGCTGCGAGCTCGTCGCGCTCATGGCATCGCTCGTAGAGGTTCTCGTTGAGCGCACGCAGCTCCTCGACCCTCCGACGGACCTCGAGGACGTTCGAGACCGCCCGGCGCGCCTCGACCAGGAGATGCTCGTCGCCGAGACCGGAGGCGAGCCGGCGGGCCCGCCAGGCGTGACCGGGCGCGGCCGGATCGCCGGCCGCGCACCCGAGGAACGTCAGGATGGCGAGCGCCTCGACGCGGAGCGCGTCGTCGTCGAGGTCGTCGGCGATGTGCAGCGCCGTACGCGCGTGCTCGAGTGCTCGCTCGTAGCCCTTGGTGAAGCGAGTCGTCCACGCCAGCCGGCACTGGATCCGCGCCCGCAGCGCCGGCCCGGCCCGCTCGTCCTCGAGCGCTTCGGCGAGCAGCGCAGCCCCGCGTTCGAGTCCCTCGAACTCCGCGAGCTCGATGAGGACCTCGGCGCGGAGCGGACCGAGGTCCTCCGCCAGCAGGTCGGTGAGGATGTTGCGTGCGCGCGTCCACTCCCCGGCGGAGCGGTGCGCGCGAGCCGCCGTCAGGGCTCGTGGATGGCGCTCGACCGCCTCTGCCGGCGTCAGCCGGACGGCGTGCTCGGCAAGCTCGGCGCCGACGGCAGACAGCCCGCGCTCCATGGCGAGCGCGGCGGCGTCGTCGAGCACGGTGGCGATGCGTGGCTCGGGTGGCGCCGCGGACAGCGCAAGGTGCCGGGCCCGGGTGATCGGGTCCTCGACGATCTCGGCGATGCGTCGGTGCACGCTCCAGCGCCGCTCCCCGAGGTCGCGGTAGAGGACCGACGACAGAAGCGGGTGGCCGAACCGGACCGTGCCGTCGTCGAGCTCGACGACGTGCGACGCGACGGCCGGCGAGAGCGTCTCCAGCGCCACGCCCGCGCGCTCCATCAGAGCCAGGGACGGCGTACCGATCGCCGAGGCGAGCGCGAGGGCATCGCGGGTGGCGGCGGGCAGGCCGTCGAGCCGCGCGGAGAGCAACCCGTCGAGGGTGTCCGGGACCGGCAGCGGCCGCAGCGGATCGATGTCGGCACCGAGCGCCCTCGCCAGCTCCAGGGCGAAGAACGGGTTCCCGCCCGCCCGCTCGTGGATGCGGAGCGTCGTCTGGCGGGCGTAGGTCCGCTCCAGCCGATCGGACAGGAGTCGATGGAGGGCGCCGGAGGTGAGCGGGCCCACGAACACGTGCTGGAGGTGCTCCTCGCCGATCGCGCGCTCCAGCTCGGTCGGCTCGGCCTTGTCGACGTGCCGACGGGAGAGGAGGACGCGGACCGGGGACCCGGCAAGACGCCGCAGCGCGAACGACAGCGCGCTCGAGGAGGACGGGTCGAGCCACTGGTGGTCGTCGACCGCCAGCAGGATCGGCCGCCGCTGGGCGAGCACCGAAAGCAGGTCGTGGACCGCGACGCCGAGGGCGCGCCGGTCGACGGGATCGTCCGCTGCCTCCTCGCGCAGGAGCGCGACCTCGAGGGCGCGCCGGCGAGGCGCCGCGAGCGCCGGGGCGACCTCGTCCAGGACGTCGTCGAACAGGTCGCCGAGACCGATGTGGTCGAAGCTGCGTTCGGCCTCCGTCGGCAGCGAGGAGAGCACGAGCAGCCCCCGGTCGCGGGCGCCGGCCACGGCCGCGCCCCACAGCGTGGACTTCCCGATCCCCGGCTCGCCCACCAGGCTCAGGCCTGCCGGGCCCGCGACGTGGCCGTCGAGGAAGGCCGATACCTCGCCCAGCTCCCGCTCGCGCCCGACCACGTCGCCTTGCGGCATGTCCTCCATCTTCGCGCGCTGGGCGGGAATCGTCCCCCGCGCGCGAGAAGCTTCTAACCACCCTCGCCGGGCAGCGGGGGCGGGACCGGGCTCGGGCGGTATCTGCCGGCGTTGCCGTGCGGCCGGGTGCCGTCGAGGTCGTCGATCTCGTAGTGGTCGGCCAGCTCGCCGACGTCCACGACCTGGCCGGTCCACCGCATGACCTCCGGGTCGGCGGCCAGCGCCGCCATCACCCGCCCCGCCAGGTGCGGCGACTCGGTCTTGCCGGCCAGCACCTCCGGTGCCACGTGCGCCTCCATCAGCTCGGTGCGCATCCAGCCCGGCGCGACGGCGACCACCCCGATCCCCTTGTCCTGGAGGTGGTAGCCGAGGGCGTAGACGAGCCGGTTCTTGGCCGCCTTGCTCGACTCGTAGGGCACCCACGCGGGTGGCTCCGGCGTGTGCCAGGTGGTGGTCAGGACGAGCCCCGACCGCGCCGGGCCCATCGCCAGCCGCAGCGTCAGCAGCGTCGTGACGTAGTCGGAGTAGGCACCGCCGAGCAGCATCGCCCGGAACTGCTCCATCGGCTCGTCCCACACCTCCTCGCCGTCGGCCTCCTCGTGGTGGTCGTGGCCGCCCCAGGCGTTGTTGACCAGCACGTCGACCCGGCCGTGCCGGTCGAGCACGCCGCGGAGCAGCGCCTCCACCTGGTCGGGCTCGGTGTGGTCGCAGCGGTGCCACTCGCCGTCGCCGCCGGCCGCGCGTACGGCGTCCAGCGTGCCCTCGAGCGTGAGGTCGTCGACGTCGGTCTGGGTCGCGCCGGTGCGGGTGCTGCGCGCCGTGCACACGACGTACGCCCCGGCCGCGGCCAGCTCGACGGCGGTGGCGCGGCCCAGTCCTCGCGAGGCGCCGCTCACGAGCGCCAGCCGTCCGGTCAGGGGTCCTTCGGCAGCCATCTGTCGATCCTGCCCATCGCAGGGGCAAGTCGCTTGACCGTCCTTGCGCCAGCCTCCGAATCACGACCACCGAGCCGATCGGACCTCGGCTCCCTGGCGACGGAGCTACAGGCCGGTCGCGAGCCGGTGGTAGGCGTGGTTCCACCGGAGCTCGTGCTGGAAGGCCTGGACAGTCGTGGTCTCGTCGATGACGAGCAGCTCGGTCCGGGCGATCTCTGCGAAGTCCCGGAAGACGTCGACGCCGACCGTCGTGGTCATCACGGTGTGGTGTGCCGCGCCGGCCGCGAGCCAGCAGGCGCTCGAGGTCCTGAAGTCGGGGGCCGGGCGCCAGACGGCCCGGCCGACCGGCAGGTGCGGCAGGTCGGGTGCGCTGAGGTTCTCGACCACGTTCGCGACGAGCCGGAACCGGTCCCGCAGGTCCGACATCGCCACGACGACGGCAGGCCCCGGGTCGGCGGTGAAGACCAGCCGGACAGGGTCGTCCTTGCCCCCGATCGCGAGCGGGTGCACCTCCAGGCTCGGGACGGCTGTCGTCAGCGAGGGAGCCACCTCGAGCATGTGGGCGCCCAGGATCCGCTCGTGACCCGGGACCAGGTCGTAGGTGTAGTCCTCCATGAGGCTGGCGCCGCCCGGTAGCCCCGCACCCATGACGTTCGCGACCCGGACCAGGATGGCGGTCTTCCAGTCACCCTCCGCGCCGAAGCCGTACCCCTCCGCCATCAACCGCTGCACCGCGAGCCCGGGGAGCTGGCGCAGCCCACCGAGGTCCTCGAAGCTGGTCGTGAAGGCGCCGAACCCGCCACCCTCGAGGAACGAGCGCAGCCCCAGCTCGATCGCCGCGCCGTCCCGCAGTGACCCGTGGCGCTCCCCGCCGGGGAGCAGCTCCGGAGCGACGTCGTAGCGGTCGGCGTACTCCTCGACCAGCGTGTCCACGTCGGCGGGTGCCACGTCGTCCACCGCCGCCGCGAGCTCGTTGACGCCCCACGTGTTCACCTGGACGCCGAACCGGAGCTCGGCCTCGGTCTTGTCGCCCTCGGTGACCGCGACGTAGCGCATGTTGTCGCCGAACCTGGCGATCCGCAGCGACCGCGCCGCGGTCCAGGCCGCCGCCGCCCGCTGCCAGGTCTCGATCTCGCAGAGCACCCGCGGGTCCGACACGTGGCCGGAGACGGTCTTGCGGGCGACCCCGAGGCGGGTCTGGATGTAGCCGAACTCGCGGTCGCCGTGAGCGGCCTGGTTGAGGTTCATGAAGTCGAAGTCGATGTCCGCCCACGGCAGCTCGAGGTTGGCCTGCGTGTGCAGGTGCAGCAGCGGCTTCCGGAGCGCGTCCAGGCCGGCGATCCACATCTTCGCCGGGCTGAACGTGTGCATCCACGCGACGATGCCGATGACCTCGTCGCGCGCGTTCGCGTCCAGCGCCAGCCGCCGGATGCTGTCCGGGTCGGTCAGCACGGGCCGCCACACGACGCGCACCGGCAGCCCCTCGAGCCCGGCCACCACCTGTCGGGACTGCTCGGCGACCTGGCGCAGCGTCTCCTCGCCGTACATCGTCTGGCTGCCGGTGACGAACCAGACCTCCTGGCCGTCGTACGTCGTCAGCATCTGGTCTCCCTCGTTGGCGCTCACTCGCGGCGGTCGTCGGTGGCCTGCCCGTAGACGTTCTGGTAGCGGGCGTAGAGGTGGTCGATCGCCTCCGGCGCGATCGGGAGCGGGTCACCGACCTGACGAGCGATGTGCACCGTGCGCGCGACGTCCTCGAGCATGACTGCGGCCTTCACCGCGTCGCGCGGGGTGACGCCGATCGTGAACGGCCCGTGGTTGCGCATCAGCACGGCCCGGGACCGGTGGCCGCGCAGCGTCTCGACGATTCCCCGGCCGATCGAGTCGTCCCCGATCGTCGCGAACGGCCCGACCGGGACCGGCCCGCCGAACTCGTCGGCCATGCCGGTCACGACGCACGGGATCTCCTCGCCACGCGAGGCCCACGCGACGGCGTAGGTCGAGTGCGTGTGCACGATGCCGCCCACGTCCGGCAGGTGCCGGTAGACGTAGGCGTGCGCCGCGGTGTCGCTGGACGGCGACCGCTCGCATCCCCGGGTGCCCGGGACGACCCGGCCGTCGAGGTCGCAGACGATCATCGAGTCCGGCGTGAGCTCGTCGTAGGAGACCCCGGACGGCTTGATGACGAAACAGTCTGTGCCCGGCACTCGGCCGGACACGTTGCCCGCCGTCCAGACGACCAGGCCGTAGCGGACCAGCTCGGCGTGCAGGCGCGCGAGCTCCTCACGGACCGCGACCACGCCGTCCGTGCCGTCCACGGCGTCCTCGGTGCTCACGACGCGGCCCCGTCCAGCGCGGCGCGGCGGGCCCCGCGCAGCCGCTTCATCACGTCGTTGCCGCCTCGTCCGAACCAGTCGTGCAGCTGGAGGTAGTCCGAGAACAGCAGGTCGTACGCCGCCGCGTCGTGGTCGTCGGGCAGGTACACGACCTGGCCGCGCGAGCCCATCGCTGCGGCGGCGGCCCGGACGTCGGCGTGCACTCCCGCCGCGACCGCGGCGTGGATCGCCGACCCGAGCGCCGGGCCCTGGTCGCTCCCGATCGTCGAGATCGGCAGTCCGACGACGTCGGCGTAGGTCTGCATCAGCCGGGTGTTCCTCGTCAGGCCTCCGGCCACGACGAGCTCGGTGACCGGGACGCCCGCGGCCGCGAAGGTCTCGACGATCACGCGGGTGCCGAACGCGGTCGCCTCGAGCAGTGCCCGGTAGCCCTGCTCGGCGCGCGTCGCGAGCGTCTGGCCGACGACGACCCCCGAGAGGTCGTGGTCGACCAGGACCGACCGGTTGCCCGAGTGCCAGTCGAGGGCGACCAGGCCGTGGGCCCCCACCGGCTCCCGGTAGGCCAGCTCGGTCAGCAGCTCGTGCACCGAACGTCCCTGGGCGGCGGCCTCGTCTGTGTACCGGGCGGGGACCTGGTTGTCGACGTACCACGCGAAGATGTCGCCGACGCCCGACTGCCCGGCCTCGTAGCCGAACAGCCCGTCGACGATCCCGCCGTCGACCACCCCGCACATCCCCGGCACCTCCACGAGGTGCTCGTGGCTCATGACGTGGCAGGTCGACGTGCCCATGATCGCGACCATCTGGCCGGGCTCGGTGGCCCGGGCCGCCGGCGCCGTGACGTGCGCGTCCACGTTGCCGACCGCGACGGCGATGCCCTCGGGGAGCCCCGTCCAGCCGGCCGCCTCGGCGCACAACCGGCCGGCCGGGTCGCCGAGCCGGCCGATCTCGCCACCGAGCAGCTCCTCGGCGAACCCGGCGAAGGCCGGGTTCAGCGCGGAGAGGAACTCGCGGTCGGGGTAGCGGCCGTCCTGCAGCAGGCCCTTGTAGCCGGCGGTGCACGCGTTGCGGACCAGGCTGCCGGTGAGCCGCCAGACGATCCAGTCCGCCGCCTCGACCAGGAGGTCGGCCCGCTCGTAGAGCTCCGGGTCCTCCTCGAGCAGCTGGAGCCCCTTCGCGAACTCCCACTCGCTGGAGATGAGGCCGCCGTACCGGCTGAGCCAGGGCTCGGCCCGGCGACGGGCGAGCTGGTTGAGGCGGTCCGCCTGCGGCTGCGCGGCATGGTGCTTCCAGAGCTTGGCGTAGGCGTGCGGGCGGTCGGCGTACTCCGGCAGGTCGCAGAGCGGGGTGCCGTCAGCCAGCGTGGCCAGGACGGTGCAGGCGGTGAAGTCCGTGCCGAGGCCGACCACCTGGCACGGGTCCACCCCGGCTGCGCGCACCGCGGCCGGCACCGCGGTGCAGAGCACGTCGACGTAGTCCTGCGGCACCTGCAGGGCCCAGTCGGGCGGCAGGGCGACGTGACGGTCCGCCGCCGCTGCCGGCCCCGCGGTGAGGCGCGTGTCCATCACCGCGTGCGCGTACTCGTGCACCGCGGCGCCGAGCTCGGCACCGTCGCGCACCCGGACCACGACCGCGCGGCCGGAGAGCGTGCCGAAGTCGACGCCGATGGTGCACGGGTCGCTGGTCACGGAACCTCCCCGGGTCGGGGCCGGCGCGGTCGCCGACGCGGCGGATGGTAGCCAATTGTGATCGTTAACGTAAGTCCCGACTTTGGCGCCAGCCACGCCCCACGTAGGACTCGAAATCTACCCCTTGTGCTACCGGCATGTTACCGCTAACCTCCCGGCAATCTCGGAATGTGAAGGTTCACAATCAGTCGCTGGCGCAGTCCGGAGGCACGCGTCACGCATACTCAGCCCGGCGCAGCCGGTGCTAGCGAGGAGGTTTGGAGTGAAGACGAAGTTCCTGACCGGCATCGCCATGCTGGGTGCCCTGGCACTCGTCGCGGCCGGCTGTGGCAGTGACTCCGACTCGGGCAGCGGCTCGGGCGGCGGCTCGGGCGACACGATCAAGGTCGGCTTCGCGCAGACCGGATCCGAGTCCGGCTGGCGCAGCGCGAACACGGAGAACATGAAGCAGGCCTTCTCGAAGGAGAACGGCTTCGACCTGGTGTTCAACGCTGCCGACAACGACCCCGCTGCCCAGATCGCCGCGGTCCGCAGCTTCATCAACCAGCGCGTCGATGCCATCGTCATCGCGCCGATCGTGGAGGACGGCTGGGACGACGTCCTGCAGGAAGCGGCCGACGCCGACATCCCCGTCGTCCTCGAGGACCGCACCGTCACCTCGTCCGACGACCTGTACGCGAGCTGGGTGGGCGACGACTTCAAGAAGGAGGGCGAGACCGCGGGTCAGTGGGCCGCCGACAACTTCGGAGACACGCCGACCAAGATGGTCGTGCTCGAGGGCACGACCGGTTCGGCGCCGGCGAACGACCGGGCCGAGGGCTTCGACAGCGCCATCGGCGGCACCCAGATCGAGAAGATCGACTCCCAGACCGGTGACTTCACCCGCGACGGTGGCAAGAAGGTCATGGAGGGCTTCCTCCAGAAGTACGGCGTGGACGGCATCGACCTGGTGTTCGCCCACAACGACGACATGGCCCTGGGCGCGATCGAGGCGATCGAGGCGGCCGGCGGCAAGCCGGGCGAGGACATCAAGATCGTGTCGATCGACGCCGTCCACGACGGCATGCAGGCGCTCGTCGACGGCAAGATCAACTTCATCGTCGAGTGCAACCCGCTCCTGGGCGACTACGCCGCCGACCTCGTGAAGAAGGTCCTCGACGGCACCGACGTCGACAAGCAGAACTACGCCGAGGACGGTTCCTTCACCCAGGACCAGGCCAAGGAAGTCATCGACTCCCGTCCCTACTGATCGGTCCAGCACCACACCGCGCAACCAGAGAGGCAACCAGAGAGCGGCTCCGCCGGAGACCCAGTGACCCCGGGGCTCCGGCGGAGCTCTCGCTCCCGAGACAGGGGCTGCTGACGCACATGTCTGTCACGACCGAGAGCCGCACCGTCGTCGAGATGCGCCGGATCACCATCCGCTTCCCGGGCGTCCTGGCGCTCGACGCGGTTGACTTCTGCCTCCGCGCCGGAGAGGTGCACGCCCTCATGGGCGAGAACGGCGCCGGCAAGTCCACGCTCATCAAGGCGCTCACCGGCGTCTACTCCATCGACCACGGCACGATGGCGGTCGGCGGCGAGGAGCGGGTCTTCGGCTCCGCGGCGGACGCGCAGGGCGCCGGGATCTCGACGGTCTACCAGGAGATCAACCTCTGCCCGAACCTCTCGGTCGGCGAGAACGTCATGCTCGGCCACGAACCCCGCTCGCTGCGCGGGATCGACTGGCGCGCCACGCACCGCGAGGCGGCCCGTCACCTCGCGAGCCTGGGGCTGCACCTGGACACGCAGTCGGTCCTGGCCAGCCACTCCATCGCCGTACAGCAGCTCGTCGCCATCAGCAGGGCCATGGTGCTCGACGCTCGGGTGCTGATCCTCGATGAGCCGACCTCGAGCCTGGACCGCGAGGAGGTCGACCGGCTGTTCGCCGTGGTCCGGGGGCTGCGCGAGCAGGGCGTGGCGATCCTGTTCGTGAGCCACTTCCTCGACCAGGTCTACGAGATCGCCGACCGCATCACCGTTCTGCGCAACGGCAAGCTGGTGGGGGAGTACCTCGCCGACCAGCTGCCGCGCTCCGAGCTCGTCACCAAGATGATCGGACGTGAGCTCGACGAGCTGGAGGCGATCTCCGCCAGCGCCGAGCGGAGCATCGACCGCACGGCCATCCCGGTGCTCAGCGCGTCGGGGGTGGGCAAGAAGGGCGTCCTGCACCCAGCCGACATCGACGTCTACCGGGGCGAGGTCGTGGGCATCGCCGGCCTGCTCGGCTCCGGCCGCACCGAGCTCGTGCGGCTGCTGTACGGCGCGGATCGCCCCGACTCCGGCACGGTCTCGGTCCACGGTGCGCCGACGAGGCTCTCGTCCCCGCGCCACGCGATCGACCGGCGGATCGCCTTCTCGTCCGAGAACCGCCGGGCGGAGGGGATCATCGCCGACCTCACCGTCGCCGAGAACATCGTGCTCGGCATCCAGGCACGGCGCGGTTGGCTGCGCAAGGTGCGCCGGGCGGAACAGGACGCTGTCGTCGAGGAGTACATCGGCGCGCTCGACGTGCGTCCCGCCGATCCCAACCGGGTGGCGGGCGAGCTGTCCGGCGGCAACCAGCAGAAGGTGCTGCTGGCGCGCTGGCTCGCGACCGCACCTGAGCTGCTCATCCTCGACGAGCCGACCCGCGGGATCGACGTCGGTGCGAAGGCGGACATCCAGCGCAAGGTCGCCGAGCTCGCGGGGCGCGGACTTTCGGTCATCTTCATCTCCTCGGAGCTGGAGGAGGTGCTTCGATTGGCTCAGCGTGTGGTCGTCATGAGGGATCGACACCAGATCGGCGTGCTCGACTCGAGCACCGTCGACGTCGACGGAGTGATCGACTACATGGCGACAGAGGGCGAAGGGAGCGTCGCGTGACCAGCCTGCTCAGGCACCGCTTGTTCTGGCCCGGCTTCTCGCTGGTGGCGCTGATCGCCCTCAACACCGCGGTCCGGCCCCGGTTCATCCAGATCACGGTCCGCGACGGGGAGCTGTACGGCGCACTCATCGACATCCTGCGCAACTGCGCGCCGTTGATGCTGGTCTCGCTCGGCATGACCCTGGTCATCGCGACCCGCGGCATCGACCTGTCAGTGGGCGCGGTGATGGCGGTGTCGGGCGCCGTCGCCCTGACCATCATCGACGGGTCGTCCGACCCGGGCAGCGTGAGCACCGTCCTCGTGGCCATCGGCGTCGGGGTCGGCGTCGCGCTGGTGCTCGGCGTCTGGAACGGCTTCCTGGTCTCGGTGCTCAAGATCCAGCCGATCATCGCCACCCTCGTGCTGATGCTGGCCGGGCGCGGTGTGGCGCTGCTCATCACCGACGGCTTCATCACCACCGTGAACAGCAGGCCGCTGGAGTACGTCGCCAGCGGCCACCTCTTCGGGCTGCCGTTCGCGCTCTACATCTGGGTCGCGGCGACCGTCTCGATCGCGCTGGTCGAGCGCCGTACCGCCCTCGGGGTGCTGACCGAGGCGGTGGGCATCAACCCGGAGGCCAGCAGGCTGGCCGGCGTCCGGTCCCGCGGCATCATCCTCGGGGCGTACGTCGCGAGCGGCACGCTCGCCGGCGTCGCCGGGATCATCTACAGCTCCAACATCCGTGCGGCCGACGCGAATGCCGCCGGTGAGCTGATCGAGCTCTACGCCATCTTGGCGGTGGTCCTCGGCGGGACGTCGCTGATGGGCGGCAAGTTCTCGATCGCCGGCACGGTCCTCGGCGTCCTCATCATCCAGACGCTGCAGTCGACGATCCTCTTCCTGGGCGTCTCCTCCGCGGAGAGCCCGGTGTTCTTCGCGGTCGTCGTCGTCATCGTCGTCCTGATCCAGTCGCCGCGGGTGCACGAGATCGCGCGCCGCCTGACCCGAGGCCGGCGGTCCCGGCCCTCCCCGGAGGTCCGGGGCGATGCCGAGCTCCGGACCGATGCGGAGCTCCGGACCGAAGCCGAGGTCACCCCATGACGAGCGTCCCGATCGCCGACCGCCGGGCCCGCGTCTCGGCGTACACCCAGACATTCATGAGCCGGCACTCCTCGATGGTGCCGACCTTCGCGGCGGTCGTGATCTTCGTCCTGATCCTCATCGGGGCGCAGATCCACTTCGGCGAGTTCGTCACACCGCGCACCCTCTCGGCGCTGCTGCTCGACAACGCCTACCTGCTCATCCTCGCGGTCGGCATGACCTTCGTGATCGTCACCGGCGGCATCGACCTGTCGGTCGGGTCCGTGATGGCGTTCACCGGCATCTCGTGCGCCTCACTGCTCGCCCACGGTTACTCCGCGGCGGTGGTGGTGCCGGCGATCATCCTCGGCGGCGCGCTCATCGGGCTGCTGATCGGCGTGCTGGTGCAGTACTTCGACGTCCAGCCGTTCATCGCCTCGCTGGCCGGTCTCTTCCTCGCGCGCGGGCTCGCCTTCGTCGTCAGCCTGAAGTCGATCCGGGTCGAGGACGAGTCGGTGCTGTGGCTCCAGACCACGAGGTACCGGTTCGGCGAGTGGTACATCACGCCGACCGGGATCCTCGCGATCGCGGTGGCGGTGGTCGGTGCCCTGGTCATGCGCTACACGCGGTTCGGCCGCACGGTCTACGCCGTCGGCGGCAGCGAGCAGTCGGGGCGGCTGATGGGGCTCGCCGTCGCCCGGACCAAGGTGCTGGTCTATGTCATCAGCGGGGTCTGCGGTGGTGTGGCGGGGCTCGTCCTCACGGCGTACTCCGGAGCCGGCTACCCGCGAAACGGCATCGGCACCGAGCTCGACGTGATCGCCGCGGTGGTCATCGGCGGCACCCTCCTGACCGGAGGCACGGGCTACGTCCTCGGCTCGGTGGTCGGGGTGCTGGTCTACGGGACGATCAAGACGGTCATCTCCTACATGGGCGCCGAGCAGGCGTGGACCCGCATCATCGTCGGCCTCATGCTGCTGATGTTCATCGTGGTGCAGCGGGTGATCGTGGTCCGCGCGGAGCGTCGACGATAGGCAGCACCACTCCGCGGGATACTTGCCCGATGGAGCGCCCGCTCGTCGAGCTCGTCGGCGCGACGGTCTACTTCGGTGCCGACGCGGCGCTCGACGGGGTCGACTTCCAGCTCTTCCCGGGCGAGGTGCACTCGCTGATGGGCGAGAACGGCGCGGGGAAGTCCACCCTGATCAAGGCGCTGACCGGCGCGCTCCAGCTGTCCTCGGGCGAGATCCGGCTCGACGGCGCCCCGGTGCGGTTCCACTCGCCGCACGACGCCCAGCTCGCTGGCATCCGGGCGGTCTACCAGGAGATCGACCTGCTGCCGAACCTGTCGGTCGCCGAGAACATCGCGCTCGGCTCGGAGTCGCGGCGGTTCGGCCTCATCGACCGGGCCGAGATGCGGGTGCGGGCGCACGCGGTGCTCGCCGACCTCGGCCTCGACATCGACCCCGCCTCCCTCCTCGGGCGGCACTCGATCGCCGTCCAGCAGCTCGTCGCCATCGCGCGGGCGATCTCGACCGACGTACGCGTGCTGGTTCTCGACGAGCCCACCTCGAGCCTCGACCAGGCGGAGTGCACCGAGCTGTTCCGCGTGGTCCGCGACCTCAAGGCGCGCGGCGTCGCGATCATCTTCATCTCGCACTTCCTCGACCAGGTCTACGAGATCTGCGACCGGGTGACCGTGCTCCGCGACGGCAAGCTCGTCGGGGAGTACCTCACCCGGGAGCTCCTCCGCATCGACCTCGTCCACGCCATGCTCGGGCGCAGTGCCGACAAGCTCCGGACCCGGTCGCGGCTCCACGTCGTCGACGGCCGCAGGGAGCCCTACCTGAGCGCGCGCTCGGTCAGCGTCGGGTCGGGGATCGCCGAGGCCGACGTCGACATGGTGGAGGGCGAGGTGCTCGGCGTGGCCGGGCTGCTCGGGTCGGGTCGCACCGAGCTCGCGCGGGCGATCACCGGCATCGACCGGCTGGACGCCGGGATCATCCGGGTCCAGGGCGCCAAGGAGGGGATCGGCGGGCCGCGGACCGCGATCTCGCTCGGCGTCGTCTACTCCTCGGAGAACCGGCGCGCTGAGGGCATCATCGGCGACCTGAGCGTAGGGGAGAACATCACCCTCGCGCTGCAGGCCGAGCGCGGGATCCTGCACCGCATCCGGCCGTCGCGTCAGCGCGAGCTGGCGCTCAGCTGGATGGAGGCGCTGGACATCCGGCCACGCGACCTGGACCGGCCGGCGGGCACGCTGTCGGGAGGCAACCAGCAGAAGGTGCTCCTCGCGCGGCTGCTCGCACTGTCGCCGCGCGCGCTGGTGCTCGACGAGCCCACGCGGGGCATCGACGTCGGCGCGAAGGTCGAGGTGCAGAATCTCGTGGGCGAGCTCGCCGACAACGGGCTGTCCGTCATGTTCATCTCCGCCGAGCTCGAGGAGGTCCTCCGGGTGGGCAACCGGGTCGCGATCGTGCAGGGCGGGCGCATCGTCGACACGCTGCCGTCCGACGAGCTCACCCCCGACGTGCTGACCGCGTTGGTCGCCCAGCCGGAGTCCGAGCGATGAGCGAGCGCAAGCCGGCCCCGCCGGGACGTGGCCGGGCCGCCAACATCTTCGACGTCGCCCGGCTCGCGGGCGTTTCGCACCAGACGGTGTCGCGGGTCATCAACGACCTCCCGAACGTGCGGCCGTCGACCCGGGCCCGGGTGGAGCAGGCGATCGCCCAGCTGCACTACAGCCCGTCACCGGCCGCGCGCGCGCTCGTCACCAAGCGCACCCGCACCATCGGCCTGGTGACGCCCGGCATCTCCGACTACGGGCCGACGTCGATCGCGATGCACTTCAACTTCGCGGCCCGTGCGGCCCGCTACGCCGTGGAGTCGGTGAGCACGCCGCCCGCCGACCCCAAGTCGTTCCGCGCCGTCGTCGACGGGTTGCTTCGGCAGCGCGTGGACGCTCTCGTCCTGGTCGTGGTCGACGTCGAGGTGTTGGAGCTGGTGCGCAACCTCGACCTCAGCATCCCCGTCGTGATAGCCGCGTCCACGGCCCGGCGGAGTCCGGGGATCGTCTCCATCGACCAGTACCGCGGAGCGCGAGCCGCGGTCCGTCACCTGTCCGAGATCGGGCACACCCGGATCCTGCACGTCGCCGGACCGCGCAACGCGACGGATGCGACCGAACGGGTCCGCGGCTGGCGCGACGAGCTCGCCGAGCACCGGCTCGAGATCGTCCCGCCGGTCTTCGGCGACTGGTCCGCGGCGAGCGGCTACCGGCTCGGCACGGAGCTCGACATCGAGCCCGGGGCGGCGGTCTTCGTGGGCAACGACCAGATGTCGATCGGCCTGTTCTCGGCCCTGCGGGAGCGGCGGCTGCGCGTGCCCGAGGACGTCAGCGTCGTCGGCTTCGACGACATACCCGAGGCGGGCTACCTGTTTCCGCCGCTCACGACGATCCGCCAGGAGTTCGACACCCTCGGCGGGCTGATCATGCAGAAGGTCCTGATCGCCGTCGAGGAGTCGAACCCGCCCACGGAGGACACCCCGCTGCCGACCCACCTGATCCTGCGGCAGTCGACCCGTCCCGTTGACGACTGACCTCCCGGGCGACCCGTGGACTCGGTGTCACCCTGCCTCGACCGGAGCGAGCCGCTCGACCGTCCTCGGCCGCGGTGACCAATCAACCGCAGCCTGGCCCAGCGTGGTTGATCACCCACCGCCACCCTCGGCATGGTGGCGGGACACGCCGAGGCGCCGGCGGTCCGTGAACCCGTGAGCGGTTCAGGCCGGTTGAAAGGTCACCGCTGCCCGGGGGTGGGCTAGTCCACCGGCGCGGCCCATGTGGCGCCCACCCTCCAGCACGTCTCGTCACACCCGCACCAGTTCATCCACAGATTTCTGGTGCCCTCTTCCGCTCGTGCCAAGGGGGGCTTACGGTCGCGGCAGCAGGGCTCCTTCTCGGGATTCGGGGTCACATGACGACGACGCACGCCGCGGTGCCGGCCGGCACGGGCGCGCCCGACGAGCTGGTCGAGCAGCTCGACGCCCACGTGCGCGAGGCGGTTCGGCGCGAGGGCGTCGACCCCCAGCGCGACGCGGGCGTGGTGCGCCGCATCGCGGAGTCCGTCGTCCGCGACCACGACGAGCGCAGCCTGACCGGCGTGGTCGCGGCGGTCCCGGACGCCGAAGCGGTCGTGGGGGAGCTGGTCGCGCGGGTCAGCGGCTTCGGCCCGCTGCAGCCCTTCCTCGACGACCCGGCCGTCGAGGAGGTGTGGATCAACGAGCCCAGCCGGGTGTTCGTGGCCCGCCACGGCCGCCACGAGCTGACCAACCTGGTTCTCACGAGGGCCCAGGTGCAGGAGCTGGTCGAGCGGATGCTGAAGAGCTCGGGGCGGCGGATCGACCTGAGCCAGCCGTTCGTCGACGCGATGCTGCCCGAGGGCCACCGGCTGCACGTGGTGCTCGAGGGCATCAGCCGGGGTTTCTCCGCGGTCAACATCCGCAAGTTCGTGCTGCGCGCCAACCGGCTGCACAGCCTGGTCGAGCTCGGCAGCCTCAGCCCGCGGGCGGCGGCGTTCCTCGAGGCCTGCGTGCGGGCCGGGCTCAACATCCTCGTCGCCGGCGCCACCCAGGCGGGCAAGACCACGATGCTCAACTGCCTCGCTGCGGCGATCCCCGGTGGCGAGCGGGTGGTCAGCGCCGAGGAGGTCTACGAGCTGCGCTTCACCCATCCGGACTGGGTGGCACTCCAGACCCGGCAGCAGGGACTCGAGGGCACCGGTGAGGTGCGGCTGCGAGACCTGGTCAAGGAGAGCCTCCGGATGCGGCCGAGCCGGGTGATCGTGGGGGAGGTGCGGGCAGAGGAGTGCCTCGACCTGCTGCTCGCGCTCAACGCAGGGCTGCCGGGGATGTGCACCATCCATGCCAACAGCGCCCGGGAGGCGCTGGTCAAGGCGTGCACCCTGCCGCTGCTGGCCGGTGAGAACATCTCCGCGCGGTTCGTCGTGCCGACGGTCGCGGCCAGCATCGACCTCGTCGTCCACCTCGGCATCGACGAGCACGGCGTGCGCCGGGTCAACGAGATCGTCGGTGTGCCCGGCCGGGTCGAGAGCGACGTCATCGAGACAGAGCCGATCTTCGTCCGGCACGGCACCGAGCTGCGTCGCACCGGTGGCCTGCCACCCCGGCTCGAGCAGTTCGAACGTCGCGGGCTCGACGTCCACGGCATGCTCAGCGGACAGCTGGAGGGCTGATGGGCGCGCTCGTCGGGCTCGGCGTCGGAGTCGGGTTGCTGATGATCTGGTCGGCCTTCTTCGTGCCGCTCCGGCCGCGGACCGCGGGCCGGCCCGGCCGCACGGCCGACCTGCTCGCCCGCGCGGGGCTCGGCGAGGTGTCGATCACCGGGTTCCTCGTGCTCTGCCTGGTGATCGGCGCGGTCGCGGCGTTCGCGGTCCAGGTCGTGAGCCGCACGCCACCGGTGGCGCTCGCCTTCGGAGTGATGGGCGGCTACCTGCCGGTGGCCGTCGTCAGCGGGCGCGCTCGCCGCCGGCAGCGTGAGTTCGCCGAGGTGTGGCCCGAGGCGGTCGACAACCTCGCGAGCGCCGTGCGCGCCGGCATGAGCCTGCCCGACGCCCTGGCCGGCCTGGGCGTGCGCGGACCCGAGCCGCTGCGGCCGGCGTTCGACGCGTTCGCGCTCGACTACCAGGTCACCGGACGGTTCGGCGAGAGCCTCGACCGGCTCAAGCTGCGGCTGGCCGACCCGGTCGGCGACCGGGTGGTGGAGGGGCTGCGCGTGGCCCGCGAGGTGGGCGGCGGCGACCTCGGGCGGTTGCTGCGCAACCTCTCCGGCTACCTGCGCGACGACCTCCGCACCCGCGGCGAGCTCGAGTCCCGGCAGGCGTGGACCGTCAACGGCGCCCGGCTCGCGGTCGCGGCGCCGTGGCTGGTCCTGCTGTTCATGTCGTTCCAGACCGAGGTGATCCGGCGCTACGCCTCGCCCGGGGGAGTCCTCGTGCTCGCGGTGGGTGCCGGCCTGTGCCTGGTCGCCTACCGGCTGATGATGCGGATCGGACGACTGCCGGTCGAACGACGGATCCTCCGGTGACACCGGCCGCGTGGGGGGCACTGCTCGGTGCGGTGCTGTGTTGCGGCCTTCTGCTCGTCGGCAGCCGGGTGCTGGCCCTGCGCCGGCCGCGGCTCGAGACCCGGGTGCTGCCCTACATCCGCGACCTGCCGCAGGTCGCGAGCCGGGCCGCGCCGACCACGAGCGCTGCGCATGGCGTCTTCGGCCCGGTCCTCGCTGCCGCCGGCGAGGCGGTCGAGCGGGTCCTCGGCGGCGCGGCCTCGGTGCGCCGGCGGCTCCAGCGGGCCGGTGTCGACGTCACGGTGAGCGAGTTCCGCGTCCAGCAGGTGGTGTGGGGGCTGGTGGCGTTCGCCCTCGTCGCTGCCTACTCCGTCCTGAAGGCGTTGACCCACCCCGGTGGCGCGGTCGCGCCGGTGCTGCTCTGCCTCATCTCCTTCGCGGTCGGCGTCCTGGCCCGTGACCAGCACCTCACCTCGCAGGTCAAGCAGCGCGAACGCCGGATCCTCGCCGAGTTCCCTGCCGTCGCCGAGCTGCTCGCGCTCGCGGTCGCCGCCGGCGAGAGCCCGGTCGCCGCCCTCGACCGCGTCGTACGCCGCTCCGGCGGCGAGCTCTCCGCCGACCTGGCCGCGGTGCTGGCGGAGGTCCGCACCGGCGAGCCCGTGGCCGCGGCGTTCGACCGGATGGCCACCACGACCGGCCTGCCGCTGGTGGCCCGGTTCGCGCAGGGGATCGCGGTGGCGGTCGAGCGCGGCACGCCCCTCGCCGACGTCCTGCACGCCCAGGCGGCCGACGTCCGCGAGGCCGGCCGGCGCGAGCTGATCGAGGTCGCCGCCCGGCGCGAGGTGGCGATGATGGTCCCGGTCGTCTTCCTCGTGCTGCCGGTGACCGTGCTCTTCGCGTTCTGGCCCGGCGTGGTCGGGCTCTCGCTCACGGCCCCGTGACCCATCGTGGCCACCTCTCGGGAAAGGAAGCACGATGCAGCACCTCCACTCCGCACTGGCCCGGCTCTGGCTCGAGCTCAGCGCCCAGCGGCAGCGTGACGAGCGTGGCGACGTCCCCGGCTGGGTCCTCGTCACGGTCATGACCGCCGGACTGGTCATGGTCATCTGGGGCGTGGCCGAGACCCAGCTCCGCTCGATGCTCTCCGATGCCCTCGGCTCAGTGAAGTAGTGCCGAGACCTCGCACCGAGCGGGGCGCGGCGGTCGTCGACGTCGTCCTGGTCATGGTCGTGCTGGTGCCGGTCGTGCTCGGGATCCTGCAGGTGGCGCTGGTCCTGTTCGTCCGCAACGCGCTGGCGTCGGCCGCCTCCGAGGGCGCCCGGCTGGCCGCCACCCGCGACCGCGGGCCGGCAGACGGCGCCGCGTTGACCCGCGCGCAGATCGGCGGGGCCGTGTCCTCCCGGTTCGCCCAGGACGTCACCGCGGCCCAGCAGGGCCGGACCGTCGAGGTGACCGTGCACGCCCGGGTGCCTGCGCTCGGGATCGGCGGCCCGGCGGTCGAGCTGACCGTCACCGGCCACGCCGTCGAGGAGCCGCCGTGACCTCGCTAGGAGAGCAGCCGGTCGAGCCGGGCGAGCGTGAGCAGCCACCCCTCCTCGTGCCCGCTGTCCTTGCTCGTCTCCTCGTGCTCGAGGACGAGCCGGGTGACCTCGCCCTCGGGCGTGATCTGGACGGTGACCGTCGTCGGGTCCTCGTCGTCGTGCTCCCAGTCGAAGGTGAACACCAGCCGGGTGACCGGCTCGACCTCGACGTAGCTGCCGCCCACCACCCAGTCGCCCATCGTGACCCGCCAGTCGCCGCCGGGGCGCACGTCGAGCTCGGCCGTGGTGGGCAGGTCCGGGTTGGGACAGAACCAGCGCACGATCAGGTCGGGGTCGGTGAAGTGGGCGTAGACGCGCTCGGGCGGTGCGGCGTAGGTCTGCGAGAGCGTGAAGCCCAGGTCGGGGATGGTCATGGCTGCTCCTCGTCGAGTACGGCGCCGAGCCGGCCGAGCGCCGAGGTCCAGAACGCGCGCCGGTCGGTGAGCCAGCCCTCCAGCTCGCCGAACGGCTCGGGCCGCAGCCGGCAGGTCACCACGCGGCCGCGCTTGCGTCGCTCGACCCAGCCCGCGTCGACGAGCACGCCGACGTGCTTGCGAGCCGCGGTGAGCGTCATCGCGTGCGGCGCCGCGAGCTCGGAGATGCTGGCCGGGCCGCGTGAGAGCCGCTCCACCATCGCCGCCCGGGTCGGGTCGCCCAGGGCGGCGCAGAGGACGGCGACGGTCACCCCAACAGTGAACCATTCAGTTCAGTGTTGTGGCAAGGGAGAACGGGGGAGCGCGCTGGTCGAGCTGACCTGGCTCGGCATCCTCCTGATCGTCCCGATGCTGTGGATCGTGCTCAGCGTCGTCGACGTGCAGCGCGGCGCGTTCGGGGTCAGCAGCGCGGCCCGGGCCGCCGGCCGCGCCTACGCGCTGGCACCCACCGACGCTGTCGGGCAGGCGCGGGCCGAGCAGGCCGCCCGCCAGGCCCTCGCCGACCAGGGGCTGCGCGGGGTCCCGTTCACCGTCACTGTCAGCTGCACGCCGTACCCCCGCGACTGCCACCAGGGCACCTCGGTCGTCACCGTCCGGGTCGCCACCCGGGTCGACCTGCCGCTCCTGCCCGAGCTGCTGGGCGGCCAGGCGCCCAGCTTCGCGCTGGACGCGTCGCACGCGGTGCCGGTCGGGCAGTACCAGGAGGTCGACGGTGCGCCGGCCCCCTGAACGAGGACGCAGTGAGCGCGGTCAGGCCACCGTGCTCATCGTCGGCTTCGCCGTCGTGCTGGCGATGGTGGTCGCCCTCGTCGTCGACAGCACCGCCGCCTACCTCCAGCGGCAGGGGCTCGACACCCTGGCCGACGGCGCCGCCCTGCGCGGCGCGGACCTCGGCGCGACCGGTGCCGACGTCTACGAGGGCGGCGTCCCGCAGGACGTGCTCGCGCTGACCCCGGCGCAGGCCCGCCGGGCGGTCGGCGCCTACCTCGAGCAGTCGGGCGCGTTCGCCCGCTACCCGGGGCTGACCTACGCGGTGCGCGTCGAGCAGGACCGGGTCGTGGTCAGCCTGCACGCGCCGCTCGACCTCCCGCTGACCATCCCCGGGTCGCCGGAGCGCACGACCGTCGGCGCCGACGGCTCTGCGGTCGTCGGCGTCGACGGCTGACTCCTACGACGCGGTGTCGACCCGGACCAGCTGGTCGGTCTCCGTACGCAGCACCCACAGCGAGCCGAACGCCGACACGAGCCGGTTGGAGGCGGGACCGCCGGAAAGAGTCACCGCCGGGGTGAGCACGCCGGTCGCGGCATCGACGCGGTAGAGCGAGTGGTCACGGTCGCTGGCCCAGACCTCGGAACCGAGGTCCGCGAACATCGACAGCCCTTCGCCGTAGTCGATCGGGGAGACCATTCCGGTTCGGGGATCGAGCCGCCGAGTGCCGTCGTGACAACCGAACTCCTCGATGTCGATGCTGGTGTACCAGAGGGCGTCACCGGCGCCGGACGACGCGGCGCACGCCCCGGTGTCGAGGTGGATGGGAGCTCCATCGACCTGCCCCGTGGTCGGGTCCACCCGGACGACCTGGTTGCTCTTGATCATCGCGACCCAGAGCGAGCCGGCGGCCAGGATGGGCCCGGCCGCCTTGCGCCCGGGCAGCTTGGTGATGCCGTCCACTGCGCCGGTGACCGGGTCCATCCGGATCAGGGTCGGTGAGTTGTGGTTGACGACCCACACGTCCCTCGCGGTCGATGCGAGCCCCACTGGCCCATCCCATGGTGCCGACGCCGAGCGGGTGATGGTCCGCAGCACCTGGCCGGTCTCGGCGTCGAGCTGCATGACGACGTCGTTCATGAAGCTCGCGACCCACAGGAACGGCGGGGCGTAGGTTCCGAACCCCACGGGATACGGCGGGGTGACCACCCGAGTGACCCTGTTGGTGGCGGGGTCGACCCGAGTGATCACCCCGCTGGGCCCGCCCAGGAGCCACAGCCCGGTCTGCGTGACGACCGCTTGGTTGGGGGAGGTGACATCGATCGTCGCGACGACGTGGGCGCCGGCAGACGGCGACTCGGAGGCGCGGGCGGTGTCCGCGCTGCGCTCCGTGCCGCTCCCTCCGATTCCGCAGCCGGCGAGCGCCAGGGCCGCGGTGATGCCGATGAGGTATCGGTGAGTGCGTGTCATGGCCGGGATCACGCCCCAGCCCGGTCCGCGGTTCCAGATCGCCCAGGTGCGCCATACCACTTCGGCCAGAACCAGCGGAGACTCCAGAAAGACCGGCCACCGACGGAACCGCGCCGCCACCTCGCGCGTGAGAGGTAGCAGCAGGCGGAGGTGATGATGAGCGACCAGGCGGCGTTCGACGAGTTCTACCTCGGGACGCGCCTGCACCTGCTGCGTCAGCTGACGATGATGACCGGAGACCGTGAGCAGGCCGCCGATGTGCTCCAGGAGGCGTACGCCCGGGCCTGGCAGCGGTGGCGCCGGGTCTCCAGGCTCAACGATCCGATGGCCTGGGTGCGCACCGTGGCCTGGCGGGTGGCGATCAGCCAGCACCGGCGGTCGATGGTGGCCTCCGACCGGCTGCGCCGCTACTTCGCCCCCGAGGTCGCCGCGGATCCCGGTCCGGCGAGCGACCGGGTCCTCGACCTCCGGGCTGCGCTGCAGCTGCTGACCCCGGAGCATCGGAGGGCCTTGGTCCTCTACGAGATGTGCGGGCTGTCGGTCGCCCAGGTCGCGGTCGAGACCGAGGTGGCGGAAGGCACCGTGAAGAGCCGCCTGGCGAGGGCCCGGACTGCCCTCGCCGCGGCCCTCGGACCGGAGTACGCCGTTGTGCCCACCGACGCCGCGCCAGAGGGGAGCCCGCTGTGAACCTCGCGGAGCTGATGAACGAGCTGGCCGGTGACGTCGGCACCCAGGCCCTGCCGGAGCCCGACGAAGTCCGTGGCGTCGGCGACCGGCTGCGTCGACGGCAGCGCAACCGTCTCGCGGCCGGGGCAGCAGCCCTGGTCGTGGCGGCCGCCGCCACCGCGGTGGCGGTCACCGGCGGGGGTCTCCGGTCCGCTCCCGAACCGGTCGGCCCGGCCGAGGGCTGGCGAGTCGTCCGGGCCGTGGAGGTGCCGGGCTCCGGTTCCGCGATCGTCGGTGACGGCTCGCTGTGGGTGGTCAACATGGCGGCGCACCGCCTCACCGACGACGGCTCGGCGCCTGCGGGCGATCTCTACCAGCTCGACCCCGAGTCCGGTGACATCGTCGCGCGCATCCCGGAAGGCGTGGGGGGTTGGCCCGCCGTCGGCGGCGGAGCGGTCTGGCTGATGACGGCCGCCGGCGATCTCAACGTCCTCTCGCGCGTCGACCTCGCCACCCATGAGGTCACCAGGATCAAGACCACCCACCCGCCGACCCTGCCGCGCGGCGTTGCTGTGGTCGGGAACACGTTGTGGGTCGCGAGCCTCGACACCGGCGAGCTCATCGTGATGGACACCGACACGCTTGACGTACTTCGGCGGATCCAGCTCGGGTCGCCGGCCTCCAACCAGGCGCCGAACAGCGTGGTCACCGACGGGACCAGCGTGTGGGTGGCCGACGGCGACGGCGTGGTCTCCAGGTTCGACGCGGCCACCGGGAGAGAGACCTCCCGTCTCCAGCTGCCTGCGAGCGGCGTCCGGCTGACGGGGATCGACCCCCGAGGGGTGCTCTACGCCATCGCCTCCGACGGCCGGACGCTCCTCACCGTCACCACCGGCGCGGCCGGCGCGCCGGACGAGTACGCGCGGACGGTCCATGTCGGGACCGGGAGCGACACCGTGCTCGCCGGAGTCGCCTTCACCGATGGGGCGACCTGGCTGGCCACGAGCAGCCCCGACCAGCTGCTGCGGATGGACCCGCAGTCCTTCGAGATCACCGGACGTACGCCGCTGGAGGGGGCGAACCACAAGAGCAACGTCCCGGTCGCGATTGCGGCGACCGACGACGCCGTGTGGGTCCGGGTAGACGGGCAGGTCATCGAGGTCGCCCCCTGAGTGGGGCCACGTGCCAGACCCGTCCGGGCCATTGCCGAGGCCGCGTCCACGCGCGACCGTCGGGAGATGGACCACGAACAGTTCAGCGTCGCGACGTTCAACCTCTACAACTTCCAGCTGCCCGGGAAGAAGCTGAACCCGTTCCAGAAGCCGTGGACCAAGGACGAGTTCAACCACAAGGTCTCGTGGATCGCCCGGATGCTGGAGAACATCGACGCCGACATCGTCGGCCTCCAGGAGCTCTGGCACGCCGAGGCGATGGAGACCGTGCTCGCCCGGCAGGCGCTCAAGGACAAGTACGACCTCCTCGCGACGCCGGCGACCGGCACGAAGATCGTGTGCGCGGCGCTGGTCCGCAAGGGGTTGCTGAGCGGGGACCCGGAGTGGATCTCCACCTTCCCGGCCGCGGTCCGGCTCGAGTCGACCGACGAGCTCGACCCCCAGTCGCCGGCCATCGAGGTGCACATCCCGGGCTTCTCGCGCCCGGTGCTGCACTTCAAGGTCGCGCTGCGCGACGCGCCGCCGCTGGTCGAGGTGTTCGTGGCGCACCTGAAGTCCAAGCTGCCCACGCAGATCAACGGCGAGCCGTGGTACGACGCCGACCCGGAAACCTACCGGGACCACCGCAACGCCCTCGGCGGGGCGATCTCGACGATCCGGCGTACTGCGGAGGCGACCGCGCTCCGGGTGCTCCTCACCGGCGTCATGAAGGGGACCGAGACGCCGGTGCTCGTGCTCGGCGACCTCAACGACGGCCAGCACAGCAACACCATCAACATCCTGACCGAACAGCCGAACTACCTCGTGGGCGAGTCCCACGGCGGCGCCGACATCGGGCTCTACACGGCGCAGACGCTGCAGGAGTACCGCGACACCCGCGACGTCTACTACACCCACGTCCACCAGGACCTGCGCGAGTCGCTCGACCACGTGCTGGTCAGCGAGCAGTTCTACGACCACAGCCTGCGCCGCAAGTGGCTCTTCGACGGACTGATGATCAACAACGACCACCTCAACGTCGAGGACCACAAGGCCACCGGGACCACGGACCACGGTGTGGTGAAGGTTCGGTTCAAGTGGAAGCCGTTCGCCAGCTAGCCGGGTGGATCCAGGCTTAGCCTGAGGGCATGCGTCGCACCCTCGCCCTGCTCGCGTCCGCCGCCGTCCTCGTCGCCACCGGCAGCCTGCCGGCCGGCGCCCAGCAGGCGCGGCAGACCCCGGCCGGGAAGTACGCCCAGCAGGCGTTCGCGGCGACCAACGCCAACCGCACCCACAACGGGCTCAAGGCGCTCAAGGCCAACGACTGCGTCAAGCACGCCGCGGTCCGGCAGGCCAAGCTGATGGCGCAGCGCGAGCAGATGTTCCACCAGGACCTCGGCCGGGTGATGAGGGACTGCAAGCTCAACACCGCCGGCGAGAACGTCGCCTACGGCTTCCCGAGCGGCCGGTCGGTGGTCAACGACGGCTGGATGAACTCCGAGGGCCACCGCGCCAACATCCTGAACCCGTCGTTCAGGCTGATGGGGATCGGCGCCCGCAAGGGCCACGACGGGCGCTGGTACGTCGCGCAGGTCTTCGGCCGCAAGGCCTAGGCCAAGGTCTGGCGAACCGAACCGCCGCTGCGTGCATCGGACCCGGTGACACACCCTCACCGGAAAGGCACCACCCATGTACCGCACCACCATCGCGGCCGGCGTCGTCCTGGCCGCCACCCTCAGCGCGACCGCCCTCGCCACGGCCGACGCTGCACCCAGCCACGACCGGTCAACGTCCGTCCGGGCCGGCGCCTACAAGGTCACCGCGACCGTCAACAAGACCGAGCCGCTGCAGGGCAGCAAGGTCAAGATCAAGGGCTCGGTCAAGCCGGCCGCGGCCGGCAGCAAGGTCACCCTCCAGTTGCGCTACGCCGACCAGAAGAAGTGGACGAACGTGGCCACCGACACTTTGTCGGGGAGCGGCAAGTTCACGTTCAAGGACAAGGTCAGCAGCGTCCGCGAGCGCAAGTACCGCGTCGTCAAGGCGGCCTCCGCCGGCCACGCTGCCGGTCACAGCAAGTCGCTGAAGGTGACCGTCTTCGGGTGGCGGGAGCTGACGTCCCTAAACCCGGCGACTGCCTCCGGCTTCGGCGAGTGGGACACCGGCGTGAAGATGAACGGCGTCGCCTACCCGAACTCCCTGCGGACCTTCCCGCCGTTCCCCGGCTCGGGGTCCGGCAACTCGATCGACTACAACCTCAACCGCGCGTGCAAGTCCTTCCGCGGTGTCGCCGGGCTCGACGACTCCTCGGCGGTAGCGGGCACCGCAACGGTCTCGATGGCGACCGACGGCACCGCGCGCTACAGCGGCTCCTTCGCGCTGACCCAGTCGGCACCGGTGACCTTCGACGTCACCAAGGTGTTCCGCCTCTCGATCACCGCGTCGCTCGCCAACGGCGGCACCGCCGCCGTCGGCACCCCGCAGGTGCTCTGCAGCTTCTGACTCCTCGCAGCCCGGGGGAGCACGAGGGGCCGGGCCCCGGCGCACGGAATCCGCGCGCCGGGGTCCCGCCAGTAGCATTGCCCCTCGTGGCAGGACCCGACTTCGACGCCGAGATCAAGCAGCTCAGGGCGACCATGAGCACCATCGAGCAGGTGCTCGACCTCGACGCGATGCGCAAGGAGATCGGCGAGCTCTCCGTGCAGGTTGCCGCACCCGACCTGTGGGACGACCAGGACAACGCCACCCGAGTCACCGGCCGGCTCTCGAGCCTCCAGGGCGAGGTCGACCGGGTCACCGAGCTGTCCCGCCGCATCGACGACCTCGAGATCATGGTCGAGCTCGGCCAGGACGAGGGCGACGCCGCCACACTGGAGGAGGCCGAGGCCGAGCTGGCCAAGATCCACAAGACGGTCGAGGCGCTCGAGGTCCGCACCCTCCTCTCCGGGGAGTACGACGTCCGCGAGGCGCTGGTCACGATCCGGTCCGGCGCCGGCGGTGTCGACGCGGCCGACTTCGCCGAGATGCTGATGCGGATGTACACCCGCTGGGCCGAGCAGCACGGCTACCCGGTCGACGTCTACGACACGTCGTACGCCGAGGAGGCCGGGCTGAAGTCCGCGACGTTCGCCATCCACGCGCCCTACGCCTACGGCACGCTCAGCGTCGAGGCCGGCACCCACCGGCTGGTCCGGATCAGCCCGTTCGACAACCAGGGCCGGCGGCAGACCAGCTTCGCTGCGGTCGAGGTGGTGCCGGTGCTCGAGCAGACCGACGAGATCGACATCCCCGACGAGGACGTGCGCGTCGACGTCTACCGCTCGTCCGGCCCCGGGGGCCAGTCGGTCAACACCACCGACTCGGCGGTGCGGCTCACCCACCTTCCTACCGGGATCGTGGTCAGCTGCCAGAACGAGAAGAGCCAGCTCCAGAACAAGGCCAGCGCGATGGTCATCCTCAAGGCCAAGCTGCTGGCGCTGAAGAAGGCCGAGGAGGCCGCGCAGCTCAAGGAGCTCAAGGGCGACGTGGCCGCCAGCTGGGGCGACCAGATGCGCAACTACGTGCTCAACCCCTACCAGATCGTCAAGGACCTGCGGACCGGCTACGAGGTCGGCAACCCCAGCGCCGTCTTCGACGGCGACCTCGACGGGTTCCTCGAGGCGGGCATCCGCTGGCGCCGGGGACAGGAGCGCGCCGCCGAGAACTAGCCTCTACCGGGCCACGACCACCCTGGACATCGGGCTGGTTGCGCCGGAGCCGACCGCGTTGGTCGCGACCACCGCGAAGCGGTACTTCCCGGCCTTCAGCTTCGCTTTGTAGCGCAGCGGCCTGTCGGCGGCGACGATGAAGGTGCGCACAAGCCTGCCGCTCCGGGCCTTGTAGACGTTCACGGCATAGGTGGTGATCGGCAGGCCGCCGTCGGCCGGAGCCACCCAGGTGACCGAGGCGGTCTTCTTCCCGCCCTTGCGGCCCTTCTTCGCCTTCGGCGCCGCAGGGGCACCGGGCACGTCGAACGTCGTCACCGACGTGGCGGCCGACGGTCCGGGGCCGACGGCGTTCCTGGCCCGCACGGTGAGCTGGTAGGCCGTCCCGCGGGTCAGGCCGGAGAAGGTGTGGCTGCCGACCTCGCCGACGTCGACGGCCGGACCGCCGGACATCGAGACGGTGTAGCCGGTGAGCGGGCTGCCGCCGTTGGTGCCCGGTGGCGACCACGCCACCGTGAGGCTCGTCCCGTCCGGGCCCGACGTGGCGGACAGACCGGTCGGCGCGCCCGGGGCCGCCGGCGTGGATGCGGTCGACGAGGCGGCGAGGCCGACGCCGACCGAGTTCCGCGCGGCCACCGTGAACAGGTAGGTGGTCCCCGGGGTGAGGCCGGTCCAGGTGTGGCTGCCCACCAGGCCGAGGTCGACCGGCGCCGCGCCGCTGCGGCTGACCTGGTAGCCGGTCACCGCGTTGCCGCCGTCCGACACCGGCGGCGACCAGGTGAGCGTCGCGGAGGTCCCGTTGGCGGCCGGGGTCACGACGAGCGACGTCGGAGCGCTGGGGGTGCCCGCGGTCGCGCACCCGGACACGGTCATCGTGTAGGCACCGATGCTGGCGTAGTCGGTGTAGCCCGTCGCGCCGGTGCCGTTGCCGACGCCGTCGACGCGGGCGAAGTAGGTGCCGGCGGGCACCGTCGTCGCGACGGAGGCGGCCAGGCCGCTCGCACTGTCCCGGTTGACGAACGCCGACACCGGGTCGTCGCTCGCCACGACCGCGCCGCCGGAGTCGAGCAGCTCGAGCCTGATGTCGAGGTCCGGGCTGGGCGGCGCGCCGGTGGCGGCCACGGTGACCGCGCCGGAGCAGGTGCCCAGCGCGAAGGTGTCCGTGTCGCTCGCCGAGGTGATGACCGCCTGCAACGGCAGCCCCGGGGCCGCGGTGGCGACGGTCCCGCCTGCCTCGTCCGCGATGACCGGCGCGCCACCGGCGGCGATGATCGCGAGGTCGTCCTGGGAGTTGTTCGCGTTGGTGTACTGCCCCTTGCTCCACTGCACGACCGGCTTCTGGTAGCCGACGCCCATGATCGGCGCCCACATCGCGTGGCCGCAGTAGTAGGCGAGGCTGGTGCAGCCCGAGGTCGTCGCGGTGGTGCCGTCGTGGTTGAGCCCGAAGTTGTGGCCGACCTCGTGTGAGACCGCCTCGGCGATGTCCTTGGTGTCGTTGTTGGCCAGGCTGTGCCCGAAGACCCACGCCGGCTGGTGGTAGGCGTGCGCCGAGGTGCCCGAGCCGAAGTCGTCGAACACCCCCACGTAGGCCACCCCGCCGCAGCCGCTCGGGCAGACCGCCGCCGATGCGGTGGTGTTGTCGGAGATGAGCGCGCGGGTCCCGAAGTTCTGGTCGCCAGAGCTGGACCGGTCGATCGCGGCGTCGCCGGGGTCCTCGGTGGTGACGTCGACGTCGAAGGCCGCGTAGTCCTCGCTCACCCGCTGCCAGATCGCCTGGATCTGCTCCTTCTCGGTGTCGTTGAACGTGGTCAGGTCGGGGTCGAGGCTGTAGCCGGAGTAGAAGCCGTTGGGAAGGCCGCCGGCGTTCCACGCGGTGCCGGAGACCGTCGTCCCGTCGAAGTCGAGGTAGATCACATGGGTCGACGTCGGCCGGCTGTGCAACAGGAACGTCTGGTCGAGGGGGAACGGCGGCGCGTCCGGCGCCAGCCTTCGCGGACCCTCGTCCGTGGGCTCGACGTAGTACATGCGCGCGTCCCGGTCCAGCCACGCGGTCGGGTCCTGGCGCAGGATGCGGCGGAGCTCTCCCGGGCCAACGCCGTTGAGCTCGGCCGCGGCCGCGACGTCGTCGCCGAGCAGCGTCAGCGCCTGCGCCCCGTGTGCGGGTCGCGGCAACCTCGGGCTCCGCGCGTCGGCCGGCGCCTGGGCGACGAGGGCGAGCGAGGTCGCCGCAAGGCCCGCGAGGGCGAGCAGAGGAGAGAGCCGCACCTGCACAGAGTGCCTGTGATCGGGCCCGCCCGTCATCGTTTTCCCGTCAGTCGGCGACGGCTCGGGCAGCCTCGGTCACGCCGACGCACCAGCGGCCGGCCCGGTCGGTCACGTCCCAGGTGGCGCCGGCCGGCCGCGCCACCTCGCAGACCAGCCACGCGTCGCCGAACAGCCCGCGGTACGACGACCGCACGACCCCGTCCTTGGTGCAGGTGAGGGCGAGCGTCGGGGAGCCGAACGGCGGTCCGCCCGCCTGCTCGCAGCCCGGCCCCTTGGCGGCGCTCCTGGCCAGCCGCTGGGCCTGGTCGGCACCGACGGGGGTGGAGAAGATCCAGGCCTGGGCCACCGCACCGTCCGCACCGGTCCACCGGCAGCCGAACTCGTCGGCCACGTCCTCGACACCGTTGCCGAGGTCGATGGTGTCGCCGTTCTGCCAGGTGGCGGAGTCGGTCGCCTCGCCGCCCAGCGCCGCGCTCACCTGGCGCTCGTCGACCGCCTCGCAGAACGGCCCGCGGGTCACCACCACGCCCGTGGTGTCGAAGGCGGACAGCGCGGTGGTCGTGAACGGCGTCCTCGCCGCCGGCGGTCGCTCGTCGGATCCCAGCGCGAGCACGCCGCCGCCCACCAGCGCCAACGTCGCAGCAACAGCCGAGGCGGCGAGGGCGGCGGCTCGGTGCACGCCGCACAGCCTAGGGAGTAGCCCGCTGCCTCACTCGCCGGCGAACTCGCAGAACGCGTCGTACGCGCGAGGTCCGTGGATGGTGGCCGGGCCACCGTGCATGAGGAAGGTGACACCGATGGCCTCGGCCGCCTGCTGCCGCGTGGCGCCCGCCCGGGCGGCGGCCTGCGCGTGGGAGGCGATGCACCCGTCGCAGCCCTCGACCACGGCGATCGCGAGGGCGATCAGCTCCTTGGTGGCGGCGTCGAGCGCGCCGGCGGCGAACGCGGCCTCGTGCAGCTCCCGGAACCCCTTGTAGGCGTCCGGGATCGCCCGCCTCAGCTCGCGGTGCAGGGGCGCCAGGTCGTCGAGGACGGCTTTGCCGTGGGGGCTGGTGTGGGTGTCCTCGGACTCGAGGATCGCGGTCACGGTGCTTCCTTCCGGAGTGGGGGATGGGTCCTTCGGCTCGGGTCTAGGCCAGGCCGAGGAAGAGCTTCTCCAGCTTCTTGACGTCGACGGAGCCGGGGCCGTCGCCCTCGGTCATGCACTGCTGAAGGCCGGTCGCCACGATCTGGAAGCCGGTCCGCTCGAGTGCCTTGAGGACGGCGGAGAGCTGGTTGAGCACGTCCTCGCACTCCGAGCCCTCCTCCATCATCCGGATGACCTTCCCGAGGTGGCCGTGGGCGCGCTTGGCGCGGTTGATGATCGCGTGCATGTCACGAGACTCCAGCTGCATGACGCCACCTCCGTTCCTCTCGTCGGGGTTCCGTGTGCCATCATAACCCCCTGGGGGGATAACCCCCAAGGGGGATACGATCCACCGAGGCCAGCAAATGTCCCCATCGAGAGGAGACCTCATGTGCCACGCGGCACGCTGCCGCACCTGCGGCAAGACCACCTGGCGCGGGTGCGGCCAGCACGTCGCGCAGGTGAAGGCCGGCGTCCCGGCCGGCCAGTGGTGCCCGGGCCACCCCGAGGAGCGTCGCGGGCTGCTGCGCCGGTTGGCGGGACGCTGAACCTCCACCAGTGAGGTCCGCACCGCCGTCGGCGGTGCGCTTGAATGCTTCGATGGGCGCCCCTCCGGAGATGCACGCCGCTGCCGCGGTGGTGCTGGAGGGGGCGGTCGGGCTCGACATGCTCCTGGGCCCGGCCGGGCTGAGCCCCGAGCGGCGCCAGACCTTCGCGCTCCGCCTCGACCGCTACTGGCCCGACCTGGAGGCCGGCGTCCGCGAGATCCACCCCGACCCGGCCGTGGCAGACGATCTGCTGGCCCGGCTGGTGCGCGCCGCGGCCACGGCGTACGCCGAGCGCCCGGCCGACCTGCACGAGCTCGACCAGCGGCGGTTGCTGACCCCTGACTGGCTCCAGCAGCCGCGGATGTTCGGCTACGCCTGCTACACCGAGCGGTTCGCCGGCGACCTGAAGGGCGTGGCCAAGCACCTCGACCACCTCCAGGACCTCGGCGTCACCTACCTGCACCTGATGCCGCTGCTGCTGCCGCGCGAGGGGGACAACGACGGCGGGTACGCCGTGCAGGACTACCGCGCGGTCCGCCCCGACCTCGGCACCGTCGACGACCTGCGCGAGCTCGCTTCGACGTTGCGCTCCCAGGGGATCAGCCTGGTCATGGACCTGGTGCTCAACCACGTGGCGCGCGAGCACGAGTGGGCGGTGCGGGCCCGGGCCGGGCAGGCGGCCTACCGCGACTACTTCCACGTCTTCCCCGACCGCGACCTGCCCGACGACTACGAGCGGACCCTGCCCGAGGTCTTCCCCGACTTCGCGCCCGGGAGCTTCACCTGGGACGACGGCCTCGACGGCTGGGTGTGGACGACGTTCAACGAATGGCAGTGGGACCTCAACTGGGCCAACCCCGCGGTGCTGGCCGAGTTCGCCGGGGTCATCCTGTGGCTGGCCAACCTCGGTGTGGAGGTGTTCCGGCTCGACGCCATCGCGTTCCTCTGGAAGCGGATGGGCACCAGCTGCCAGAACCAGCCGGAGGTGCACGCGATCACCCAGGCGCTGCACGCGCTGACCCGGATCGCGGCGCCCGCGGTGGCGTTCAAGGCCGAGGCGATCGTGGGTCCGCGCGACCTGGTCCAGTACCTCGGCACCGGCCCCCACGCCGGCCGGGTCAGCGACCTCGCCTACCACAACAGCCTGATGGTGCAGATCTGGTCGATGCTGGCGACCGGCAACACCATCCTGGCCAGGCACGCCCTGCGCGCGCTGCCGGCGACCCCCGGCACCGGCACCTGGATCACCTACGTGCGCTGCCACGACGACATCGGCTGGGCGATCGACGACTCCGACGCCTACGCCGCGGGGGTCACCGGCCCGGGCCACCGGCACTTCCTCTCCGAGTGGTACGCCGGCACCTTCCCCGGCTCGTGGTCCGACGGGCTGGTCTTCCAGGCCAACCCGGACACCGGCGACAAGCGGATCAGCGGCACCGCGGCCGCGCTGGCCGGGCTCCACGACGGGCAGCCGCCGCCCGACGAGGAGGCCGCGAAGGCGCGGATCTTCCTGGCGCACGCGATCGCAGCGGGCTGGGGCGGGATCCCCGTGGTCTGGAGCGGCGACGAGCTCGGCCAGCCCAACGACCCGGGCTGGGCCGCCGAGGAGGGGCACGAGGACGACAACCGCTGGGCGCACCGGCCGCGGCTGGACTGGTCGCGGGCCGTGGCCCGGCACGACACGCGCACGGTGCCGGGGCAGGTCTTCTCGGGGCTGGCCCACCTCGCCCGGGTCCGCGCCGCCCTGCCACAGCTGCACGCGTCGGCGCCGACCACGGTGCTCGAGGACACCGATGACGGCGTCCTCGCGGTGGTCCGCCAGCACGCCAGCGGCGCCTTCGTGGGCCTCTACAACGTCAGTGGTCACCGCCGCCCGTTCCACCTGCACCGGCTCCGGGCGGCCGGCCTGACCACGCCGTACGACGCCCTGGGCGGCCACCGGCTCGAGGCCGGAGGTGACGGCGTCCTCTGGCTCCCGGCGTACGCCGCGTGGTGGGTCGTGGACGCGCCACGTTGAGTCGGGAGTTCCGCCGGTTGAATCCGGACTTCCGCCGGTCGAATCTGCACTTCTGCCGGTGGTTTCGCCCGACTCGACCGGCAGAAGTCCGGATTCAACGACCCACCCCGTACTCTCGGTCCACGTGATTCGCTTCGAGAAGGTCACCAAGACCTATCCCGGACAGGGCAACCCCGCCCTCGACCAGGTCAGCATCGACATCGAGAAGGGCGAGTTCGTCTTCCTCGTCGGGCAGTCCGGCTCCGGGAAGTCGACGGCGCTTCGCCTCGTGCTCCGCGAGACGAGGTCGACCGGTGGCCGGGTGCACGTGGCCGGCAAGGACCTCAACCGGCTCGCGGGCTGGAAGGTCCCGCGGCTGCGCCGCCAGATCGGCACCGTCTTCCAGGACTTCCGGCTGCTCCCCAACAAGACCGTGGCGGAGAACGTCGCCTTCGCGCTGCAGGTGATCGGCAAGTCCCGCAGCGACATCAAGAAGCTGGTCCCGACCACGCTGGAGCTGGTCGGCCTCGAGGGCAAGGGGGAGCGGATGCCGGACGAGCTGTCCGGCGGCGAGCAGCAGCGGGTCGCGATCGCCCGCGCCTTCGTCAACAAGCCGATGATCCTCATCGCCGACGAGCCCACCGGCAACCTCGACCCGACCACGTCGGTCGGGATCATGAAGCTCCTCGAGCGGATCAACCGCACCGGCACCACAGTGCTGATGGCCACCCACGACGCCGGGGTAGTCGACCAGATGCGAAAGCGGGTCATCGAGCTCGACCACGGGCGCGTCGTACGCGACGACGCCCAGGGTGCCTATGGAGCGGCCGGCTAGATGCAGTTCCGCTACGTCTTCTCCGAGCTCGGCCAGGGGCTCCGCCGCAATGTCTCGATGCATCTCGCGGTGGTGCTCACGATCTTCGTCTCGATGACCCTCCTCGGCCTGGGTGTGCTGATGAAGCAGCAGACCGACATCGCCACGCGCTACCTCGGCAACCAGCTGCAGGTCACCGTCTACCTCTGCCGCGACGGCGACGCCAACCCCGCCTGCGGCGGCGAGGTGACCGACGAGCAGAAGCAGCGCGTCGAGGAGGCGATCAAGGAGAGCCCCGAGGTCTCGTCGTACCGCTTCGAGTCGAAGGAGGAGGCCTTCGAGAAGGTCAAGGACCTCTACGGCGAGGACCAGTTCGACGGCCCCAACCCGGCGCTGACCGCGGACGACATGCCGCAGTCCTACTGGATCACGCTGAAGGACCCGAAGCAGTTCGAGGGCGTGACCAGCGCGGTGCAGACACTCGACGGCGTCTCGCAGATCCGCGACCTGCGCAGCATCCTCAAACCGATCTACCAGTGGCTCGGCGTGCTCAAGTGGGGTGCGGCGATCACCGCGCTCTTCCTCGTCGTCGTCGCGCTGCTCCTCGTGGCCAACACGATCCGCCTGGCAGCCTTCGCGCGCCGCAAGGAGATAGCGATCATGCGGCTGGTGGGCGCCTCGACCCTCTACATCGCGCTGCCGTTCCTGCTCGAGGCGCTGGTCACCGCGGTGATAGGTGTCGCCCTGGCCGGTGGGGCCCTGGGTGCGTTCATGTACTTCGGCGTGCACCAGCGGATCGCCGACTCGGTCTCGTTCATGCCCTGGATCGGACTGCAGGACTACACGACCGCCCTGGCCGTGATCGCCATCGCCGGACCCGTCCTGACGCTGCTTCCGACACTCCTACTGACCCGCAAATACCTCAAAGTCTGAGTCGCGACCCTTACCGTCAGGGGCGTCCATCGTTACTTCCCCGACGGTGAGGATCCAACGACGTGCGCTCCTTCCCCGGCGCCGGCGGCCGCTCCGTGCTGGCCTGCCTCCTTGTCGTGACCCTTGGTGGCGCCGCCGTGCCGGCGCTCGCTGCCGACGGCGACGGTCTCAAGCACAAGCAGAAGCACGTCCACCAGCAGATCCAGCAGGTCCAGGGCGACATCGACGAGGCCAGCCGCGCGATCACCAGGGCCAAGGCCCAGCTCGCGGAGGCCGAGAAGCAGCTCGCCGCGGCCCAGGCCGACTACGCCGCCAAGCAGGCCTACGCCGCCGACGTCCAGGCCAAGCTCCAGGTCGCCACCGCCGAGAACGACCAGGCCCAGGCTGCGCTGCAGGCCGCCCAGGCAACGCTCGCGCAGGCCAAGGCGGACGTCGTCGCCGGACAGGCGGCCCTCGACGCGCAGCAGAAGAAGGTCAAGGACACGATCGTCGGGCTCTACCAGCAGGGCTCGCCCCAGCTGATGGCGTGGACCGGCTACCTCGAGGCGCAGACGCCGGACGACCTGATCCGCAAGATGGAGTACGCCGACACGCTGGTCGAGGACCAGAACTCCGTCTTCGTCCAGCTGCACGCCGCCGAGGTCGCGCTGCGTGCGAAGAAGGAAGAGGTGAAGGTCGCCGAGGCCGCGGCCGACGAGCAGGCCGACGTCGCCGCCCAGGAGCTCAACAACGTCACCCAGCTCAAGCAGGAGGCGGACCAGGCCGTCAACGAGGCATTGCTGGCCCAGAACCAGGTCACGCTCACCGTCGCCGCGCGCCAGAAGGCGCAGCACAAGGCGCAGCGCGCCAAGAAGCGCGACCGCGAGGAGCTCCGCCAGCTGCAGCGGCAGGAACAGCACATCAAGCACCTGATCGCCCTGGCGGCTGCGCACGACCACTCGCCGGGCTTCGTCGGCAACGACGACGGCTTCCTGCTGCCGCCGGTCAACGGCCCGGTCACCTCGCCGTTCGGCTACCGGATCCACCCGATCTACCACTACTGGGGGCTCCACGACGGCACCGACTTCGGCGTCTCCTGTGGTGAGGGGATGCGGGCCGCGGCCGACGGCCGGGTGCTCTCGCGCTACTGGTCCGACGTCTACGGCAACCGCCTCTACATCGACGTCGGCAAGGTCAACGGCCACAACCTGACCGTGGTCTACAACCACGCCTCGTCCTACCGCGTCAACGTCGGCGACCACGTGACCCGCGGCGAGATCGTCGGCTACGTCGGCTCGACCGGCTGGTCCACCGGCTGCCACCTGCACTTCACCGTCCTCCGGGACGGCAAGGCAGTGGACCCGATGACCTATCTGTAGGTGACCTTCGTCCCTGCTGCCGACGGCCGAGTGGCCGTAGCGTCGACGACGTGGCCAGACCCACGCCCATGTGCCCGATCCGGCTCGGTGAGTCGTGCTCGTTGTGCGTCCCCGGGGCGACCGGTCCGCAGGACTGCCCGCTGGTCTACCTGGTGCGGACCGACCCGGAGCTGCGGGAGCGGCTGGCCGAGCTGCGCCGGGAGGCCGCGGCATAGGACGTGGCGTAGGACGTGGCGTGGGACGTGGCTCCCACGTCCCAGACGGCGCCGGACTCGACCCTCGGCCGTGGCTGAGTCCGAGTCCCAGCATCGGCTGCGGAGGTCTCGACACGGCCGGTTCCGACCTCGTCCCTCGGTCGGACGGCCTGCTCGACCACCAACAGTCGGACCGGCCCTCGTTCCTCGGGCCGCTCCGACTGCGAGAATGGTGGGATGGCCAGGGAGCAGGGGCGCAAGGTGATCGCGCAGAACCGCAAGGCGCGGCACGACTACGCCATCGAGGACACCTACGAGGCGGGCCTCGTCCTCCAGGGCAC
>NZ_DASUFR010000141.1:0-3872 GCF_036274455.1 Nocardioides sp. | reverse complement strand
GGCGGTGGGGTGGTCGGGTGCCGTCGTTGGGGGGATCTCGACGGGCTCGATCGGCGGTGGTGTGGTCGGGTGCCGTCGTTGGGGGGATCTCGACGGGCTCGATCGGCGGTGGTGTGGTCGGGTGCCGTCGTTGCGGGGATCTCGACAGGCTCGATCAGCGGTGGTGCGGGAGGTGGCTAGGCGGGCTCGGCCTCGTCGGCGGGCTCGAGGGTCAGGCTGATCGAGTTGATGCAGAAGCGGTCGCCGGTCGGGGTGCCGTAACCGTCGGGGAAGACGTGGCCGAGGTGGGAGCCGCAGTTGGCGCAACGGACTTCGACCCGCTTCATGCCGAAGGTGTTGTCCTCGATGTACTCGACGGTGTCGGTGATCGGCTGGTAGAACGACGGCCACCCGCAGCCGGAGTGGAACTTGGTGTCGGACTCGAAGAGCTTGGCCCCGCAGGCCTTGCAGGCGTAGACGCCCTTGGTCTCGGTGTCGGTGTACTTGCCGGTGAAGGCGCGCTCGGTCCCGGCCTTGCGGAGCACCTTGTACTCGTCGGGCGAGAGCTGCTCGCGCCACTCCGCGTCGGACTTCTCCACCGAGTAACCCATGCCACCAGCCTAGGGAACGGCGCAAGCCCGACGCCGGACGCGACCGGCCCGGCTCAGAAGCCGGTGGCGCAGTAGGGCACCGGCCCGGTGTCGGCCATCGCGGCCCAGGTCCGGAGGCCGTCGTCGGACCCGGAGATGCGGCCGGCGCGCTGGAGCGGCTCCACCCGGACGCCGCCCAGGTGGAGGGAGCCGAGGACGTCGGCGTCGAGGACCACGTCGGCGTCGGCCTCGGTCGGCTCGACCTCGGCGAACCCGTCGCCGGTGACCACCCGGAACCGCCCGGCCGCGTGGCCGAGCGGGTCGTCGACCTGCAGCACCACCTGCCCGTCGCGGCCCCAGGGCCGCGCCGAGAGCGCGGCCGGGACGTCGAGCACCCGAACCCACAGCGCATCGCGCTGCCGGACCACGCGGACCACGAACGGGTCGGCCAGCGCCCAGGGGAGTGGGTCGTCGACCGGGGCACGGTCCCACTCGACGAGGTCGCTGAGGTCGAGGTCGGCGAGGAACCTCCAGAGGCTGAGGTACGCCGCCGGAGACAGCGTCACCAGGTCGGTGACCCGGATCGTCCGCATGCCGTCCTCGCTCGGGCCGGGCCGGTAGGCGACGTACCCGTCCGGTGCTCCGTCGGCGTCGAGGTGGACGGCGGTCCGCAGCTTGAGGTCCGGGCCGCTGTCGAAGTCGAACTCGCCGCTCAGGAACGTCTCGTAGAACTGCGGCCGCTCCACCGAGCCGCGGGTCCGCTCGTGGAAGCGCTCGAAGACCTCCGCGACGGCCGGCCACGCCTCGGCGGGCTCGAGCAGCTCGACCGAGCCGGTGTCGTGATGTGCACGCAGGGAGAAGCGCGGGCCGGTGTCGACGCCGACCGAGTGCTTGAAGACCGCCGGACCGAACCCGAACCGCCCGTAGATGGACCCCTCCGACACCGTGAGCACGGCCAGGGGCACCCGCTGGGCAACCGCGTCCGCGAGGTCCTCGGTGATCAGCCTGCGAAGGAGGCCGCGGCGCCGGTGCGTCGGGCTGACCGTGACCATGCTGATCATCCGCGCGGGCTGCAGGCCGCGCCCGGTGTTGAGGGTCTTGTCGTAGCTCAGGTAGGTCGCGACGGGTATGTCGCCGGCGCCGAGCACCGGTCGGTCCAGCCAGACGCCGCGGACGGTCGCACCGTCGGTCACGAGGTGGTCCTCGAGGTGGCCGCGGAGCGCGTCGCTGGTCCGGCCCTGGTGGAACCCGCGGGACTGCGCTTCGTACCAGCCCGCCATCCGCTCGGACTCGTCGCCGGCACGGAAGGTCCGGAACGTCAGGCCGTCGTGCGCGGGCTCCCTCACGGTCCAACAACCTAGTGAACGGCGGCCGAGGGAGGCGTCCGGTTTACTGGCGCCATGCCGAAGGCCGCTGCCGTCGAGGTCCGGGCGGGTGACCGCGCGGTCCGGGTCTCGAGCCCGGACCGGGTGATCTACGAGGCGACCGACGCCACGCCCGAGGTGACCAAGCTGATGGTGGCGGAGTACTTCGCGTCGGTCGAGGTCGGGCTGATGCGCGCCCTGCGCGACCGGCCCACCGCACTCGAGCGCTGGACGTCCGGCGTCCGGCCCGGCATGAAGCTCGCCACCTCGCGGATGGACCGCGACGCCGACGCCTTCTACCAGAAGCGGGTGCCCAAGGGGGCGCCCGACTACGTCGAGGCCGTGGAGATCACCTTCCCCTCGGGCCGCACCGCCGAGGAGATCTGCCCGACCGAGATCGCGGTCCCCGTGTGGTGCGCGCACATGGGCACGCTGACCTTCCACCCGTGGCCGGTCCGGCGCACCGACGTCGACCGTCCCGACGAGCTCCGCCTCGACCTCGACCCCCAGCCGGGTACGTCGTTCGCCGACGCCGTCCGGGTCGCCGGCGTGGCACGTGAGCTGCTCGAGGAGCTGGGGCTGCGCGGCTTCTGCAAGACCTCCGGCAACCGCGGGGTGCACATCTTCATCCGGATCGAGCCGCGCTGGGAGTTCGTCGACGTCCGACACGCCGCGATCGGCTTCGGCCGCGAGCTGGCCCGGCGCGACGACGGCGTGACGGTCAACTGGTGGAAGGAGGAGCGGGGCGAGCGGATCTTCATCGACTACAACCAGAACTGCCGCGACCGCACGATCGCCTCGGCGTACTCACTCCGCCCGATCCCGGGCGCCCCGGTGTCCACCCCGCTGTCGTGGGAGGAGCTGGCCGAGGTCCGCGACCCGCGCGAGCTCAACTTGTTCACGGTCCCGGAGCGGCTCGCCGCGAGCGGCGACGCCTGGGCGGAGATCGACGAGACGGCGTACTCGATCGAGCCGCTGCTCGCGTTGTACGACGAGTTGCCGGGCGGCGAGATGCCCTACCCGCCCGACTACCCCAAGATGCCCGGGGAGCCGCCGCGGGTGCAGCCGAGCAAGAAGGTCGAGGAGCACTGGGACGCCGACGGCACCTGGATCGGCCCGTCGTGAGGGCCGAGCCGCAACCCGGGCTCGGGGGAGAGGCCGCGCACGTCGCCTCCTATCTGGCGTTCTACCGGGCCACCGTCGTGGAGAAGGCGCGCTCGCTGCTCGAGGCCGACCTGCGGCGGCCGCTGGTGCCGACCGGCTGGACGCCGCTCGAGCTGGTGCAGCACCTGGCCTTCATGGAGCGGCGCTGGTTCGCCTGGGGCTTCCTCGGCGAGGCCGTCGCCGACCCGTGGGGCGACTCGCAGGGGTCGAGCGCCGCGGCCTGGCTGGTGCCGTCGTCGGTCTCGCTGGACGATGTGGTCGCCCGGCTCACCGAACAGGCCGCGCGTACGGAGGCCGTGCTCTCGTCCACGCCGCTCGAGCAGCTGGCCGCGACGACGGGGAGGTTTCGGACCGACCCACCCGAGCTGCGCTACATCTGCTTCCACGTGCTGCACGAGTACGCCCGGCACGCGGGACACCTCGACGTCGCCGTCGAGCTGGCGGGCGGTCCGGTCGGCGAATAGGCGGCCTCGCTGGTCGAGCTTGTCGAGACCGCCGCAGCGTCGGTACTCACCTGCTCGCCGCTGGTCGAGCGTGTCGAGACTGCCGTAGCGTCGGTACTCACCTGCTCGCCGCTGGTCGAGCGTGTCGAGACCGCCGCAGCGTCGGCGCTCACCTGCTCGCCGCTGGTCGAGCGTGTCGAGACCGCCGCAGCGTCGGTACTCACCTGCTCGCCGCTGGTCGAGCGTGTCGAGACCGCCGCAGCGTCGGCACTCACCTGCTCGGCGCTGGTCGAGCGTGTCGAGACCGCCGCAGCGTCGGCACTCACCTGCTC
>NZ_DASUFR010000140.1:0-20249 GCF_036274455.1 Nocardioides sp. | reverse complement strand
GAGGTGGTCGTGCAGGTTGTCGCCCACCGGTAGGTCGGCGACGACGTCGATGCCGTGGTCCTTGAGGTGCTGGGCGTGGCCGACGCCCGAGAGCATCAGGAGCTGGGCCGAGCCGACGAAGCCGGCGCTGAGGATGACCTCTTTGCCGGCGCGGATGGTCCGCTTCGCGCCGTTTCCCTTCTTCGAGACGTCGGTGGCCTCGATGCCGACGGCGCGGCCGTTCTCGATGACCACCCTGGTCGTCAGGGTCTCGGTCTGGAGCTCGAGGCCCCCGGGCCTGAGGTTGACCCCGAGATTGTGCAGGTAGCCCCGGGACGCCGAGTAGCGCAGCCCCTTGGCGGCGTTCTGCTGCATCCGGCTGACGCCCTCCTGCGACTCCGCGTTGTAGTCGTCGAGGATCTTGGCGCCGAGGGTGTCGGACGTGGCCTGGATGAACTGGAGCGAGCCCTCCTGCGGTGTGTGGTTGCGGGTGACCCGGATCGGGCCGCCGGCGCCGCGGTAGTCGTTGGCGCCGTCCTCGAAGTCCTCCATCCTCCGGTACGCCGCGTTGACGGTGTCGGCGTCCCAGGCGGTGTTGCCCTCGGCCGCCCAGGCGTCGTAGTTGGCGCGGTTGCCCCGCACGTAGACCATGCCGTTGATCGAGCTCGAGCCACCGACCACCTTGCCCCGCGGGACAGGCATCCTGCGGTCGAGCAGTTGCTTCTGCGGCACCGAGTAGAACCCCCAGTCGACCCGCTGCTTGATCTCGGGGACCGAGTGCATCGGGCCGATCATGCCGGGCTTCTTGACCAGGAACTGCTCGTCGCTCCTGCCGGCCTCGACCACGATCACGCTGGCCCCGGACTCGGCGAGCCGGCCTGCGATCGCCGCGCCGGACGAGCCGGAGCCGACCACGACGTAGTCGGCCTCGTCGGCGTACGCAGCCCTCTTTGCCATGGCGAGAACTGTAACTTGTTCTAGTTTCCGCTGGTAGGCCGAGCTGTCGGGGTCACCGGATATCCGGTGACCGCTGAGCTTCTGTACCGAGATCTCGGCACAGAACCGGATGACTCGGCACAGAAGTCCGGCCCCAGCCGGCGTCCGGCGAGAATGCGGTGTGCGCATCCTCTCGATCCAGTCCTCGGTGGCCTACGGGCACGTCGGGAACTCCGCCGCGGTCTTCCCGCTGCAGCGGCTCGGCCACGAGGTCTGGCCGGTCAACACCGTGCTGTTCTCCAACCACACGGGGTACGGCGCATGGCGCGGCCCGCTGGTCGACCCCGCGGATCTGCGCGAGGTCATCGCAGGGATCGAGGACCGCGGTGTGCTCTCGCAGTGTGATGCGGTGCTGTCCGGCTACCAGGGCGACCCGGCGGTCGGCGCGGTGATCCTGGAGGCCGTCGAGAAGGTGAAGGCGGCCAACCCGAACGCGATCTACTGCTGCGATCCGGTGATGGGCGACGTGGGCCGCGGCATGTTCGTGCGGCCCGGGATCCCGGAGTTCATGCGCGACACGGTCCTGCCGGCAGCCGACATCCTGACTCCGAACCACTTCGAGCTCGACTTCCTGGCAGGCACCACGTCCCGCTCGATGTCGGAGGTGCTCGACGCCGTGGACGTGGTTCGCGCGCGCGGCCCACGCAATGTCCTCGTCACGTCCGTGGTCGTGGACGACACCGCGGCCGGGTCGCTGGACGTGGTCGCCGTCTCCGACACAGGCGCCTGGGCAGTCACCACACCCGTGCTGCCGATCACGCCCAACGGCTGCGGCGACGTGACGGCTGCGCTCTACCTCGCTCACCTCCTGACCTGGGGGTCGCACGTCGTGGCCCTGGAGCGCACGACGTCCTCGGTGTTCGCGATCCTCGAGGCAACCGTCGCCCTCGGCACCCGCGAGATCCAGCTGGTCGAGGCCCAGGAGATGATCGCCACACCGCCCCCGCTGTGTACGGCCAGAGAGCTGCGTTGAGCCCGCGTGAACGAGTACGTCGCCCTCACCCTCGACCTGGCGGGGACGTTCGTCTTCGCCCTGACCGGCGCGCTGGTGGCCGTGCGCAAGCGGCTGGACATCTTCGGCACGCTGGTGCTCGCCTGCGCGACCGGGCTGGGCGGCGGGCTCCTCCGCGACGTGCTCATCGGCGACGTACCGCCACCCGGTCTCACCGACTGGCGCTACCTGCTGGCCGCGGCGCTCGCGGGCGTCGCGACCTTCCTCTGGCACCCGCTGGTCGCCCGCTGGGAGAACATCGTCCTCACCCTCGACGCCGCCGGCCTGGCCCTGTTCTGCGTGAACGGCGCGGTGAAGGCCTCGGAACTCGGGCTGTCCGTCGTCCCGGCCGCGCTGCTCGGCATGATCACCGCGGTCGGCGGCGGGATGGTCCGCGACGTCCTGGCCAACCGCGTCCCGGTCGTCCTCGAGGCCGGCACCGGCTGGTACGCCGTCCCGGCCCTGACCGGCGCCACACTCGCCGCCACCGGGCACCACTACGGGTGGTCGACCCTGCTCGTGCTCGCCCCCGGCATGGTCGTCTGCTTCGGCTGGCGGATCCTGTCGATGCGGCGCGGCTGGACGCCGCTGCCGGCCCGAGGCATCGGCTGAGTCGTCAGATCACGTCCTGGATCGTGACCTTGTCGTAGGCGTCCGGCAGCGGGTCGCTCGCGGTGCAGGTCAAGGTGACCGTGGTGTGCTCCGGGATCTTCTCGAACCCGTCGCCCGCGACACAGAACGCCGTGGCCAGCACCTCGTCAGCCCTCTGCAGGTTGATCTTCACGTCCAGCCGGTCGGCCTTGCCGCGCTCGTTGGTGACCTTGAGGCCCTCGATCGTCCAGGTCTGGCTCACCGGCTCCTTGCTGATCGACCAGCCGTCGGCGTACTGGAAGCCCCGCACCTCGAACGCCTTGCCCTCGGTGATGGTCAGGGGGTTGTTGGGACCACCCGGGCTGTCGTCGTTGATCACGTCGTTGGCCTTGTTGGCGACCACGGCGACGACCGCGATGCAGCCGCCGACGAACAGCACGAACAGCACCGCGAACACGATGAGGATGTTGCGAGCTGTGTGGCTCTCCTTGACCGGCTGGACGGCGTACGGCTGCGGCGTGCCGTACGCGGGCTGCCCGTACGCCGGCTGGCCGTACTGGGGCTGGCCGTACTGGGGTTGGCCGTACGGGGGCTGGCCGTACGCCGGCTGCTGCATCGGCCGGAACATTGCCTGCTCGGAGCCGAGTGGGCGGAAGTTGTCGCTCCAGGCGTTGCCGTCCCACCAGCGTTCCTGGCCGCCCTGCGGGTACCAGCCGGCGGGCGGGTTGGGCGTCTGCGTCATGGGCGTGCCTTTCGACGGCGACCGGGCTCACTCCCCCATCCGACGCGCAGCGTGGCACATCGGCTGCGCCGTCGTCAGCAGTTCACCGATGGCCGGGCTGGGCCTTCCGGACGCAGTCGGCCAGCGCGCGGGCGCGATCGCTGGTGAAGACTGCCTCGAGCGGAAGCGGCACGCCGTCGGGTCCGGCCAGCGGCACCCGCCAGTTGGGGTACTCGTCGGTAGTGCCCGGCTGGTTCTGGGTGCGCCGATCGCCGACCGCGTCGGTGAGCGCCAGGCACAGGAGCCGGGCCGGCGACAGCGTGAGGTAGCGGTGCAGGGCCCGCACGACCTCGTCGGTGTCCGCGTCGTCGGGGAGCAGACCACGGCTGCGCACCTCACCGAGCCAGTGGTCGACCTCCGCCCGGGCCGCGGCCAGCTCGTCGTCGAGGTCACCCTCGAGGATCCCGAGCTGGTGCTGGAGGCGTACCTGGTCGCCGGCCAGGTAGCCGGCCGTGGGCGGGAAGTCGTGCGTCGTCACCGAGGCGAGGCTCCACTCGCGCCACTGCTCGGCCGGCTTCGGCCCGTCGTGGTCCTGCTCGAACCACAGCACGGAGGTGCCGAGCACCCCGCGGGACGCGAGGTAGCCGCGGGACTCGGGGGGCACGAGACCGAGGTCCTCGCCGACGACGACAGCGCCTGCGCGGTGAGCCTCCAGCGCGAGCACGCCGATCAGCGCGGTGTGGTCGTAGCGGACATAGGTGCCCTCGTCAGGCGGCCCGTCGGCCGGGATCCACCAGAGCCGGAACAGCCCGATGACGTGGTCGACACGCACACCACCCGCGTGCCGGAGCACGGCGCCGATCAGGTCGCGGAACGGCAGGTAGCCGAGCTCGGCCAGCCGGTCCGGCCGCCACGGCGGCTGGCTCCAGTCCTGGCCGAGCTGGTTGTAGGGGTCCGGTGGCGCACCGACCCGGACGCCCTGCGCGTAGACGTCCTGGAGCCGCCACGCGTCGGCGCCGCCGGGGTGTACGCCGACCGCGAGGTCGTGCATGATCCCGAGCCGCATCCCGGCGCCCTCGGCCTTGGCCTGCGCCTGCTGGAGCTGCTCGTCGAGGACCCACTGCAGCCAGCACTCGAAGTCGATCCGGTCCGCGTGCGCCGCCGCGAACTCGGCCACGGCCGGGCCGTCGTGGCGGCGGTATGCATCCGGCCACTCGCGCACGTCGTTGCCGTGGTCCTCGGCCAGCACGTTCCAGGTGGCGAAGTCGGTGAGGGCGTCACCCTCGCGCCGGATGTACGCCGCGTAGTCGAGCTCGCGGCCGGCAGTGCGCCGTGCCGCGTGCACGATCCGGAGGGCGGCGCGCTTCGCGGTCCAGCTGGCGTCGCGGTCGACCGGGTCCTGCGGGGTCAGCCACGGCCGGAGCTGGGCCACCAGCTGGTCGACCGCGTCCCGCTCGTCCGCCGGGAGGGCGGCGTACTCGGGGATGCGCTCGACGCGCAGGTAGATCGGGTTGAAGAACCGCCGACTGCTGGGCAGGTACGGCGACGGCTCGAGCGGCGCCAGGGGCTCCGCGGCGTGCAGCGGGTTGACCAGGACGTAGTCGGCGCCGAGCTCGCTCGCCGACCACACCGCGAGGTCGGTGAGGTCGGTGAGGTCGCCCAGCCCCCAGCTGCCGCCGGACCGGACGCTGTAGAGCTGGGTCGCGAACCCCCACAGCCGCCGGACGTCGGCTCGCTCCGGGAGCCCGAGCCAGCCCGGGGTCACGACGAGATGGGCCCCGGCCCCCGCATCGCCGCTGCGGGCCCGCAGGCGGTGGTAGCCGAGCGGCAGGTGCTCGGGCACCGCGAAGGTCGCCTGCCCGATCCAGCGGCCGTCGATCTCGCGGGGCTCGACCCAGTGGTCGACCTGCTGGACGTGCCGCACCGCGCCGTCCTCGAGCTCGACCCAGACCTCGACGGGGTCGCCGTGCGTGACGTGCACCGGCACCCAGTGCGGCTGCCCCTGGATCGTCACGACGGTCGGCGGCAACATCCGAAGCCACGGCTCGTGCTCCTTGCGCGCCCGGGCGGCCTCCGGGTCGATCGTGTCGACGTCCATCGCCCGCAGCACGGCCTCGATGGTCTCCGCGCTCACCCGGACCTGCTGACCGCGCCAGTCGACGTACTCCGTCATCACGCCGCACACCTGCGCGAGCTCGACGAGCGGACCGGTGGGCGACGTCACGCCGCACAGTGTCCCAGCCGTCCGCTGCGGAGATCTCGACAGGCTCGACCAGCACGGTGGCTGAGGTGCAAGGCGCGCCAGCGCCGAGCCTCGAAGCCGGGTGAGCCGCGGCTGGGACTTGCCCGGGTGCCATCGCTGCGGAGGCTTCGAGGCTCGGCCGTGAACGGCCTCGCACCTCAGCCACCGTGGCTGCACGGTTTCGAGACGGGAGCGGAGAGCCGGTGACAGAGAGCCGGTGACAGGGATCGAACCTGCGACATTTGCTTTACAAGAGCAACGCTCTACCAACTGAGCTACACCGGCGGGGGTGCCGCACATCGTAGATGCCGAAGGACGAGGTCCACCTCGCCCCCACCGGTGCCGGCGGTGGGCACCCCATCCAAAACGGACCTAGCTCATCCCGCCGTCGAAGGCCAGCACCGTCCCGGTGATCATCCGCGCCGCCGGCGAGGCCAGGTAGACGATCGACTGGCCGATCTCGGCCGGCGTGATCGCCTTGCCCGGGAGCATCATCATCAGCCGGTCCACCACCCGCGGGTCGAGGTCCGGCGGGAAGTTGGCGGCCACGTGCTCCACGAGCGGCGTGTCCACGGTGCCGGGACACACGGCGTTGACCCGGATCCCCTCCGGCGCCAGCTCCAGGGCGAGGGCGCGCGTCAGCATCGTGAGCCCTCCCTTGGCCGCGGAGTACGCCGCGGAGTAGCCCTGCGCCTTGTTGCCGGCCACCGACGAGACGTTGACGATGTTGCCCCTGGCCTCCCGGATGTGCGGCAGCGCCGCCTGGATCAGGAAGAACGGTCCCTTGAGGTCGACCGCGTGCACCCGGTCGAACTCCTCCTCGGAGATGGCGTCGAACCGCCCGAACTGCACGATGCCCGCGACGTTGGCCAGCACGTCGATGCGACCCTGCCCCGCACACGTCACCACGGCCGCGTCCACCGACTCCTTGGTGCCGACGTCGCACTCGACGTACGTCACCCCCTCAGGGACGGTCGGCCGGATGTCCAGGCCGAAGACCGTGTCGCCGAGGTCGCGGAACAGCTCCGCGGTGGCGTGGCCGATGCCGGAGGCGGCGCCGGTGATGACGACGGTGCGCGGGTCGGTCACCGGCGCAGACTAGAACGTGTTCTAGTTCGTCGGCAACTTCGAGTAATGTTGAACTCATGACTGCCCTGACCATCGGCCAGCTGTCGGAGCGCTCGGGGGTGGCGACCTCGGCGATCCGGTTCTACGAGAGCCGCGGCCTGATCTCGTCGAGGCGCACGACCGGCAACCAGCGCCGCTACGCGCAGTCGACGCTGCGCCGGGTGGCGTTCATCCGGACCGCCCAGCGCATCGGGCTGAGCCTGGAGGAGATCGGGTCGGCGCTCGCGACCCTCCCGGACGGGCGTACGCCGACCAAGGCCGACTGGCACCGGCTCAGCCGGGACTGGCGGCCGCGGCTCGACGACCAGATCCGCCGGATCGAGCTCCTCCGCGACCGACTGGACAGCTGCATCGGCTGCGGGTGCCTCTCGCTGAAGTCGTGCGCACTCACCAACCCCGGCGACGACCTGGCCGAGCGCGGCCCCGGCGCGGTCCTGCTCGACCCCGACCGCAAGCCATGGTGATCCAGCACGGTGGCTGAGGTGCGCCGCCCCAGCGCCGAGACCACCGACGGTGGCTGAGGTGCGAGGCGCCCCAGCGCCGAGCCTCGAAGCCAGGCGACCCCCGGGCTGAGACTTGCGCGGGTGCCTACCCTGCGGAGGCTTCGAGGCTCGGCCGTGGACGGCCTCGCACCTCAGCCACCGACGGGCCAGCAGATGCCTACGTTGCGGACATCTCGACAGGCTCGATGAGCGAAGGGCCAGCAGATGCCTACGTTGCGGACATCTCGACAGGCTCGATGAGCGAACGGCCAGCAGATGCCTTCGTTGCGGAAGTCTCGACAGCTCGATGAGCGACGGGCCAGCAGGTGCCATCGCTGCGGACATCTCGCCAGGCTCGATGAGCGAAGGGGCACCGACGGTGGCTGAGGTGCGAGGCGCCCCAGCGCCGAGCCTCGAAGCCAGGTGAGCCGGGGCTGGGACCGCCCGGTGCCGACCGCATCTAGCCTGTTGCCCATGGCCCTGCGGATCGTCGCGAGCCGGCCGGATCCGGCGATAATCACGCTGCCCTGGTCGGTCCCGCTCGAGGAGTGGGGCGAGCCATACGTCGTACCGCTCCCCCGCGGCCTCTCCCGCCACGTCGTGCGGATCGTGCGGCTCGGGGACCGGGTGTTCGCCGTGAAGGAGACCGTGGAGGACATCGCGTTCCGCGAGTACCGCCTGCTCCGCGACCTCCAGCGACTCAACCTGCCCGCCGTGGTGCCACAGGGCGTGGTGACCGGCCGGGTCGACGTCGATGGAGAGGAGCTGCCGACGGCGTTGCTGACCGAGCACCTGCGGTTCTCTCTGCCCTACCGCAGCCTGTTCAGCCACGGGCTCTCCCACGACAGCCTGCCGTCACTGATCGACGCGCTGGTCGTGCTGTTGGTCCGGCTGCACCTCGCGGACTTCTTCTGGGGCGACGTGTCGCTGTCCAACGTGCTCTTCCGCCGCAGCGCCGGCGGCTTCGCGGCCTACCTGGTCGACGCGGAGACCGGCGAGCTGCGCCCCAGCCTGTCGAGCTCGATGCGCGAGTACGACCTCACGATCGCCACCGAGAACGTCTTCGCCGAGCTGCTCGACCTGCAGGCCAGCGAATCGCTCAGCTACGAGGTCGAGGCCGCCGACATCGTCGAGCTGCTCTCGACGCGCTACCGGGCGTTGTGGAAGGAGCTGACCGCCGAGGAGGAGTTCTCCGCTGCCGAGATGTGGCGGATCGAGCAGCGCATCGAGCGGCTCAACGACCTCGGGTTCGACGTCGACGAGCTCGACATCGTCACCGACTTCGACGGCGACCGGGTCCGGATCCAGCCGAAGGTCGTCGAGGCCGGCCACCACCAGCGCGAGCTGCAGGGGCTGACCGGCCTCCACGTCGAGGACGACCAGGCGCGGCGGCTGCTCAACGACATCGCGTCGTTCACGGCCTACCGCAACCTCGGCCGCGAGGACCGCCACCTCGTCGCGAACCGATGGCTGGACGAGGGCTACGAGCCGATCATCGCGATGATCCCGGCCGAGGCGGCAGGCAAGCTCGAGCCCGCCGAGGTCTTCCACGAGGTGCTGCAGCACCGGTGGTACCTCGCCGAGCGCGCCGGGCACGACATCGACCTGTTCGACGCCGCGGCCGACTACATCGACACCGTGCTGAAGAAGAAGCCGGACGAGGCGATCACGGCGTCGCCCGCCACGGTGACCCCGGACGCGTGAGCGCCGCCGGCAGAACGACGGCGGCCCACGCGCTCCCCCGGGCTCAGGGCCTGCAGACCCGACAGGCCACCAGGTCCTGCTGGTGCTCGCCCACCGGCCTCAGGTCCTCGCGGTGCGCGACGAGCGGGCAGTCACGACGGTGGATGGTCGTGCCCTCGCCGGCGGTCACCGGGATCGCGGCGGCGTCGACACCCTGGTCGGTGAGTGCCGCCGAGCGCGAGGTGACGTCGGCCAGCACCAGCAGCGTGTCCGCGAGCCGGCGGGATGCCTCGCGGTTGTCCTCCGCGATCCGGGCCAGCCAGGACCCGAAGTAGAGGAACCCGCCGACGAAGGTGAGTGCGAGCCCGCCGAAGCCGCCGGAGATCATGTAGGACTGCTGGTCGTAGCCGAACGGCGTGTTCGCGACGCCGTACCAGCCCAGCAGGATCACGACGAGACCGAGCGGGAGCAGCGCGGCCCCCACCCAGAACAGCGCGCTCTGGAACAGGCGGGAGCTGTCGTTCTTGAGCGGCGCGGCACCGCTGCCGCTGCGCCCGGCCCGTGGGAGGGCGGTGGTGCCGGCGCCCAGGCGGGAGCCGCTGGCCGGGGCGGGACTGGACATCGTGGTCATCACTGCACCTTTCGGAGGTCGGGCAGGCCGGACTCGAGGCCGTGCGCGCAGGCGCCGCCGGCGCCGAGGACCAGGGCGCCGAGCCGGCGCACATAGCTGCCCGCCAGCAGGGCGCCACCGAGCCCGGCACAGAGCAGCAGTCCGGGGATCGAGAAGAGGGGTGGCAGCCCGGGGCTCGCCGATGCAGGCGACAGGCCGCCAGCGGTGTCGGTGCCGGCGCCGCCGTCGGTGCCACCAGCCGCGCCGCCTACTGGCGGCAGGCCACCGCCACCACCGGGTACGGCGCCGCCACCCGTGGCGCCGCCGGTCGCGCTGCCGCCGGGGTCCTCGGTCGGGCTGCCGGTCGGGTCGTTGTCGGGCACCGTCGCAGGGATCTTGATCGGCTGCACGGTGTCGACCGCCGAGGTCGCGTAGCCGAGGTGCAGCACGATCCTGGGCGACAGGTTGCCGATCGCGCCGAGCAGGCTCTTGAGCGGCGCCGCCTGCGGCGGGAACGGGACCTGGGCGAGGATCGGGCCGAGGTTGATCTGGGAGAGCGCCGGCTTGAGCGTCTTGAGGTCGATGGTGACGACCATCCCCTCGACGGTGCCGGAGGCCTTGTCGCCGTCGGCCTTGTACGCCGGCTCGGGCACCTGCACGGTGATGCCGAGGGCCGCCAGGGCCGCGGTCGGGTCGTCGGGCAGCGCCGGGATCGGGCCGGACCGGCCGGCCGCGGTGAACCCCTCCGGACCGACACCGAAGGTCTGGCCGGCGATGGTCATGGTCCCGTAGTCGGCCCGGCCCTGGGACCGGCCGGTGGTGCCGTCGCTGGCGGAGACGACGCTGGAGGAGATGCCGGACATCGTGACGACGCCGCCGAGCAGCCGGACCTCGCCGAGCGCCGATCGGGAGATCGCCTGCACCGTCGTGCCGTCGGAGACCGACTGGCTGTCCGCGACGTAGCCGTTGACGTCGACCAGCGCGGACAGCGCCGAAGGAAGCGGGCAGACCTCGGTCGAGCCCGAGTCCGGCTGCTCGCTGCTCCCACCGCCGGCTGGTGTGGCCGGCGCGCTGCTGCGGGGGGATGTCGGCGCCTGCTGGCCACCGAGCCCGAGCAGCCCGAGGATGTCGTCGAGGTTGTCGAGCAGGGGGACGGGCAGCCCGGGCACGACGCTCCCACCGCTGTCGGGGTCGCCGGAGTCGTCACCGGCGCCGTCGCCGGCGTTGCAGTCGGTGGAGAAGCCGACCGTGGCGCGAGACCTGTCCTCGCCCGACTCGGTGGACATCGAGGTGCCGGGGAGGGGGGTGCTGCGCTGCCTGGTCGTGCCGGAGGGGTACTCCGAGTTCACCTGCACGGGGTATCCGTTCTCGACCGGCTCAGTCGGCAGGCCGAGCTCGGAGAAGAAGGTCTTGAGCCCCTCGCCGATCGCGTCGCCCGGCCACATGAAGCTGGCCCGGCCGCTGGTGCCCGCCGAGTTGGACCTGACCTTGGCGTAGCCCAGGTCGAACTCGCCCTGCGGTGTCGTGGGGAGCGGGATGGTCGGCTCGAAGACCTCGATCTTGACCGGCGTGGCGATGCCGCTCGCGCTGTAGCCGCTGTAGGCACCCGCCGGCGCGGGCGAGCCGTCCGCGCGGGCGGGTGCGCTCGCGAGCGACAGGGACGTCGCGGCGAGGCCTGCGGCCGCGAGCGGGATGAGCTGGGCTTTCATGCTGCGCCTCCGAGGATGACGTCGGACATCGACCGCAGGATCTCGGCAGGCTCACCGGTCGCGACGACCCGGCCACCGCTCATCACCGCTGCGTAGTCGGCCACCCGCAGCGCGGTCCGGGCGAACTGCTCGATGCACAGGATCGAGACGCCGCTGCTCGCGATCCGCGCCACGGTCTCGTAGAGCTCGTCGACGATCAGTGGCGCGAGCCCCATCGACAGCTCGTCGAGGATCAGCAGCGCCGGGTCGCTGGCCAGGGCCCGCGACATGGCCAGCATCTGCTGCTCCCCGCCGGACATCGTCCCGGCCAGCTGGTGGCGGCGCTCGTGCAGCCGCGGGAAGTAGGAGAACGCCGTGTCGAGGACGGCGGGTGCCGGCACCCCGGCGTACGACATCAGGAGCAGGTTCTCCTCGACGGTGAGGTTCGCGAAGACCGACCGGCCCTCGGGGACCGTGCAGAGCCCGACCCGGGCCAGCTCCTCGGGCCGGACGTCGCGGACGTCGACGCCGCCGAGGTGGACGTCGCCGGAGGTCGGCTTCTTCTGGCCCGAGATGACCCGGGTCAGCGTGGACTTGCCGGCGCCGTTGGGCCCGAGCAGCGCCAGCACCGCACCCTTCGGGACCGACAGGTCGACGCCGCGCAGCACCTCGATCCGGCCGTACGCCGCGTGCACGTCGCACACCTCGAGGATCGGGACGCTCATGACGTCCCTCCGGGGTCCCCGTGGAAGTCGGTGCTCATCGCGCGGAGCGCTCCCTCCGCGGAGTTTCGTGGGGTGGATGGGGTCACCGCCGGGATGACCGCTGTCGTCTCGACCGGCTGCAGGTCGGTCCGGGTCTCGCTGCCGGCGTCGGAGTAGCCGAGGTAGGCCCGCTGGACCGCGGGGTCGCTGCGGATCTCGGCCGGCGTGCCGGTCGCGATCACCTCGCCGAAGTCGAGGACGTGGAGCTCGTCGCAGACCGACATCACGAGGTCCATGTCGTGCTCGACCATCAGGATGCCGCGGCCCTCGGCCGCCAGGTCGCGGAGCAGCACACCGAACGCCTCGGTCTCGGTCTCGTCCTGGCCCGACGACGGCTCGTCGAGCAGCAGCAGCTTCGGGTCCCCGGCCAGGCAGCGGGCGAGCTCGAGCAGCCGCGCCACTCCCGTTGGGACGGAGTCGGCGCGCTCGTCGGCGTACGCCGCGATGCCGACCCGCTCCAGCAGCCCCCCGACGTCCCCCCGCGACGGCCGGACCGCCCCGAGCAGCCCCGCCCGGATGTCGCGGGCGACCCGGACGTTGTCACCGACGGTCAGGGAGCCGAAGGCCTCGAGCCGTTGGAACGTGCGACCGATCCCTCGCCGGGCCCGGCGGTGCACCGGCGTGTGCGAGATGGTGCGGCCGCCGAAGCGGACCCGGCCGCTGGTCGGCTTCTGCAGCCCGCTGATCACGTTGAAGCAGGTCGTCTTGCCGGCGCCGTTGGGGCCGATCAGCCCGGTCACCCGGCCGGACCGGGCGACGAACGACGCGTGGTCGACCGCCGTGACGCCGCCGAACCTGACGACCACGTCGTCCACGACGAGCAGCGGCTCAGTGCGCATGGGCCACCCCTTCCGACTCCGATGCCAGGTCGTCCTCGCCGCCGGCGCCGGGCAGCCTCGGCAGGTTGGCGCGGATCCGCGGCGCCACCCGGTCCTGCGCCCACCGGCCGAGGCGGAACAGGTGGCCGGCGATGCCGTTCGGCTCCTTGGCCAGCAGGATCGCGAAGACGGCGATCGCCACGAAGAACATCCCGGCCACCGACGGGTAGCTCGACTGCAGCTCGGGCAGCGCCGTCAGGCCGATGCCGCCGAGCACGGCTCCCGACACCGACGTCACCCCTGCGACGACGGCGAAGAGCAGGAGCAGGAGGCTGTTGAAGTAGATGAAGTCGCCGGAGCCGATGTTCTGGCGGAGCCCCGCGTAGAGCGCTCCGCCGAGCCCCGCCATCCCGGCCGAGAGCGCGAAGAGCCCGACCCGGAACCAGCGCACGTCGAGGCCGAGGGTGCCGCAGGCCGCTGCGCTGTCGCGCGTCGCGATGAGCAGCCGGCCCACCACACCTCGGCGCAGCACGAGCACCGCCCACGCGACGAGCACCAGGAAGAGCGTCATCACGACCACGTAGGCACCGGTCGAGCTCACCGAGTGTCCCAGGAACGAGAGCCGGCCGGCCGGGAGCAGCCCGTTGAACCCGAACGCCCAGTCGGCCTGGAAGACGACCTTGTCCATGATCGAGGCGAAGGCCAGGGTGGCCAGGGCCAGATAGAGCCCGGTCAGCCGCAGCACCGGGAGGGCGACCAGCGCCCCGACCGCCGCCGAGACGAGCACCGAGACCGCCAGCCCGGCGAGGGTCGGCTCGCCGAGCTTGGCGTAGGTGAGCGCCCCGACGCCGGCGAAGGCGAGCTGGGCCAGCGAGATGTGGCCGCCGTACCCGGTGAGCAGCACCATCGAGAGCATCACGATCCCGAACGCCGCCGCCCGCCCGACGACGAGCAGGTTCGCCTCGGACAGGGCGCCGGCCAGCAGGGCCACGAGCAGCAGCAGTGCGGCGCTCCAGCCCATGGTCCGTCTCGGGGACGGCAGCGGCGCGGACACGATGCCCTTGACCTGTCCGATGCGCAGCTGGGCCTGCGGCAGCGCGACGACCACGGCGAACAGGAACAGCGCCGGCAGCACGGTCTGGACCTGGGCGAGGAAGCCGTCGAGGTGCACGTAGCCCGGGAAGTACGACGTCAGCAGCCCGAGCCCCATCGCGCCGAGGAAGGTCAGCGGCAGGTTGGTGAGCCGGCCCAGCATCGCCGCGGCGTAGGCGTTGATGACAAGGAGCGTGAGGGCGTAGTAGTCCAGGCCGACCGTCGAGACCAGCAGGATGCCCGCCAGGCCGGCCAGCGAGACGCCGATCATCCACGCGAGCGCGGCCACCTGCTCGGGCTTGCCGCCGAACAGCCGGAGCAGCTCGGGGTTGTCGACCGAGGCACGCATCGCGGTGCCGATCCGGGTGCGGGTGAGCAGCACGTAGAGCCCGGTCGCGACCACGACGGACGCGAGGATCGTGATCACCTGGTGGGCGGTGATCGTCGCGCTGCCGATGCCGAAGGTGCGTCCGGCGAAGAACGGGAGGATCGTGCGGGACTCCTGGGGCCAGACCTGGGTCGCGACCCCGATGCACATGACCAGCAGCGCGACGGTGACCACGAGCGAGACGCTGGCCGGGGCGTCACCGAGGTCGCGGGCGACGAACCGGGCGATGAACCACCCGATCGCCGGGGCGACCACGAGGAGCACCAGCGCGAGGGCGAGGAGCGTGGGCATCCCCTGCCGGACGCTGAAGTCCCAGAACACGAACGACAGCACCATCCCGAGGGCGCCGTGCGCGATGTTGAAGACGCGGGTGGTGCTGTAGGTCAGCACCAGGCCGCTGGCCGCGATCGCGTACGCCGCCCCGGAGAACAGCCCGAAGAGGGTGTAGGCGATGAACGAGCTCATGCCTATCCGCCGTTCGTGGTGCCGGCACAGGTGTACTTGGCGCTGCCCACCGGCTTCCACACCCCGCTGTCGAGCTGGATGAACCGCCAGCAGTCACCGGTCCGCTTCGACCCGACGTGCTGCGGCGCGGTCATCCCGCCGGCGGTCCAGTTGTCGGTCTTCTTCAGCGCGTCGACCAGGGTGGCCCGGTCCAGGCCCCCGCCGAGGCCGGCCGCCTTCTCGACGAACAGCTTCGCCGCCGACCACGAGAACACCCCGAACATGGTCGGGTCCGCGCCCGGGCTCACTTGCTGGAGCCAGCTCAGGTAGAGCTGCATCTCCTGGTTGGAGCCGGCCTCCTCGAACGGTACGAAGTTGAGGAAGACCACGGTCCCGTCGACGGCGCTCCCGCCGGAGCTGACGAAGTCCGGGACGTAGTCGGTGGGGTCGCGGAGGTAGAGATCGGGCTTGTAGCCGACCTGCTGCATGGCCTGGGCCAGCCGCACGGAGTACTGCTCGTTGCCGACCCAGAAGACCACCTTGACGCCCTTGTCCTTGAGCGCCTGGGCGTACGGCGCGTAGTTGAACTCCGAGACGTCGATGCCCTGGACCACGTCGAAGTGAAGCCCCTGCTTGGTCATCGCGCTGGCCTCGACCGGACCGTTCTCGGCACCGGCGCCGGCGTTGATGTAGAGCATCGCGGCGTGGCCGACGTCCTGCGGGTAGTTCTTCTTCACGAACTCAGCGGGGGCGTTCTCGAACTCACCGGTGTCGATCGACTGCGCCGGGAAGCAGGTCGTGCAGTCGTTCCGGTCCTTGGTCACCGAGGCGGAGCGGATGTCGGGCAGCCCGCAGGACTGCGCGGTCGACGCCCCGCCGGAGTCGAAGGCCGACATCGAGCCGACCATCGCGAAGACCTCGTCGCAACCCTTGGCGTAGTTCTGCTGGTCGGCGCCGGCGTCGGTGCGGCTGTCGTAGGTGACCAGCCTCAGCTTGCGACCGCAGATGTCGCTGGTGGAGTTGAAGTAGGCGACGTAGGCCTTCACCGCGTCCTGGGAGGACTCGAACAGCCCCGGCACGGGACCGGAGATGTCGGAGGAGTTGCCGATGGTGATCTCGGAGTCGGTGACGCCGGGGCCGGTCTTGAAGCCGTCACAGCTCACCGGGGCGCCACCCGGACCGCCGTGGCCACCGCCACCGTGCCCGCCGCCGGAGCTCGCCGCGTCGCCGCCACCGCCGGCGGTGGACGAGCCGCCACCGGTGGAGCCGGTCGTGCCGGTGCCGCCGGCGGCCGGCGTACCGCTGGCCGCGGACGTGCCTCCGGACGTCGTCGTGCCACCGCCGGTGGTCGTGGTGCCGCTGCCCGAGCCGGCGCCCGGCACGACGTCGCCGCCGGCCTGGAGGTTTGCCGCGGTGCCGCCGTTGGCGTCGGCCACCTGGTCCGGGTCGAGCTGGGAGCCGCAGGCCGCGAGGCCGAGGGCGAGCGCGGCACCGGTGACCAGGCACAGGACACGGACCGCACGCGGGCGCACAGCGACACGGGGCACGGGGATCCCTCCAGGCGCGGAACTAGAACACGTATCAGTGACCCAACGACGAAGTACGGCAGAGGTGACGGCGGTCACGCCTGATTTCGGGACCGGCCGGTCAGGAGGGGTTCGAGGGAGTCAGCGGCACGTAGTCGCCGACCGTGAACACGCCGGTGGTGTCGAGGGTGACCGGCTGGACGCCGACCGGGTGGCCGTCGGCGTAGGTGATCACCGTGATGCCGGCCGGTCGCCGGATCGCCGCACCGACGGCGATGGCGTACGCCGCGCCGCCGGCGGTGCCGGTGGTGTAGCTGTAGCCGACCGCGCCGTTCGCGCCGGTCACCTCGGTCGGCCCGCTCTGCACGTGGAGGTGGCCGCCGATGACCAGGTCGGTGCACCCGCGCTCGAGCGCCTCATCGCCCATGTTGGCGTCGTGGACCAGGATCGTGGTGATCCGGTCGCCGTCCTCGTCCGCCTTGCACGCAGCGTCGGCCAGCCGGTCGGCCACCTCGTCGAAGCTGAGCCCGGTCTCGTCGCGCCAGCTGCCGAGGCCGCTCGAGCGCGGGTCGCCGACGCCCAGGAGCCGTACGCCGGCCGGGCCGTCGACCGCCTCGCCGTCGAGCATCGTCCAGCCGTGGTCGCCGAGGTACTTCCCGACGAACGCGCCGTGGTCGTGGTTGCCGGTCACCGCCCACTTGCTGTCGGCGTACGGCCCGTCGTCGAAGGCCGCGTCCAGCGAGTCGAGCGAGAACGCCTCCCACGTGCTCCCGGTCGACGTGTCGTCGCCGCCGTCGAAGACGGCCTGCGCATCGCCGGCATCGCCGACCGCGCGGGCCACGCGATCCATGCCGATGTTGTCGTGCCGGTCCGAGATGAACAGCACCGCCGTCTGGCCCTCCTCCGGCTGGTGCAGCTGGAGGTCGGCGGCCGACTCCGCCGCGTCGCGGTAGAAGGTCTTGCCCTCGTCGTAGGTGCCGATCGCGCTCTCGATCAGCCGCCGGGTCTGGCTCGTCGTCACGTCGCCGCGGACCTGGACCCCGTCGAGCTCCTCCGGGAGCGGCACGTCGGGACCGAGGAAGGTCGCGAGCGGCTGCCAGGACTCCTCGCGGTCCAGGGTCTCGACGTCGTCGCTCCAGGGCTGCGCGACGACGACGCCGATGACGGCCAGCGACAGCACGAGCGCGATCGACCGGCGCCGCTTGCGCGGTCGCGCGAAGAGGGCCCGGCGCCGATGCGCGCCGACGAGCAGCCAGACCACGATCGGCACCAGGCCCAGCGCGGCGCCGCGCACGAGCGAGTCGACCATCATGTCGCCGAGCACCTCCCGGACGCGGGCCTCGGGGCCCTCGGGCTGGCTGGCGATCAGCGCGTAGCGGTCGATCAGCGCGGACGTGCTCGGCGCGTCGGTCTTGCCGAGGGTGACCGAGACGCCGATCCGCTCGTTGGTCGGCACGCGCACGTCGGGCAGCACCGGCCCGGTCAGCAGGACCACGTGGCCGGAGAGGTCGGGCCGGATCACCGCGTCGTGGCTGGCCAGGGTGGTCTCCCGGCTGCTGTTGAAGAAGATCACCGCGGCCGCGGCCAGGGTGAACAGCACCCAGCAAAGGAGGTACACCGTCCCGTCCAGGGCCCGGCGGAGCCTGACGTCCACGATCTCAGGCGCGCGCTTGCGCCACCGCGTAGAGAGCGACCGAAGCCGCGACACCGGCGTTGAGGGACTCCACACGGTTGGCCATCGGGATCGACACGAGCTGGTCGCAGGTCTCGGCCACGAGCCGGGACAGCCCCTCCCCCTCGGAGCCGACGACGAGCACCAGGGGCCCCTCGGCGAGGTCGAGGTCGGGCAGGGACACCTCGCCGTCCGCCGCCAGCCCGACCACCATGCAGCCGGCGTCCTGGTAGCTCTTCAGCTGCCGGACCAGGTTGACCGCCTGGGCCACCGGCGTGCGGGCGGCGGCGCCGGCGCTGGTCTTCCAGGCAGCCGCGGTCATGCCCGCGGCCCGGCGCTCGGGCACCACCACGCCGTGCGCCCCGAAGGCGGCCGCGCTGCGCACCACCGCGCCGAGGTTGCGGGGGTCGGTGACCTGGTCGAGGGCGACCACGAGCGGCTGCTCACCGGCTTCGCGCGCCTGCTCGAGGAGGTCGTCGGGGTGGGCGTAGTCGTAGGGCGGGATCCGCGCGGCCAGCCCCTGGTGCACCGCACCGCCGGTCATCCGGTCGAGCTCGTTCTTGGTCACCTCGAGCAGGCTGATCCCCCGCTCGGCCGCGAGCCGGAAGGCCTCGCGCAGCCGGCCGTCGCGCTCGGCACCCTCGGCGACGTAGACCGTGGTGGCGGGCACGCCCTCGCGGAGCGCCTCGACCACGCTGTTGCGGCCGGCCACCCACTCCGCGTCACCGGTGGGCCGCCGCTTGGGGCGGCCCGGCTGCGACGTCTGGGCGCGCTGGGCCGCCTTGTAGGCCTTGTGGTTGGGGCGGTCCTTGGCCTTCGGGGTCGGCCCCTTGCCCTCGAGCCCGCGCCGCACCCGGCCGCCGGATCCCGCCGTCGGCTTCTTGGTGGTCTTGCGGACCGAGCCCTTGCGCTGGCTGTTGCCGGCCATCTACGCCGCCCCCCGCGCGATAGTCCGTGACGAAATGGTGGGCCGAACACCGTTCTCCACAACCATTTCGTCACGGACTATCCCGACGGCGGTGGTCACGACAGGCTCCACTTCGGTCCGGTGGGGGTGTCCTCGACCTCGATGCCGGCGGCCTTGATCTGGTCGCGGATCGTGTCGGCGGCGGCGAAGTCCTTGGCCTTCCGCGCCTCCTCGCGCCGCTCGAGCAGCCCCTTGACCAGGGCGTCCACCGCCTCGGTCAGCTTGGTGTCGGCCCCGCCGCTGGAGGGCCAGGCCGGGTCGGCCGGGTCGAGGCCGAGGACGTCGAGCATCGCGCGCACGGTCGTGGCGGTACCCGTTGCGTCCTCCCCCGCAGCCAGCTGCCGGTTCCCCTCGCGCACAGCGTCGTAGAGGACCGCGACCGCGGCCGGCGTACCGAGGTCGTCATCCATCGCCGCAGCGAACGGCTCGGGGATCTCGCCCCTCTCGGTGGTGCCCGCCCGCTCGAGGAAGTTCTCGATCCGCCGGAACCCCGCCGCCGCCTCCTCGAGGGCGTCGAAGGAGAACTCGACGTGGCTGCGGTAGTGGGCGGCCACGAGGTAGTAGCGCAGCTCGATGCCCCGGACCCGCTTGAGCACCTCGGGGATGAGCAGGCTGTTGCCGAGTGACTTGCTCATCTTCTCCCCGGCGGTGGTGATCCAGGCGTTGTGCATCCAGTACGACGCGAACCGGTGGCCGGCCGCGCGCGACTGCGCCTGCTCGTTCTCGTGGTGCGGGAAGCGCAGGTCGACGCCGCCGCCGTGGATGTCGAAGGCGGTGCCGAGGTACTTCCCCGCCATCGCCGAGCACTCGATGTGCCAACCCGGCCGCCCCGGCCCCCACGGGCTGGGCCACGCGGCGGTCTCCGGCTCGGACTCCTTCTTCCAGCCCTTCCAGAGCGCGAAGTCCCGCGGGTCGCGCTTGCCGCGCGGGTCGGCGTCCTCGGCCGCCTCCATGTCGTCGATCCTCTGGTGGGTCAGCTCGCCGTACGCCGGCCACGACCGCACATCGAAGTAGACGTCGCCCGAGCCGTCCTCGGCCGGGTAGGCGTGGCCCTTCTGCACCAGCCGGATGATCAGCTCGAGCATCTCGGGGATGTGGCCGGTGGCGGCCGGCTCGTAGGTCGGCGGGGCGACATTGAGCTCCGCGTAGGCCTTGTCGAGCTCGCGCTTCATCGCGTAGGCGAGGTTGTACCAGGGCCGGCCCTCCTCGGCGGCCTTGACCAGGATCTTGTCGTCGATGTCGGTCGTGTTGCGGATGAAGGTGACGTCGTAGCCGCGGTAGCGCAGCCAGCGCTGGAGCACGTCGAAGTTCACCGCCGAGCGCACGTGGCCCACGTGCGGCTCCGACTGCACGGTCAGGCCGCAGACGTACAGACCGACCTTCCCCTCCTCGAGGGGCACGAAGTCACGGACCTCGCGGGTCTGGGTGTCGTAGAGCCTGAGCACCGGTCAAGTCTAGGGAGGATGC
>NZ_DASUFR010000139.1:0-14606 GCF_036274455.1 Nocardioides sp. | reverse complement strand
GTGCCGGTGATCTGCTCGAGGAGCTCGGCGGAGGTGTGGGCCTGCTTGGCGGGCGCGGCCGGGACCTCGCGCTGCTCGGTGCCGTGGGTGTCCTTGGTCTCGACGACCTCGGCGTCGACCACTTCGGAGGCTGCGTTGGCTGCTGGGGTCTCGACAGGCTCGACCGGCGGGGTCGGGTCGGCGATGACCTCGCTCGCAGCGCCGACCTCTTCGAGGGGCTCGTAGGAACCGGTCTCGAGGTAGCGCTGGCGCTCGTCGGCGGAGAAGACGCCGAGGGCCTGGCGGGACTCGAAGGGCAGGTAGTCCAGGGCGAGCCGGCGGAAGATGTAGTCCATGATCGACTTCGCCATCCGGATGTCGGCGTCGTCGGTCAGGCCGTTGGGCTCGAAGGAGAGGTTGGTGAACTTCGAGACATAGGTCTCCAGCGGGACGCCGTACTGGAGGCCGATCGAGACCGCGATCGAGAACGCGTCCATCACGCCGGCCAGGGTGGAGCCCTGCTTGCCGAGCTTGAGGAAGACCTCGCCGAGCTCGCCGTCGTCGTGGGCGCCGGAGGTCATGTAGCCCTCGGCACCGCCGACGGTGAACGACGTGGTCCGCGACTGGCGAGACTTGGGCAGCCGCTTGCGGGTCGGGGCGTAGACGATCTTCTCGACGACCTTGGTCTCGGCGTCGTCGGAGGCCAGGAGGCCCTGGTCCTTCTTGGAGGCGTCGGACTTGGCGTCGGCGAGCGGCTGGCCCACCTTGCAGTTGTCGCGGTAGATCGCGGTGGCCTTGAGGCCGAGCTTCCACGACTGGAGGAAGACGTCCTCGATCTCCTCGACCGTGGCGGTCTCGGGGAGGTTGACCGTCTTGGAGATCGCGCCGGAGAGGAACGGCTGGCAGGCCGCCATCATCCGGACATGGCCCATCGGCTTGAGGGCCCGGGCGCCCATCGCGGTGTCGAAGACCTCGTAGTGCTCCAAGCGCAGACCGGGCGCGTCGATGACGTGGCCGTGCTCGGAGATGTAGTCGACGATCGCCTCGATCTGCTCGGGCTGGTAGCCGAGCTTCTTCAGCGCCCGCGGGATGGTCTGGTTGACGATCTGCATCGAGCCGCCGCCGACGAGCTTCTTGAACTTCACCAGGCTGAAGTCCGGCTCGATGCCGGTGGTGTCGCAGTCCATCATGAAGCCGATGGTCCCGGTCGGGGCGAGCACCGAGGCCTGCGCGTTGCGGAAGCCGTTGGTCCTGCCGAGCTCGACCACCTGGGCCCACTCCTGGGTGGCCAGCTTGTGGACCTGGGCGTCCGCGATCGCGAGCGTGCGGACGGTGTCGTTGGCGGCCTGGTGCTTGCGCATCACCCGCTGGTGCGCCTCGGCATTGCGGGCGTAGCCGTTGTAGGGGCCGACGACGGCGGCGAGCTCGGCGGAGCGGCGGTAGGACGTGCCGGTCATCAGCGAGGTCACTGCAGCGGCCATCGCGCGACCGCCGTCGCTGTCGTAGCCGAGCCCCATCGCCATCAGCAGGGCGCCGAGGTTGGCGTAGCCGATGCCGAGCTGGCGGTAGTCGACGGTGGTCTTGCCGATCGCCTCGGTCGGGAAGTCGGCGAAGCAGATCGAGATGTCCATCGCGGTGATGATCAGCTCGACGGCTTGGGCGAACCGCTCGGCGTCGAAGGTGTCGTCATCCTTGAGGAACTTCAGCAGGTTGAGCGAGGCCAGGTTGCAGGAGGAGTTGTCGAGCGACATGTACTCCGAGCACGGGTTGGACGCGGTGATCCGGCCGGTCTCGGGGTTGGTGTGCCAGTCGTTGATCGTGTCGTCGTACTGCAGCCCCGGGTCGGCGCACTCCCACGCGGCCTGGCTGATCTTGCGGAACAGCTCGCGGGCGTCGACCTTCTCGATCACCTCGCCGGTCTTGCGGGCCCGCAGGCCGAACTCGGTGCCGTCCTCGACCGCACGCATGAACTCGTCGCTCACGCGGACCGAGTTGTTGGCGTTCTGGTATTGGACCGAGGTGATGTCGGCGCCGCCGAGGTCCATGTCGAAGCCGGCGTCACGCAGCGCGCGGATCTTGTCCTCCTCGCGCGCCTTGGTCATCACGAACTCCTCGATGTCGGGGTGGTCGACGTCGAGGACGACCATCTTGGCCGCGCGCCGGGTGGCGCCGCCGGACTTGATGGTGCCCGCGGAGGCGTCGGCGCCGCGCATGAAGGAGACCGGGCCGCTCGCCGTACCGCCGGAGGAGAGCAGCTCCTTGGAGGAGCGGATGCGGGAGAGGTTGAGGCCGGCGCCGGAGCCGCCCTTGAAGATGAACCCCTCCTCCTTGTACCAGTTGAGGATCGAGTCCATCGAGTCGTCGACGGAGAGGATGAAGCAGGCCGAGACCTGCTGCGGCGACGGGGTGCCGACGTTGAACCAGACCGGGGAGTTGAACGAGAAGTACTGGTGCACGAGCAGCCAGGTCAGCTCGTGCTCGAATACCTCGGCGTCGGCCGGCGTCGCGAAGTAGCCGTGGTCCTCGCCGGCCTTGCGGTAGGTCTTGACGACGCGGTCGACGAGCTCGCGCAGGCTGGACTCGCGGGCGTCGGTGCCGACCGCGCCGCGGAAGTACTTGGTCGTGACGATGGTCGAGGCGTTGACCGACCAGAAGTCGGGGAACTCCACACCGCGCTGCTCGAAGACGGTCTCGCCGGTCTTCCAGTTGGTCTGGACGACGTCGCGGCGCTCCCAGGTGATCTCGTCGTAGGGGTGCACGCCCTCGGTGCTGAAGTGCCGGGTGATGCTCAGCCCGGGGTGGGCCTTGCTGCCGGCCTTGCTCGCCCCGCTCACCGTCTCGGTCATGCCGTGTCTCCCTGGTCCCGCGTCGTCGAATCTAGTGGGTGTGGAACTTGGTGCGCCCGGTACGCCGCTTCCCCACGACGTACCGGGCGGTCTGGGGTCAGCCGCTGGCGGCTGAGGTGGGTTCGAGCGCCGGGTCGTCCATCAGGGCGGCCAGCTGCTCCGCGCGGTGCTTGCGCAGGCTCTCGATCTCGATCTCGAAGTCCTCCGCGGTCTCGAACTGCTTGTAGACCGCGGCGAAGCGGAGGTAGGCGACCTCGTCGAGCTCGCGCAGCGGCTCGAGGATCGCCATCCCGATCTCGTGGGAGGCGAACTCGGCTTGCCCGGAGGCGCGCAGCGCGTCCTCGACGGCGTGGCCGAGCCGGGCCAGGTCGTCCTCGGTCAGCGGACGGCCCTTGCAGGCCTTGCGAACGCCGGCGATCGCCTTCTCACGGTCGAAGGCCTCGGTGGCGCCGGAACGCTTCACCACCGTCAGCTGCATCAGCTCGAGAGTGGTGAACCGCTGCTCGCACGACTGGCAGCAGCGCCGGCGACGGATCGAGCAGCCGTCCTCGGCGACCCGGGAGTCGAGGACCTTGGTGTCGGAGTGCCGGCAGAACGGGCAGTGCATCGCGGTCCTCCTCTCTGAGCCTCGGACGGTCGGTTCGGGCGCGCTTCACAGACCCCTGGGCGAGTTGTGGAAATCGAGCGTCGTCCTGTGTAAAACACCTAGCGCGGTGTGGGTCTTCCGCATCCGGCCTGGGGAGTGGCCTGCCCCCTCTGGGGACTAGATGTGGATAACTACATTGTTGTAACTACTAGATGTAGTGGTGAGACTACGTCGCGGCCACGAGGCATGCAAGAGCCCGTCCGGGTCAATTTGGATCAGGGCCGCAACTGACGTGTTTGCGCAGGTCAGAGGTGGTACGACGGCCAGATCCGCCGGTCCGGACCGGCGTGTCGTCACAGCCAGCCGTTGCGCCGGGCGAGCAGCGCCGCCTCGGTCTTGTTGCGGGTGCCGGTCTTGCCGATGGCGTCGGAGAGGTAGTTGCGGACCGTGCTCTCCGAGAGGTGGAGAAGCCCGGCGATGTCGGCCACCGTGGCGCCGTCCTCGGCGGCCGCCAGCACGTCGCGCTCGCGCTCGGTGAGCGGACAGGGCGGGGTGCGCAGGGCCGCCCCCGCGAGCTCGGGATCGATGACGGTGGCCCCGGCGGCGACCTGCCGGATCGCGTCGGCCAGCCCTTCCACCGGCCCGTCCTTGACCAGGAACCCCACGGCTCCCGCCGCCATCGCCCGCTGCAGGTAGCCGGGCCGGCCGAAGGTCGTCACGATCACCACCCGGCACGCCGGCAGCGCCGCTGCCAGTGCCTGCGCCGCGTCGATCCCGGAGAGCCCGGGCAGCTCGATGTCGAGCAGCGCCACGTCGGGACTGGTGTCGAGAGCGGTCGGCACGATCGCCGCCCCGTCGGAGACCTGGGCCACCACCTCGATGTCGTCCTCGAGGTCGAGCAGGACGGCGAGCGCGCCGCGCATCATCGCCTGGTCCTCGGCGAGCAGCACCCGGATCACTGCGGCGGTCGCGCCGCCGGACACGGGGCCGGACACGGGGTCGGTCACGGGGCCCGCTCCGGCACCGTCGCCACCAGCCGGAAGCCCTCGCCGTGACCCTCGACCGCCAGCCCTCCCCCGACCGCGGCGAGCCGGTCGCGCAGCCCCTCGAGCCCGCCCAGCCGCAGCGTGGGCGCCGTCGGTGCCCCCACGCCGTCGTCGGCGATCGTCAGCCGGATCTCGCCTTCGCCATCGGCCACTGCGATCCGGCACGCCGACGCACCCGAGTGCCGCAGCACGTTGGTCGCGCCCTCGCGCACCACCCAGGCCAGCAGCTCGTCGGCCCGGCCGGCCGGCGCCGGGCCGGACCGCTCGACGGTGGTCGAGATCCCGGCGGCATCGAGGGCGCGCCTGGCCCCGTCGAGCTCCTCGCTCAGGTTCGGGGCGCGCATCGCGTCGACGGCCTGGCGCACGTCGGTCAGCGCGCGCCGGCCGATCTGCTCGATGTCGACCGCGTGCGCGATCGCCGCGTCCGGGTCCTGGCTGACCAGGCGGCGTACGGCCTGTGCCTTCACGACCATCACCGACAGGGTGTGGCCGAGCAGGTCGTGGAGGTCGCGCGAGAACCGTTCACGCTCCTCCGCCACGGCGGCGCGGGCCAGCTCCTGCCGGGTGCGCCGGAGCTCGTCGACGGTGTCGATGAGCGCGAAGAACGCCGCGCTCGCCGCGCCGGCCAGCAGCACGACGAACGTCTCGGTGTAGACCCGGCTGCCCTGGTGCGGGCTGACCGTCCACGCCGCCCAGGCGGAGGCTGCGCCGGTGGCCGGTACGGCGAGGAGCAGCCAGCGACCGCGCAGCACCGCGGGCAGCGCGTTGGCCAGCAGCACCCACGTGGGCAGCCACAGGCTCCGGCCGTAGGTCGCGCCGGCGAACGTGGCCGCGACCATGGTCGACAGCGCGACCGGTGCCACGACCGACCGCCAGGGCGGCCCGCCGGTCAGCCCCACGGCGACGGCCGAGGCCGCGATCACGAGGATCAAGGCGACCTGGAACGCCACCGCTCCGGCGGAGCCGTGCAGGTCGACCACCGGACCGATCAGCAGGATCGGGGTCCACACGAGCACCGAGGCGTTCCGCCGCCACGAGCAGCCGAGCCCGCTCCACACGACGTTCACGCTACGCGGGCGTCGTACGCCGGCGCAGGCCGACCACGACGACCGCACCCACGACCACGTGCAGGGCCGCCAGCCAGAGCCCGGCCGCCGCGCTGCGCGCGCCGAGCGGTCCGACCAGGGACAGGGCCCACACGATCGACGCGATCGCGGTCCAGGTCGTCAGGGGGCGCGCGGTCCGGCGCTCGAGGAAGCGCAACAGCCCTGCGCCGGCCATCGCCACGACGACCGCGGTGACGATCACCGAGACCACGTTGACGTGCTGCGTGCCCGACCCCGACCGCACGGCCAGGTCCACCGAGGCCACCTGGGTGGCCAGCACCCACACCACGGCGGCCGCTGCGGCGGCCACCACTGCGACCGGCCAGTCGTCGCGCCAGCGGCGCATGCGCTGCTCGGTCCGCTCTTCGATCAGCTGACTCATCTGCTCTCCTCGCCTGCGTCCGACGCCCTGTCTGGGCGACACCTCGACGCTATGGACGCGTGCGGCGCGGGAGCAGGGCCGAACGTGGTCGATCCAGCACCACAAATGTCAGATGGCCGGCAGCCCCAGAATGTCGTCGATTCGGCCTCACGCACCTCTCATCCCGCCTAGCCTGTGCCGACGGTTTTCACGGTGGGAGCGTGCACATGGAGGCCTTCGTCCACCCCCCGCGCCAGACGGCGGATGACGGGGAGTCCGGGCTGCGCCGCGCAGCGGGCCTGGCCACGATGGTGCAGCGGGTCGCGGTCGCCGCCAACGAGGCAGCCTCGCTCGAGGAGGCCGCGGCGGCGGCCCTGGCCGCCGTCAGCGACTTCACCGGCTGGCCCGTCGGCCGCCTCCACCTCGTCGACGGAGCCGGGGCCCTGCGCCCGACGTCGGTCTGGCACCCGGCCGTCTCCGTGGAGTCGGCTGTGGACTCGACTGTCGACTCGGCTGTGGACGCCGCGCACCCCGGTGCCGACATCGACCTGGCGCCGGTCCTGACCTTCCCGGTGCTGGTCGGCACCGAGGAGGTCGGTGCCCTGGAGTTCTTCGGGGCCGGGCAGCTCGACGACGCCGCGGAGCTGGACGCCGTCCTGGGCATCCTCGGGGCGCAGCTGGGCCGGGTCGTGGAGCGCGAGCGCGCGGCCGTGGCCTCGCGCCGCAACGAGGAGCTCAACCGCGAGATCATCGCCACCGCGCACGACTCGTTCATCTCCCTCGACGCCTCGGGGCGGGTCACCGAGTGGAACCGGCAGGCCGAGACGCAGTTCGGCTGGACCCGCGAGGACGTCCTCGGCGAGGTGCTGGCCGACCTCATCATCCCTCCCGAGGATCGCGAGGCGCACACGCGCGGCATCCAGCGCTACCTCGAGGCCGGCCACGCGACGAACGACGGGCACGCACCCAACTGCATCGGCTCCGTGCTCGGCCAGCGGGTCGAGCTCGAGGCCGTCGACCGCTCCGGGCGCCGGTTCCCGATCGAGATGACGGCCTGGGCCGTGCACGACGGGGACCACGTCGTCTTCCACGCCTTCATCCAGGACATCACGCTGCGCAAGGCCGTGGAGCGCGACCTCGAGCACCGGTCGATGCACGACCCTCTGACCGGGCTGGCCAACCGGGGGCTGCTGATCGACCGGCTCTCGGCCGCGCTGGAGCAGACCGGGGCCACGGGTACACCGCTCGCGCTGCTCTTCGTCGACCTCGACCGGTTCAAGAACGTCAACGACAGCCTCGGCCACGACGCCGGCGACCGGGTGCTCGTCGCCGTGGCCGACCGCGTCGCCGGAGCACTGCGCGAGGACGACACGCTCGCGCGGCTCAGCGGGGACGAGTTCGTCGTGCTGCGTCCGGCGACCGCCACGCCCGAGGAGGCCGTCGAGCTCGCGAACCGGATCCTTGCCCAGCTCGAGGAGCCGTTCCTGGTCCGCGACACCGAGGCCTACGTCTCGGCCAGCATCGGGATCGCCCTGGCCAGTGACGCAACCGTCTCCGCGGAGAAGCTCCTGGCCGACGCCGACCTCGCGATGTACCGGGCCAAGGAGCGCGGCAAGGGTGTGCTGGAGCTCTTCGACGTGGCGCTCCGGATCCGGCTCACCGACCGCATCGAGACCGAGCGCGAGCTGCGTCGTGGGATCGAGGACGGCGAGCTGGTGGCGTACTACCAGCCCCTGATCGACCTCGGGTCCCGGCGGGTCGTCGGAGTCGAGGCGCTGGTGCGCTGGCAGCACCCGCGGCGTGGCCTGCTGCTCCCGGACTCGTTCATCCCGATGGCCGAGGAGACCGGCCTGGTCAACCGGGTCGGCGACTGGATGTTGCGCGAGGCCTGCCGCCAGATGAAGCAGTGGCAGGCCGAGCTGGCGGACCCGCCCTCGTGGGTCGCGGTCAACCTCTCGGTGCGCCAGGTCGAGCGGCCGGGACTGGTGGACACCGTCACCGGGCTCCTCGCCGAGTACGGTCTCGAGCCCGGCCAGCTGCTGCTGGAGATCACCGAGAGCGCGATCATGCGCGACGCGCAGGCCGGGATCGAGCGGCTCTGGAGGCTGCGGGAGCTCGGGGTCCGCATCTCGATCGACGACTTCGGCACCGGCTACTCCTCGCTGAACCGGCTGCGCAGGTTGCCGGTGGACTCGCTGAAGGTCGACCGGTCGTTCGTGGCCGACATGTTCGTGTCGACCGGGGGCACCGCCCTGGTGGAGGCGGTCATCACGATGTCGCACAGCTTCGGTCTGCGTGTCGTCGCCGAGGGCGTCGAGACCGTGGAGCAGCTGCGCGAGCTGTTCCGGCTCGGCTGCGACGAGGTCCAGGGCTACCTGCTGAGCCGCCCCATCCCACCCGAGCGGCTGGGCGCCCTGTGCGGTCCGGTGCTCGCGGCCGAGGTGGACCAACAGCTGAACGGCGAGCGTCCGCGTCAGCCGGCGCCCTCCTGACGGCGCCGGAACGGGCCTGTTCGGCGGCCCGCAGCGGTGGAAAAATCGGGCCATGGACACAGTCAACGATGGCCGGTGGGTCACCGACGGTGGCCTCGAGACCGACCTGATCTTCAACCATGGTGCTGACCTTCCCGAGTTCGCTGCCTTCCCGCTCGTCGAGGACGACGCGGGCGCCGCGCTGCTCGAGAGCTACTACTCGGCGTACGCCGAGATCGCCGCTGCCGCCGGCGCCGGTCTGCTGGTGGAGACACCGACCTGGCGCGCGAACCCCGACTGGGCAGCCAGGATCGGCTACGACGCGGCCGCCCTCGACCGCGCCAACCGCGTCGCCGTCGACCTGGTGCGCCGCGTCACCGAGCGCGCGGACACCGACAAGGTGCTGGTGAGCGGGATCGTAGGCCCACGCGGCGACGGCTACGTCGCGGGCGGAGCGGACCCGGACGAGGCTGCCGACTACCACTCCGCGCAGATCGCGTCGTTCCGGGCGGCCGGGGTGGACCTCGTCCACGTCATGACGATGACCGAGCCGGCCGAGGCCATCGGCGTGGCCCGCGCAGCGCACGCCGAGAGGCTGCCGGTGGCGGTGTCGTTCACGGTCGAGACCGACGGTCGGCTGCCGGACGGGACCAGCCTGCGCGACGCGGTGGCGCAGGTGGACGCTGCGGCCTCCCCGGAGTGGTACGGCGTCAACTGCGCGCACCCCACGCACGTGGCGCTCGCGCTCGACGGCGGCGACTGGCAGGAGCGGCTGGTGTTCCTGCGTCCCAACACCTCCACGATGAGCCACGAGGAGCTAGACGCGATGGAGGAGCTCGACGCGGGCGACCTGCCGCAGCTGGTGTCGTCGGCGGGCGACGTGCGCGACCAGCTGCCGTCGCTGCGGGTGCTCGGCGGCTGCTGCGGCACCGACAGCCGGCATGTTGCGGCGATGTGGGGGGTCGGCCCCCAGACGCTGACCTAGGAGACTGCGAGGGCGAACCAGACGGTGGACCCGGCAGCGTCGTTGTCGGATCCCCACCGGTCGACCAGCGCGTCGACCAGCTGCAGGCCACGCCCGTGCACGCGGAGCAGGTCGGTGTCGTCGACCGGGGCGGGGTCGGCGAGCGCACGGCCGCGGTCCCTGACCGCCACCGTGAGGTGGTCGTCGAGGATGGCCCGGACCTCGATGCGGCCCGCGGTGTGGACGATCGCGTTGGTGACGAGCTCGGAGACACACAGCTCGGCGGTGGCCACCAGCTCCTCGGGCACATCGGCGTGGGCGAGGAAGCTCCGCAGGAACCGGCGCGCCTCGCCGGCCGCCCGCGGGTCGCTGTTGAGGACGATCCGGTCGGCGCGGGTGTCCGGCTCGTCGGTGTCCGGCTCGTCGGTGGTCTCGTCGCCGGCGCGGATCCGGTGCACGGCGTCCGCAGCCCGGCGGGCGGTGGCCTCGAGGAGCCCGCGCTGGGCGTCGTCGAAGGGCCACTCCTCGTCGAGGTAGACGACCAGGCCACCGATCGGCGACCCGTTGCCGGGCAGCGGCACGGCGGCCAGGGCGCGCACCTCGTCCGGCTGGCCGGCCACGAACTCGGGGTAGCGCTCGTCCAGCGACCCGAGGTCGCCCATCACCGGCTCGCCGGTGCGCACGACCCGGGTGAGGGGGACGTCGTCGTAGGCGTCGATGTGGCACCAGTCCACGACGCCGTCCGCGAGCCGGTCGCTCGAGGTGAACCGCAGTCGGCGGCCGCCGCCCTCGGCCAGCGCGAAGCCGACCCGGCGTACCGCGGGCAGGGCGGCCAGGCCGGACAGCAGGCTGGCGGCGATCTGGTCGATCCCGGATGCGACCACCAGGACGGACCCCAGCCGGGAGAGGTGCCCCAGTGGTTGCTGCGGGTCGGCCGACTGCTTGACCGGCGGCGCATCTGCCACGCTCCTCAGAGTAGTGGTCCGGAGCGGGCCGCGTGGCCTCCTCCGCAGCCATCGGGCAGGCGGTCACAATGGCGCGGTGGCACGGACCGAGGACACGCCGACGGGTTCGCCGCGCGGAGGAGCGCGGCGGGCGGCCAAGCCGAAGCGGTCGCTCCGGCCACAGGTCGTCGCCCTCGGCGTCGCGGCGTTCGTGGCGCTGATCGGCTGGGGTGTCCTGGTCTGGGTCGCGATCCACTTCGGGCGCTCGGCGCGCGGCGGGGACTCCGAGAAGTGGGCCTACCTGGCCGCCGCGTCGATCGGTGCGGTGCTCTGCCTCTTCCTGAGCCTGTGGCTGTTCACCGTGGTGCTGCGCCGGGTCGGGATCCTCGAAGACAACCGCCGGCCGGCACACCCGCACCGCGACGAAGGTCCCGCCGCGCACCCGCACCGCCACGAAGGTCCCGCCGCGCACCCGCACCGCGACGACCGGCCACCCTCATCGCATCGGCACTAGCGGTCGGCCAGCCGGCGGACGAACTTCAGCCCGGACCACGTGTCGTCGACCGCCGCCACCTTCACGTCGACGAAGCCGAGCTCGAGGCCGAGGTCGCGCACGCGGTTCTCGTCGAGGTCGCTGACCAGCCCCTGCGGGTTGCGCGGCGACCGCTGCGCGGCCTTCTTGGGCCAGCAGACCCACACCATCCCGGCCGTGGACGTGCGGTCGAAGAGCTGCGGCAGCCGCTTGGCCAGGGCGGCGTACGACGTGTGGAAGGTCAGCGTGACGTCGAGGCTCGGCCCTCGGGAAGAGGGAGGGAGCCGGCGCACGATCTCGGCGGCACCGGTGTCCCCGAGGGCGAGGTCCGCGGGTGCGCCGTCGAGCAGCACGACGTGGTCGTCCTTGATGCCGATCTTGCGCACCAGCGGGGTGCCGGAGTAGCCAGCCACGCGGCCATGGTGACAGGCGGTTGCAGGGGGCATGAGGGGCCCGGACGGACCGCAGGGGCGGAGCCGACGGCTCCGCCCCTGTCTTCCCCGGCCCGCCAGCCGGGGTCGAAGCGGCTGACGAAGTCTGGTGTGGTGTGGCTGCTCAGTCGGCGGGGACGACCAACCGCTGGCCGGCCTGCAGGTCGTTGGAGTCGAGCGCGTTGAGCTGCTTGATCTCCTCGATCATCGACCGGACGTCGCCGCCGTCGGCGAGCTCGGAGGCGATGCCCCACAGCGTGTCACCGCTGCCGACCTGGACGATCCGGGTCGGCTCCGGGGTGCCCGGGCGCTGGGTCGCGACGGAGCCGGCCGCGGTCACGAAGACGCCGACCGCGAAGGCCGCGAGCAGGAGGGTCACGACAACCACCACACGGCCCCGGCGGGTCAGCCGCACCGTCGAGCGCGGCCGGGCCGCACGCGGGCTGAACATCGTGTCGAGGGTCATGGTGGTCATGTGGGACTCCTGGGGAAGTGGCCTCGGGCGAGGCCTGGGGTCTGGGGTCTGGGTCTGGTGCTGGCTGGATCAAGTTGTAGAGGTGACCACCGACAGTGGGGCCGAGGTTCGATCAGGCGTTCGATCGAACATGTGTACGAAGGTAGGGCCCACCGCCGACGATTTCAAACACCTGTTCGAACGGGCGTGTCGCGCCTCGGCGATCCGCGCGGCGACACGCCCGTTCGAACAGATGTTTGAATCCGGCCTCGTCACAGGACTACGGTTCGCACCATGGCTACCCCTCGTGACGGCGATCGCGGCACGGTCTCCGAGCTCCCCGACGGTCCCGCGGACGCGACCGGGCTCACCGCCCGTCAGCAGCGCATCCTCGAGCACCTGCGCGACTTCATGGAGCGGCGCGGCTACCCGCCGAGCATGCGCGAGATCGGGGAGGCGGTCGGGCTGACCAGCTCCTCGAGCGTCGCCCACCAGCTCAAGGTCCTCGAGGAGAAGGGGTTCGTCCGCCGTGACCCCAACCGGCCGCGTGCGCTCGAGGTGTTCCTGCCCGAGGTGATGGCCGGGCGTCGTGCAGTGGGCTCGGCGGAGGAGTCGTCCTACGACGAGACCGGGGTCGGCGACGCCGTTCCGCCTGCGACCTACGTGCCGATGCTCGGCCGGATCGCCGCCGGTGGCCCGATCCTGGCCGAGCAGAACCTCGAGACCGTCTTCCCGCTCCCCCAGGAGCTGGTCGGCGACGGCGAGCTGTTCATGCTCGAGGTCTCCGGCGAGTCGATGATCGACGCCGCGATCTGCGACGGCGACTTCGTCGTGGTGCGCAGGGAGCAGACCGCCGAGAACGGTGAGATCGTCGCGGCGCTGATCGACGGCGAGGCCACCGTCAAGACCTTCCAGCGCAAGGACGGCCGGGTCTGGCTGCTGCCGCACAACCCGGCCTTCGAGCCGATCGACGGCACCCACGCCACGATCCTGGGCAAGGTCACCGCGGTCCTGCGCCGGCTCTGATCGGCCCACAAGGCACTCTGCAGCACCCAACCGAGGCGTTTGGCGCTTCGTCTCTCACGGTAGGGTCCAGTGGACCTCGTCATTCCCTCCAGAGACACGGAGATCTCATGCCCCACCGTCGCATGCTGCGCCGCGCTCCGGTGCTCCTGCTCGCCGTCGTGACCAGCGTCGTCGCGCTGGTCGCCACGACGCTCGGCACGCCGGCCACCGCAGCCACCAACTCCTCGCAGGCGGGGGTGACCCACGCCAAGAAGGCCGACCAGCACTGGAGCCGCGCCCAGCGGGCCAAGCACGCGCTGGCGCGGGCGACGAAGGCACTGGCGCCCGACACGCCTGCCAGCGAGCGTCCGGACGCGACCCTCGCGCTGCGCAACCTCTTCCTGCTCAAGGACGCGCTCTCGCCGGCCGACCGGGCAGCGGCCGACCGGCTGGCGCAGCGCCCGAACAAGCCCGCGGTCGTCGGTGACGCCAACATCCTGGTCCACTACGACCCGGCCGAGCTCAACCCGGCGGCGTACTCGGTCAACCAGGCGCTCTCCAGCCTCGAGTACGTCGCCGACAGCTACGCCAACGCCGGCTACCGGCGGCCCAAGCCCGACGGCACCAAGGGCGGCGACGGCCGCATCGACATCTACCTCGACTCGCTCGAGCCGGGCCTCTACGGCTACTGCACCACCGACCAGAGGAAGCTGAGCAAGCCCGGCCACTTCGACGTGTGGGCCTACTGCGTGCTCGACAACGACTACGCCGGCTTCCCGGCGCACACGCCGCTGCAGAACCTCCAGGTCACCGCGGCGCACGAGTACTACCACGCCACCCAGTTCGCCTATGACATCGCCGACGACGGCTGGTTCCTCGAGTCGACAGCGACCTGGGCAGAGGACGAGCTGTTCCCCGACGTCAACGACAACGTCCAGTACCTCCGGGACAGCCCGATCACCCGTCCGAACCGACCGATGGACAAGTTCGGCGGCGTCTTCCACTACGGCGTCTGGAACTTCTTCCGCTACCTCACCGAGCACTACCCGGCCAAGACCGGGCCGCTGCCCGGCCTGCTGCTGAAGATGTGGCAGTACGCCGACAGCTCCAAGGGGCCGAAGAAGGACCTCTACTCCACCCAGGCCATCAACAAGGCGCTCAAGAAGGCCGACCACACCTCGCTGGCCGAGCAGTTCGCCAACTACTCCGCGGCGACCCGCGCCACCCATGCGACCTTCGCCGAGGGCGCCGCGCTCAACTACCCGTCCAAGCCGCTGGCCGGGGCGGTCTCGCTGCCCAGCCACAAGCACAAGAGCTTCAAGGCCAAGCTCGACCACCTGACCAGCTCGACCTTCCAGTTCGTGCCTGGCGGTGGGACCTCGAAGCTGAAGGTCAAGGTCAAGATGGCCTCGAAGCAGAGGGGCTCGCGTGCGGTCTACGTGATCTACGGCCCCGGCGGGATGGTGCAGACCAAGGCCATCAAGGTCAACGGCCACGGCGTCGGCCACAAGAAGATCGTCTTCGACGGCAGCGTCACCGCCGTCGAGGTGACCCTGGTCAACGCCAGCACCCGCTACAAGGACTGCTACCGCCGTCCGAACTCGCCCTACTCCTGCCAGGGCGCCCCGGTCGACGACAACCTCAAGGCCATCGTCCAGGCGAAGGCCGTTTGATTCGACGCTGACACACCGGCCCCGGAGACCCCTCCGGGGCCGGTGTGTTTGTTGGTGTGGGTCTGGGTCTTCGTTCGTGGCACCCCGGGCAGCCGCGGCGCCGGCGGGCCGGGGCTGCGCGCCGACAGGCGACGCCGTGTCGCGGGCGGCTGCTCCCAGCGTGGTCACCTCGCGCTGCCCGCGCCACGCCGCGCTTTTAGCGACGCGC
>NZ_DASUFR010000138.1:0-13579 GCF_036274455.1 Nocardioides sp. | reverse complement strand
GGCGGTGGTCGGCCCGCAGCCGGGCGTGCGAGACAATGGAGCCATGACCACGACGTCAACGCCCGCGACGACGACCGGCGCTCCCGGTGCAGGCACCGTCGACCTGCCCCTGCTCACGTTGGGCCGCGGCACCGACCCGTTCTCCGAGCGGGGCGTGGACTGCCCCGGCGCGCTGCCGGAGCCGTCCGACCCCACGCTGGTCGAGCGGGCACGCGCGGCCAAGGAGGCGCTGGGTGAGCGGGTGTTCGTGCTCGGCCACCACTACCAGCGCGACGAGGTCATCCAGTTCGCCGACGTCACCGGCGACTCGTTCAAGCTGGCGCGGGAGGCGGCCGCCCGCCCGGAGGCGGAGTTCATCGTGTTCTGCGGCGTGCACTTCATGGCGGAGTCGGCCGACATCTTGACCTCTGACTCCCAGAAGGTGGTCCTGCCCGACCTCGCCGCCGGCTGCTCGATGGCCGACATGGCCCGGCTGCGCCAGGTCGAGGACGCGTGGGCCGCGATGGAGGCCGCCGGCATCGCCTCCGACGTCGTCCCCGTCACCTACATGAACTCCTCGGCCGACATCAAGGCGTTCTGCGGCCGCAACGGCGGCGCGGTCTGCACCTCGTCGAACGCCCAGACCGCCCTGGAGTGGGCGTTCCAGCAGGGGTCGAAGGTGCTCTTCCTCCCCGACCAGCACCTCGGCCGCAACACCGCTGTGCTCAAGATGGGACTGTCTCTCGACGACTGCGTGGTCTGGGACCCGCACCGGCCCAACGGCGGCCTCACCGACGAGCAGCTGCGCGACGCGCGGATGATCCTGTGGCGCGGCCACTGCTCGGTCCACGGCCGGTTCTCCGAGGACACCATCCCGGAGCTGCGCTCCAGCATCCCCGGCGTCCAGGTGATCGTGCACCCCGAGTGCAAGCACGAGGTGGTGCTCGCCGCCGACCAGGTCGGGTCGACCGAATACATCATCCAGACCATCGAGGCGGCGCCCTCCGGCTCGGCCTGGGCGGTCGGCACCGAGCTCAACCTGGTCAAGCGGCTGGCCGCCGAGCACCCCGACAAGCGGATCGTCTTCCTCGACCGCACCGTCTGCTACTGCTCGACGATGAACCGCATCGACCTCCCGCACTTCGTGTGGGCGATGGAGTCGCTGGTCGACGGCGTCGTCGTCAACCAGATCGAGGTCGACGAGGACACCGAGAAGTGGGCCAAGGTCGCGCTCGACCGGATGCTGGCCCTGCCCGGCAAGACCTATCGGGACTGACACTCGCGACCACCCGTTCGGCAGACTGGTGGCCGTGCTGCACCGTCACCCGTTCCTGAGCCTCCTCACGGTGGCCTACCTGGCCTTCGTGGGCTGGGTGACGCTGACCCCCGGATCCGAGGCACCGACCCAGAGCGAGCTGGTGCTGCGGGTCCTGGCGCGGCTGCAGCGCTACCACCACCTGGAGTGGCTGACCTACGACCGGGCCGAGTACCTCGCCAACATCGCCCTCTTCGTGCCGGTCGGGCTGTTCCTGCTGCTGCTCTTCGGCACCCGGCTCTGGTGGCTGGCCGTCGTCGCCGCCATCACGCTCACCTCGTTCATCGAGACCGTGCAGAGGAGCATCCCGGGCCGGGTCTCCGACGAGCGGGACATCGCCGCCAACACCATCGGGGCCGTCATCGGCGTCGTGGTCGGCCTGGTGCTCACCCTGCCGGCCACATTGCGCCGCTGGGCCGCCGAGGACGAGCGGCAGCGGACCCGCGAGCTCGCCGGGCGTCGCTAGGACGTTGGGGTCAGAGCCCCGGCGCGCCCCAGAGCGCCAGCCAGCCGGACAGCTCCGGCTCGATCGGCAGCTCGTCGCGCAGGGTGTCGCGCACCTGCAGCTCGAGCAGGTTGTCGCGCTGCTGCTCACCGGTGGGGGCGAAGGGGTAGAAGGTCCCCTTCTTGTAGAGGTAGACCAGCCCGACCCTCCGGCCGGACGGGTCCGCGAACGGGATCAGCGAGCACAGCAGCCCGGGCCCGAAGCCCTCGGACTCGAGCGTCGTGTTGACCGCGTGGAGGTCCGTGCACAGCCCTCCGGTGTCGTCGGGGTCCCTGTGCACCTGCAGCCAGGTGAACCCGTAGGAGTCGGTGCTGATCTGGACCTCGGGGGCGTCCGCGGCACCTCTCAGCAGCGCGACGATCTCGTCCTGGGTCTGGTGGAACCCCGCGCCCGCAGCCGCGCGGAAGCAGACCGAGCCGTCACCCGTCGGGTTCAACCCCGCAGCCGTCTGCAGCGTGATCGCCGCGCTGGGCACGAGGAACAGCGCGTCGAGGTTGGCGCGCTTGGGCCGGCTCCGGCCGGTGATCGTGTCCCAGAGACCCACGCGACGACGGTACGACGCCCGGCGGTCAGCTCGACGGCCGGCTGAGCTCGGCCTGGATCTTGGCCAGCTGGTCGAGCCGCTGCTCGAGCGTCGGGTGCGTCGCGGTGAGTGTCTTGAGGGAGATCCCGCCGATCGCCGGGACGATGCAGAGGGCGCTCGCGGCGCTCACCTGGCGCAGGTCGCGCTGCGGGATCTGGTTGATGCCGCCGGTGATCTTGGTCAGCGCCGAGGCCAGCGCGTCGGGGCGCATGGTGAGGTAGGCGCCGGCCCGGTCCGCGGCCAGCTCGCGGTAGCGCGAGAGCAGTCGGAGCAGCACGAAGCTCACGGCGTACACCGCCAGGCTGAACAGCAGCACGAACAGCCAGACCGGCATGCCGCCGACGTTGCCGCGCCCTCGGCCCCCGAAGAAGCCGAAGGCCCCGAACCGGGCGCCCTGGCCGAGCATCCCGGCCGCGATGCCGGCGCTCGAGGCCACGGTCATCACCAGGACGTCGCGGTGCGCGACGTGCGACAGCTCGTGGGCTAGCACGCCCTCCATCTCCTCGGCGGTGAGCATGCCGAGGATGCCCGTGGTCACGCAGACCACCGCCCGGTCGGGCGAGCGGCCGGTCGCGAAGGCGTTGGGAACGTCGGTGTCGGCGATGCCGACCCGCGGCTTGGGCATGTCGGCCAGTGCGCACAGCCGGTCGATCACCCCGTGCAGCTCGGGAGCCTCCTCCGGCGTCACCTCACGGGCGCGCATCGCCCGCATCGCGACCTTGTCGGAGTTGGCCCACTGGTAGACCGCGACGCCGATGCCGCCCAGGCCGATCAGGACACCGAGGCCGGGTGCCCGCATCCCGACGAGCAGGCTGAGCCCCACGACGAGGACAACGAAGAGTCCGCCGAGGAGGAACATGACCGTGGTCATGCGCGCAGTCAGCCCGGCGTCGCCGACGAAGCGAGAACGTGCCATGTCACCAGTCTCCCGCGCCGACCCAAGAAGAACCTGTGGGCGACCTCAGCCGGGGATGAGCCCCTCGTCACTCTCGTCGAGCATCGCGCGGACCTCGTCGATGGTGGCGTCGGCCGGCGGGAGGATCATGTCGGACTCGTCCAGGCTGTCGGCGGGGTGCGCGACACCGACGCTGCGTACGCCGTCCAGGAGCTCGGCCAGCGCTGCCGCGAAGGCCGCCTCGTCACCCGCGTCGACCGCGCCCTCGAGGGCGGCGTCGAGCTCGTTGAGCCGGTCCAGTGCGTGGTCTGCGACGTCGTACTGCCCCTCGCCCAGGATCCGGATGATCACGACTGGCCTTCCGTGCCCGGCTCGGACGCCGTCTGCTCCTTGTCCGGCTCGGTGTCGAGGATCGCGCTGTCGTCCGGGGCCGCCTCGATCGCGTCGGGCTGGTTCGGGGCGGAGATCCCCTTGAGCCGGGCCAGCTCCTGCTCGACCTCGGCCTGAGAGCTCATCGCCTCGAGCTCACGGGTGATGTCGTCGCCGCGGTTGAGCGAGGTGGCGTCGTCCAGCGCGCCCGAGGCGATCAGCTCGTCGACCGCGCTGGCCCGCGCCTGCATCTCGGCGGTCTTGTCCTCGGCCCGCTGGATGGCCAGTCCGACGTCGCCCATCTCCTCGCCGATGCCCGACATCGCCTCGTTGATCCGGGTCTGTGCCTCGGCGGCGGTGTAGGTCGCCTTGATCGTCTCCTTGCGGGTCCGGAACGCCTCCACCTTCGCCTGCAGCCGCTGCTGGGCCAGGGTGAGCTTCTCCTCCTCGCCCTGGAGCTGGGCGTACTGGGTCTTCAGGTCGTTGATCTGGCTCGTCAGCCCCGACTTGCGGGTCAGCGCCTCGCGGGCGAGGTCCTCGCGGTTCATCTGGATCGACTTCTCGGCCTGGTCCTGGAGCTTGGCCGACTGCTGCTCGAGCTGGGCGATCTGGAGCTCGACGCGCTTGCGGCTGGTCGCCACGTCGGCCACGCCCCGGCGCACCTTGGAGAGCAGGTCGAGCTGGCGCTGGTAGCTGTAGTCGAGGGTCTCGCGCGGGTCCTCGGCGCGGTCGAGCGCCTTGTTGGCCTTCGACCGGAAGATCAGGCTGATGCGCTGCCACAGGCTCATTGCGGACGGGTCCCTCTCGTTCGGCTTGGTGCACCTCACCCTACGGCGGCATCGCAAGACGCCGGTAGGCTCGGGGGACCAGACAGACCCGAGCAGAGGCACACGTGTTCCGTCGTACCAGACAAGAGGTCGCCACCCCTCCGGTGGAGGAGGCCAGATCATCCGGCAAGGGCCGTCCCACGCCGACCCGCAAGGAGGCCGAGGCCGCGGCCAAGGCGCGCGCGAAGCCGCCGCGGACCCGGCGCGAGATCGCGGCGGCTCAGCGCTCCACCCGCAACGAGTCGAGCTCCCGGGTGCGGCAGGGCATGCGCGCCGGCGAGGAGAAGTACCTCCTCCCCCGCGACAAGGGCCCGGTCCGCCGGTTCATCCGCGACTTCGTGGACAGCCGGTTCAGCTTCATCGAGCTGATCATCCCGCTGCTGGTGGTCACGATGGTGTTCGGCTACTCCGGCAACGACACGCTGAGGTCGATCGGCAACTCGGTGCTGTTCGGGTCGGTGCTGCTGGTGGGGCTCGACCTGTTCGTGCTGCGCTTCCGGATCCGCAAGCAGCTGGCGGAGAGGTTCCCGAGCGAGCCGACCAAGGGCACGACCTACTACGCGGTGACCCGCGCGATGCAGATGAGGTTCATGCGCCTGCCCAAGCCGAAGGTCAAGATCGGTCAGGAGCTCCCCGAGCACTACCGGTGACGGGGACGCCACGTCCGTGACCCTCCTGGGAGTCGCCCTCGGCCTGCTGTCCGCCACGATCTTCGGCGTCGCCGCCGTCGTCCAGGCCCGCGCGGTGCGTGGCTTCGGGTCCTCCCCCCAGGGGCTCTCGGCGTTCGTCGGGCGCTCGGTCCGCGACGCCCGGACCATGGCGGTGGTCGCGGCGTACCTCGTCGGTTTCGTCCTGCACGCGGTCGCGATCTGGCTGCTGCCGCTCTACCTCGCGCAGGCGCTGGTGGCGATGTCGCTCCCGGTCACCGCGCTGGCCTCGCACCGCGTCGAGGACCGGCTGCACCGCACCGGCTGGGCCGCCGTCGCGGTGGTCACGCTGGGCCTCGTGCTGCTCTCGCTCGGCGCGGGCGAGCCGGGCGAGGTGCAGACGACCACGACGTTCGTGGCGGCCCTCTGGGCCGGCGTGGCCGCGCTTGCGCTCGCGTCGACGGCCCACCGGCACCTCAACGGACCGCTGCTCGGACTGCTGGCCGGGCTCGGGTACGCCGGCTCGGCGATCTCGGTCCGCGGCGTCGGTACGCCGGTGGGCGCGGTGGTCGTCCTCGCGGCACTGGCGGTGCCGTCGTTCAGCCTGGTCGCCTTCTGGCTCTACTCCCTGGGCATGCACCGCGCCGCCGTGCCGTCGACCTCGGCCGCCCTGATCGTCGCCCAGACGTTCGTCCCCGCCGCCGTGGGTGTCGCCCTGCTCGGCGACGGGGTGCGCGAGGGCTGGTGGCCCGCGGTGACCGCCGGCCTGCTGCTCGCGACGAGCGGGGCCGCCTTCCTGGGCTGGCACAGCGCGCCCACCGGCCCCGATCCGTCTGCCGCCACGGAGGCTGGGACGCCAGGCCGGACCGCAGACGAATCGTTGCCGGGCTAGGACGTCGAGCGCTTCCCGCTCCGGCGGCGGAGCCGGGCGCGGACCGCGCGGCGCGCGACCGGTCCGAGGTCGTCGACCGCCTCGACCAGCACGCCGAGCCGTTCGAGTGCGGCCAGCGCGGCGGTGGCGCCGTCGGCGTCGACGCCCTCGTAGAGCTCGAGGCCGATGAACGCCGCGCTGAACGCCCGCGCCAGGCCGTCGGCGTCGACCACGTCGGCCAGCGGGCTGGGCGCCAGCACCCGGCGTACGACGGCCTCGACCTCGCTCCTCCAGAGGTCGAGCGCGTAGCGCGCGGTCCGGGCCAGCACCTCGTCGCGCTGGGCCCCCGCCATCAGCTGTGCCATCACCGCGACGTTGCCGGTGGTCCGCTCGTGCGCGTGCACCTCCTCGCCGAGCGCCAGGAGGCCACCCAGCGAGTCGACGGCGGCGAACCGCTCGCGATAGTGGGCCACGCTCTGGTCGGACAGCGCCCGGGCCGCCGCCTCGACCAGCTCGCTCACGGTGCCGAAGTGATAGAAGACCAGCGCCTGGTTGACCCCCGCCCGGGTCGCCACGCTGCGCGCGGACAGGTGGGCGATACCGTCCTCGACCAAGGCCTCCTGAGTGGCCAGGAGCAGCTTCTCGCGGGTGCTCACGTCGCCGTCCTTCGCCTGCCGAACAGCACCCAGCGACCGGCCACGGAGCCGACGATCGCACAGACCCCACCGAAGGCTGCGGCTGCCCACACCGTCTCGGTCGCGACCAGGGCAGCCACGAAGCCGGCGGTGGCGGCCACGCCCAGGCCGGTGATCGCGCCGTACCGCGGCTCGGCAACAGCCGGGCTCACGATCGCGAGGAGGATCGCGGACGGGACACCCACCACAAGGCCGACGAGCGCACCGATCCAGCCGGCGAGGCCGAGGGCGACGTACGCCCCAGCGGGAGAGCCGTTGCCCACGGCGATCCCGACGAGTGCGACGCCGACCGCAAGGCCACACGCCGCGCCTGCGAGTGGTGCCGCGACCAGGCCGCGCAGCAGAACCACGATCATCCAACCCTCCATTTGAGCAGTGGCTCAAACACTACCCACCCGTTTGAGCAACTGCTCAAATGTGTTCACCTGAGAGGATCAGGCCATGAGCAGCCCGGGTGCCGACGTCTCCGTCCGGATCGCCTGGGCCGACGACGCCCCCGCGATCGCCCGGGTGCAGCTGCGCACCTGGCCCGAGCTGTACGCCGGCCTGGTGCCGGCCGAGGCGATCCCGTCCGGGCCGGAGGCGGAGGGCGCGGCGGCCGCGGCGTGGGCCGAGTCGCTGCAGAAGCCCGGCGACGCGCGCAACCGGGTGCTGGTCGCGCTCGAGCGCAACCGGGTGGTCGGGTTCGCCATCACCGGGCCGGCCACCGACCCCGACCGCGACCCGGTCGCCGACGCCGAGCTGCGCGAGCTGACCGTCGATCCCGGCGAGCGGGGCCAGGGCCACGGCTCCCGGCTGCTGCAGGCGGCGGCCGACACGATGGCGGCCGACCGGTTCGGCCACGCGGTGACCTGGGTCATGGCCGGCGACGACGCGCTGCTGTCGTTCCTCACCGGCGCGGGGTGGGCCACCGACTCCGCGCACCGCGAGCTCGACCTCGACGGCACGGGCGCCGTACGGGTCAAGCAGGTCCGGCTCCACACCCGGCTCGCGGGATAGTCCCAGACGTTTCCAGCACCTCTCCCGAGGGAGGCCGGTGAGGAACGGCTGGGACTATCCCGGCGAGGTCAGCTGTCTGCTGCTCGTCAGCCGAGGTCGAGGACCTGCTCGAGGCCGACGGTGAGCCCGGGCCGGTCGCCGATCGCGCGCAGGCCGGCGAGCACGCCGGGCATGAAGGAGACCCGGTCGAGCGAGTCGTGGCGGATCGTGAGCGTCTCCCCCGGCGCCCCCAGCAACACCTCCTGATGGGCAACGAGCCCCCGGACCCGCAGCCCGTGCACGTGGATGCCGTCGACGGTGGCGCCCCGGGCGCCGTCGAGGCCGGTGGTGGTGGCGTCGGGCACCGGCGGGAGCCCGGCCTCGCGGCGGGCGGCGGCGATCAGCTCGGCGGTCCGTCGCGCGGTGCCGGACGGCGCGTCCGCCTTGTCGGGATGGTGCAGCTCGACCACCTCGACGGACTCGTAGAAGGGCGCGGCCGCGGCGGCGAAGCGCATCATCAACACCGCGCCGATGGAGAAGTTGGGCGCGATGAGGACGCCGACCCGGGGAGCCTCGGCCAGCCAGCCCTCGACCGTGGCGAGCCGCTCCGCGTCGAAGCCGGTGGTGCCGACGACCGCGTGGATGCCGTGGCCGATGCAGAACTCGAGGTTGCCCATCACCGCGTCGGGGTGGGTGAAGTCGACGACCGCCTCGGCCGCGGAATCGACGAGCGTCTGGAGCCGGCCGTCCGCGTCCAACGCCGCGACGAGCTCGAGGTCGGAGGCGGCCTCGACCGCGCGGCACACCTCGGCGCCGACCTTGCCCTGGGCCCCGAGCACGCCGACGCGTCGTACGGCCGTCACGGTGGAGAACCTACCGGGAGGCCGCTGACCTGCGCCGGAGGGTCTGGCAGGGTGGGGTCCATGGCGGTGCAGACGATCCCGGCCCGGATCAGGTGGGCCGTGGACTTCATGGACGTCCAGCCGAACGACCACATCCTCGAGATCGGCTGCGGACCGGGCGCCGGCGCCGAGCTCATCTGCGCCCGGCTGCAGACCGGCAAGCTGTTCGCCATCGACCGCTCCGAGTCCGGCGTGGACCGCACCCGCCGGCGGTGCGCGAAGTTCATCGAGGCCGGCCGGCTCACCGTGCGCCAGATCGACCTGGCCACGCTCCGGGTGCCGGTGAAGCGGCTGACCAAGGTCTTCGCCTTCAACGTCAACCTGTTCTGGGTCCGCGACTGCGCCGACGAGGTCGCCCTGCTGCACGAGCGGGTGCTGCCCGGCGGGTCGGTCTTCCTCTTCTACGACGCCACCCGCGCCGAGCAGGTCCCGACCATCGTCGAGAAGTCGTCCGCTGCGCTGCAGGCTGCCGGCTTCCGGGTCTCCGTGGTGGAGCAGAAGGCGCCCGCGGTGGTGGGAATCATCGGCAAACGGTGAAGGATATTTCCTGAACTGCGCTGACATTAGGCTATTTCCTGATGTAAGGTGACTTCAGATCACGATCTGAAGTCCGAGGAGGTACGCCGGATGCGTGCGGCCGTGCTGACCATCGACCAGCGGGGCTCGAGCCGCGACGCCGACCGGGTCCCCGAGACCCTGTCCCGCCTGGCCGACGTCGGGATGCTGCGCGCCTTCGAGCGGACCGCCGGCGACGAGTTCCAGGGCGTCCTCGACCAGCCCGACGCCCTGGCCACGGTCGTGGAGCGGCTGCTGCGCGAGGGGACCTGGAGCATCGGCATCGGCATCGGCGAGGTCGAGGAGCCGCTGCCCGAGAGCACCCGGGCCGGCCGCGGACCGGCGTTCGTCTCCGCGCGCGAGGCGGTGACGGCCGCCAAGTCCGCACCCTGGCGGCTCCGGGTGGCCGGCGACGATCCCGGCGTCCGTGCCTTGGAGACCACGCTCTGGCTGTGGGCGTCGGTGCTCGGCCGGCGTACGAAACGGGGCTGGGAGGTTGCCGACCTGGCCGACACCGGTGCGTCCTACGACGAGATCGCCAGGCGGCTCGGCGTCACCCAGTCCGCGATCAGCCAGCGCGCGCAGGCGGCCGGGATCGTCGAGGGACGACGCGCCCGCGAGCTGGTCGCCGACCTCGTCGGTGGCCTGCTGCAGGATCGGAAATCATGATCGCCGGAGAGCCATGACCGCCGACAACACCACCCAGCTCGTGCTGGCCCTGCTCGGCTTCGCGCTGGTCGCGGCCGCGTTCGGCTGGTCGGCCTACGGCCGCGCGATCTGGCCGCCGGTCTCGGCCCTGGCCCTCGCGTCGGCCGCGGTGATCGCGGCAGTGGCCGACGAGATCTCGGCCGGACGGGTCGAGCTCACGATCCTGGTTGCGTTGGCCGGGCTGCTGGCCGTGGTGGGAGGCGGCCCGGTCACGACCCGCATCTTCGGGATGGTCGATCGGCAGGACGTCGACCGCCAGGACGACGAGTCCCAGACCATCGACCAGGCCGGCCAGGTGCTGCGCGGCGGCGCCTGGATCGGGGCGCTGGAACGGCTCGCGGTCTTCGCCGGCCTCGCGGCCGGCTTCCCCGAGGGCGTCGCCGTGGTGCTGGCACTCAAGGGCGTCGGCCGCTTCCCCGACCTGCGCGGCGACCGAGGATCGGGCGCGGCCACCGAACGGTTCATCATCGGCACCTTCACCAGCGTGCTCTGGGCCGCGGCTTGTGCCGGGATGGTGGCCCTGGTCCGGCGGTAGTCACCGACGAAATGGCCCTAGAACCTGGCGACATTGGTCCAGAACGTCCGTTACTACCCGTACTCCCCGACACCACGAGGCACGAGCAGGGCCGTGGGTTCTGTAGCGACCCATCCGCTTCTGTGCCGAGATCTCGGCACAGAAGCTCAGCGGTCCCCGGATATCCGGTGACCCCGACGTTTCCCGTGGGTGCCCGCGCGCCCACCAGCACCGGTCGGTGGGTTTGCGGAGGGAGATTGGCACCTGGTGCCGGAGATCCTCGGCAAAGCCGGGGTTCGGCGGTTTTGCACCGCATCTCGGCGTCCTGGCTGGCCAAGTGGGGTGCAAGTCCCCGGAACACGCCCCGGGCGGCCGCGCATGCGGGGCGGAGCTTGCTCCGCCCTTGCGCGCCGGTGGCCGTCCGGGCTGGCTCCCGGCGGTACTACGCCGGCCCGACGATCGCCAGGATCTCGGGCTTGCCGAACACCTGCCGGGCGATGCCCTGCACCTCCTCGAGGGTGACGCCCTCGATGCGGTCCATCACCTCGCCGATGCCGAGCAGCTCGTCGTGGACGAGCTCGGCCTTGCCGATCCGGGACATCCGCGAGCCGGAGTCCTCGAGCCCGAGCACCAGTCCCCCGCGCAGCTGACCCTTTCCGCGGGCCAGCTCCTCCTCGGAGATGCCGTGGGCGGCGACGCGGGACAGCTCGGTGCGGACCACGGCCAGCACCTCGTCGAGCTTGTTGGGCAGGCAGCCGACCGAGACGCCGACCAGCCCGGAGTCGGCGTGGTGGCTGGCGAAGGAGAAGACCGAGTAGGCGAGCCCGCGGCGCTCGCGGACCTCCTGGAACAGCCGGGACGACGTACCGCCACCCAGCGCGGTGTTGAGCACGCCCAGCGCGAACCGGCGGTCGTCGTTGCGGTGCACGCCCTCCATGCCGAGCACCAGGTTGACCTGCTCGAAGGGCCGGGTCGCCTCGACCACGCCGGGGTGCACGGGGACCCGCTTGGCGCCGTGCCGCGGCTGGACCGGCTTCTCGTCACCCCGGAGCCAGCCGCGCCGGCCGAACGCCGCCCGCACCATCTTCACGACCTCGCCGTGGTCGAGGTTGCCGGCGGCGGCGACGACCATGTTCGCGGGCCGGTAGTGGCGCTGGTAGAACCGCGCCACCTGCGCGCGGCTCAGCGACTCGATCGAGCCGACGGTGCCGGCGATCGGGCGGCCGAGCGGCGCCCGGGGCCCGTAGGCCTGCTCGGCGAAGAGGTTGTGGACGACGTCGTCGGGGTCGTCGTCGTGCATCGCGATCTCGTCGAGGATCACGTCGCGCTCCGCCTCGACGTCCTCGGGGGTGAGGAGCGAGGAGGTGATCATGTCGCCGAGCACGTCGACGGCCAGGGGCAGGTCGTCGTCGAGGACCCGCGCGTGGAAGCAGGTGTACTCCTTGGCGGTGAAGGCGTTGAACTCACCGCCGACCGCGTCGAGCGCGATCGAGATGTCGAGGGCCGAGCGCTCGCTGGTGCCCTTGAACAGCAGGTGCTCCAGGAAGTGCGAGCAGCCGTGGAGGGTCGGCGACTCGTCCCTCGATCCGACGCCGACCCAGACGCCGATGCTGGCCGAGCGGACGCCGGCCAGCTGCTCGGTGATGACGCGCAGGCCGCCGGGCAGGACGGTACGCCGGACGCGTGAGGTCACGCGTCCGGCGCCGTCAGTCTCCGTCTGAAGGGTCCGGGTCGCCCCGGCCCGCAGCGCGGTGGTGCGGGCAGCCAGGATCAAGCCTCGACCGACTCCGTCGCCTCGGCCTCCGCCGGGGCATCCGTGCCGTCGGCGGTCGGGCTGTCGGCGTCCTCGACCACCGGGACCAGTGAGAGCTTGCCGCGGTCGTCGATCTCGGCGATCTGCACCTGGATCTTCTGGCCGACCGACACCACGTCCTCGACGTTCTCGACCCGCTTGCCGCCGGCCAGCGGGCGCAGCTTGCTGATGTGCAGCAGGCCGTCCTTGCCCGGGAGCAGCGAGACGAAGGCGCCGAAGTTGGTCGTCTTGACGACCGTGCCGAGGTAGCGCTCGCCGACCTCGGGCATCGTCGGGTTGGCGATCGCGTTGATCGCGGACCGCGCCGCCTCGGCCGCCTCGCCGTTGGTGGCGCCGATGTAGATCGTGCCGTCGTCCTCGATGGAGATCGAGGCCTCGGTGTCGTCCTGGATCTGGTTGATGACCTTGCCCTTGGGACCGATCACCTCGCCGATCTTGTCGACCGGGATCCTGATGGTGATGATCCGCGGCGCGGTCGGCGACATCTCCTCGGGCGCGTCGATGGCCTCGGCCATCACGTCGAGGATCGTCATCCGGGCGTCGCGCGCCTGCTGGAGCGCCTGCGCCAGCACCTCGGCGGGGATGCCGTCGAGCTTGGTGTCGAGCTGGAGCGCGGTCACGAACTGACGCGTGCCGGCGACCTTGAAGTCCATGTCGCCGAAGGCGTCCTCGGCGCCGAGGATGTCGGTGAGCGCGACGTACTGGGTCGAGCCGTCGATCTCACCGGACACCAGGCCCATCGCGATGCCGGCGACCGGCGCCTTGAGCGGCACGCCCGCCTGCAGCAGCGACAGCGTCGAGGCGCAGACCGAGCCCATCGAGGTCGAGCCGTTGGAGCCCATCGCCTCGGAGAGCTGGCGGATCGCGTAGGGGAACTCCTCGCGGTCCGGCAGCACCGGCAGCAGCGCCCGGCGGGCCAGCGCACCGTGGCCGACCTCGCGGCGCTTCGGCGAGCCCACCCGGCCGGTCTCACCGGTGGAGAACGGCGGGAAGACGTACTTGTGCATGTAGCGGCGCGACGTCTCCGGGGAGAGCGTGTCGAGCTTCTGCTCCATGGTCAGCATGTCCAGCGTGGTGACGCCCAGGATCTGGGTCTCGCCACGCTCGAACAGCGCCGAGCCGTGCACCCGCGGCAGCACGCCGACCTCGGCGGACAGCGTGCGGATGTCGGTCAGGCCACGACCGTCGATGCGGACCTTGTCGCGGAGCACGCGCTGGCGGACCAGCGACTTGTTCAGCGAGCGGAACGCCGCACCGATCTCCTTCTCGCGACCCTCGAACTGGCCGGCCAGTGCGGCCTTGACCTCGTCCTTGAGCGCGTCGGTCGCGGCCTCGCGCTCCTGCTTGCCGGCGATGGCCTGCACCTCGGCGAGCCGGGCACCTGCGTGCGCGTCGACGGCGGCGTAGACGTCGTCCTGGTACT
>NZ_DASUFR010000137.1:0-28126 GCF_036274455.1 Nocardioides sp. | reverse complement strand
GTGACGCTGACCTACCTGCGCAACGGCACGTCCCACACCGCAGACGTGATCCTGGCCCCGGCCACGCAATGATCGTCCTCGTCCCTCGAGAGCGGTTCGAGCGGTGGGTGCTCAACTTCAGCGGCCGGCACGGCGAGGCCGCGCTGGTGGTCGCGGACGGCGCACTGACCGGCTCGGCGGCCGACGGGTCGACGTTCGTGGCCCGACTGCCGTTCCTTGCGGCGTACGCCGGACCGCCGGACGCGGCGGCGTTCACGACCGAGATCGGGCCGCCGGCCGACTGGGGGCTGCTGCTGGTGCGCAAGGGTGGCTTCGGGGTCGCGCGCCTGGCCGGGGAGCGGGTCGTCGAGTCCAAGATCGGGCAGCGGCACGTGCAGGGCCGGACCAAGGCGGGCGGTCAGAGCCAGCAGCGGTTCGCGCGCAGGCGCGACAACCAGGCCCGGCAGGCCTATGAGGCCGCCGCCGGCCACGCGGCGCGGATCCTGGGGGCCGGCCCCCTGCCGGTCGTCACCGGCGGCGACCACGGCGCGGTGGACGAGGTGCTGGCCGACCCGCGGCTCGACCGGCTCACGGTGGTCGGCCCCTGGCTCGCCGTTGCGGACCCCAGGCGCGACGTGCTGGAGCAGGCGATCGCTGATGCGTGCTCGGTCGCGGTCGATGTCGTCAACGCCTGACGTCGATGTCGTCAACGCCTGTCTTGGTGGAGCGGCCGTCAGTAGCCCAGCTCCGCCTTGCGCTTGTCCCACTTGTCGGCCAGGGCATCGAGCTCGACCTCGACGAAGCGCAGGAAGTCCAGGCTCATCGCCACCCGCCGGTGCGCGGGGGAGTCGTCCCCGAGAGCGGTCAGGGAGTGCTCGAGCGAGGCCTTGATCGGGCCGTAGATCTGGTCGTGGCTCATCATCGCGCCGTGCCAGGCGTCGTCGTCGACGACGTAGACGTCGCGGCGCGAGCCCCGCTCCCGCTCCCGGCGCAGCATGCCGAGCTGCTCGAGGTAGCCGACCGCACCCGAGATGGCGGCGGGGGAGACGCCGAGGGCCGTGGCGAGCTCCGCGGAGGTCATCCGGCCGTCGTCGTCGACCAGCAGCGCCGCGAAGAGGCGGGACGGCAGCCTGGCCAGCCCGGCCTGGGCCAGGGCGGCGCCGATCCGCTCGACCGAGGACTGCTGGGCGGGTGTCACATCACACAGAATACAAGTTTCAGAAGATATTGAAATAGGCGTATGGTCGTTGTCGTGGCTGACGATGTGATCGACGTCCGCGGGCTGGTGAAGACGTTCGGGTCGGTGCGAGCCCTCGACGGGCTGGACCTGACCATCAGGACGGGGGAGGTGCACGGCTTCCTCGGCCCCAACGGCGCCGGGAAGTCGACGACGATCCGGGTGCTGCTCGGCCTGCTCCGCAAGGACGCGGGAGAGGTCCACCTGTTCGGCAGGGACCCGTGGCGGGACGCCGCGGAGCTGCACCGCCGGCTGGCCTACGTCCCCGGCGACGTCAACCTGTGGCCCAACCTCACCGGCGGCGAGGTGATCGACCTGCTCGGCCGGCTCCGGGGCGGGCTGGACGAACGGCGGCGGGCGGACCTGCTCGAGCGCTTCGAGCTCGATCCCACGAAGAAGGGGCGGAGCTACTCCAAGGGAAACCGGCAGAAGGTCGCGCTGGTCGCTGCGCTCGCCTCCGACGTGGAGCTCCTGCTGCTCGACGAGCCGACGTCCGGGCTGGACCCGCTGATGGAGTCGGTGTTCCGGGGCTGCATCGAGGAGTTCCGCGCCGACGGACACACCGTCCTGCTGTCCAGCCACATCCTCGCGGAGGTGGAGCACCTCTGTGACCGGGTGAGCATCATCAGGTCCGGCCGGTGCGTCGAGTCGGGCTCCCTCGCCGAGCTCCGCCACCTGACCCGGACCTCGATCACCGCCGACCTGGAGTCGGTCCCGGCCGGTCTGGACGCGCTGCCCGGCGTCCACGACGTCGACATCGACGGCCACCGGGTCCAGCTCCAGGTGGACACCGCGCGGCTCGACCCGGTGCTGGACGCCCTGCAGACCGGTGGGGTCCGCTCCCTGCAGAGCCAGCCCCCGACCCTCGAGGACCTCTTCCTCCGTCACTACGGCGACCGGATCGAGAAGGAGGTCGAGGAGGACGTCGAGGAGGACGTCGAGGAGGACAAGGAGGAGGCCGTCCCGTGACCGGGACCCTGACGTTCCTCCGCGCGTTCCTCCGCCGCGACCGGTGGTGGTACGTGTGGTGGGGGCTCGGCGTGGCGCTGCTGTACGTGAGCCAGGCCTGGAGCGTCGACGGTCTCTACAAGACCCAGGCCGAGTTCGACAAGGCGGCGGCCGCCATGGAGGGGAACGCCGCGTTCATCGCCATGGCCGGGCCGGCCCGCGCGCTGAACACCACCGGGGGCCAGGTCACCTGGCAGGCTGCGGCGTTCGGCGCCATCTGTGCCGGGCTGATGAGCATGTTCCTCATCGGCCGCCACACCCGGGCCGAGGAGGAGAGCGGCCGCGACGAGCTGCTGCGCGCGGCTCCGGTGGGCCGGTACGCGCCGATGACCGCCGCCCTCCTCAACGCGATGATCGCCAACGTCGTGCTCGGCGTGGTCGTCTCGGCGAGCCTGATCGGCTACGGCCTCGCGTCCGCCGACTCGATCGGCCTCGGTGCCGGCCTCACGCTGTGCGGCTGGTTCTTCAGCGGTACGGCGCTCCTGGCCGCGCAGCTCACCACCAGCACCCGGGCCGCGTACGGTCTCGCCGGCTCGGTGATCGGCCTCGCCTACGCGCTCCGCGCGATCGGCGACGTCAGCGCGCCGGCGCTGAGCTGGCTCTCGCCGATCGGCTGGTACCAGGCCATGCACGCGTTCTCCGGCCTGCGCTGGTGGCCGGCACTGCTGCTCGGCGCCGGTGCGGCGGTGGCCGTGGCGGCGGGGTACGCCGTCTTCGACCGCCGCGACTTCGGCGCGGGCGTGGTCGCGACCCGCCCGGGTCCTGCGCGCGCCGCCAGGGGGCTGCAGAGCGGCCTCGGCCTGGCCTGGCGGCTCCAGCGCCCCGCGGTCCTCGCCTGGCTGGCCGGCCTGGTCGTCTCGGGGCTGTCGTTCGGGGTGATGGGCGACAACGTCGGTGACCTGGTGGGCGACTCGGACTTCAGCAAGGAGATGATGCTGCAGGGCCGCGGTGACATCGTGGACGCGTTCTACGCCACCCTGATCGTGATGCTCTCGCTGCTCGCGTGCGGGTTCGCGATCTCGTCCGCGCTGCGCCCGCCGGGTGAGGAGGGCGCCGGCCGGCTCGAGTCGCTGCTGGCCACGGCCCTGCCCCGCTCCCGGTGGCTGGCCGGGCACGTCGCGATCACCGTCCTCGGCACCGTCGCGATGCTGCTCGGTAGCGGGCTCGGCCTCGGCACCGCCTACGCCCTCGCGACGGGCGACAGCGGCGCGATCCTGCGGATGACGGGCGCGATGGCGTCCTACCTGCCTGCTGTGCTGGTGCTCAGCGGGTTCGCCCGGCTGCTCTACGGCATCGCGCCCCGAGCGGCGAAGGTGGCGTGGCTCCTCCTCCTGGTCGCCTCCGTCGTGCTGCTGTTCGGCGAGGTGCTGAAGCTGCCTCAGTGGTTCCGTGACCTCTCGCCGTTCGAGCACCTGGCGTTCGTGCCGGCCGAGAGCTTCGCGTGGGGGCCGTTCGTGGTGCTGAGCGTGCTGGCGGTGGCCCTGAGTGTCGGGGGTCAGCTCGCCTTCCGACGGCGCGACATCGCCTAGCCTTCCGTCGTGCCGCAGGTCCGCGTCGAGGTGCTCGGACCGCTCCGGGCTGTCGTCGACGGCATCGAGGCCCGGCTCGGCGGTCGCCGTGAGCGGGCCGTGCTGGCGGTCCTCGCCGCTGCCCGCGGGCGGGCGGTGACCCCGGAGCGGCTGGTCGACGAGGTCTGGGGCGAGGAGGCGCCGCCGTCGGCGACCGCGTCCCTGCAGGTCGCCGTCAGCCGGCTGCGGGCCGCGCTCCGGCCGGCGGAGATCGTGCTCGACCCTGGCGGCTACCGGCTCGGTGGCGCCGAGGTCGACGCCGGTGCGCTGAGCTCGGTCGCCCGGTCGCTGGACGGGCTGGCCGCAGGCGAGGCGCTGGTCCGCACCGAGGAGGTCCTGGCGCTGTGGCGGGGGGCACCGTACGCCGACCTGCGGGACGTCCCGGGCCTCGCGGCGGAGGCCGCCCGCCTCGAGGAGGACCGGCTCCTGCTCGAGGAGGCCCGGGCCGGAGCACTGCTGGAGCTGGGCCGCCCGGACGAGGCGCGGGCCGCGACGGCGGCGCTGGTGGCCGAGCACCCGTTCGCTGAGCGGCTGTGGTCGCTCCTGGCCCTGGCGCTGTACAGGTGCGGGCGGCAGGCCGACGCGCTCGAGACGCTGCGCCGGCTGCGCGAGTCGCTCGTGGACGAGCTCGGCGTCGACCCGTCCCCGGCGGTCCGGGAGCTGGAGGCGGACCTGCTCGCCCAGGCACCGCACCTGAGCCCCGCGGCGGCCCTGTCGCCGGGTACCGACGCCACCCGGAGCCGCGCCACGGGCGTGGTCGGGAGGGTCTCCGTGCTCGCGGCCCTCGAGGACGCCCTCGACGAGCTGGTCGACGACGGCCGCGGCGGCGTCGTCGCGCTCACCGGTGAGGCCGGGATCGGCAAGACGATGCTGGCCGACGAGGTGGTCCGGCGCGGCCGGGCGCGCGGTGCCCGCGTGGTGGTCGGCCGCTGCCACGAGGCGGACGTGGCACCGGCGTACTGGCCCTGGCTGCCGATCCTCCGCGAGCTGGCCGGCCCCGACGCCCCGGCCGAGGTGGCCGTCCTGCTCGGCACCCAGCCCGGACCCGACGTCGAGGCGACGGGTGCGGACGCGGCCGCGCTGCGGACCTATGACGCGGTGACTCGCGTCCTGGCCGCCCGGCCCGGCCCGCTGTTGGTGGTCCTGGAGGATCTGCACTGGGCCGACGCGTCGTCGCTGCGGCTGCTCGCCTACGCGGCCGAGGCGCTCCGGCAGCGGCCGGTGGCGTTCGTGGTGACCGTCCGCGACGTCGACCCCGAGGTGAACCCCGCCCTCACCGTGGCCCTGGCCGGGCTGGCCCGGCTCGGTGCGACCCGGTTGCGGATGCCCCACCTGGGGGAGGACGCGGTGGTCGAGCTGCTGCGCGACGTCTTCGACGACCCCGACCCGGCCCTGGCCGCGGTGCTGGCGCGGCGCACCGACGGCAACCCGTTCTTCGTCCTGGAGATGGCCCGGCTGCTCGCCGCCGATGGCACGGGCGAGGGCCTGGCCGAGCGGGCCGAGCGGCTGGAGGTGCCCGACGGGATCGCCGACGTGGTCCGGCTCCGCCTGGCCGGGTTGCCCGCCAGCACCCGCGAGGCGCTGGAGGTGGCGTCGGTGGCCGGCCGCCGGTTCCCGCTGGACGGGCTGGACGCGGTCCTGGAGCGCTCCTCGCTGGAGGACGTGGACCTGGCGGTCGGGACCGGCATCGTCCGCCCGGACGAGCTCCCCGGCAGCTTCCGGTTCGTGCACGCGCTGACCCGCGAGACCATCGAGCGGGACCTGCGCCCAGGTCGCCGCGCCCGGCTGCACAAGCTTGTCGGGCGAGCGATGGAGCGGCGGCTGGCCGCCCAGCCCGAGCTGGTCACCGAGGTCGCCTTCCACCTGGCCCGCGCCGCGGCGTACTTCCCGGACGTGGTGCTCGACGCCGTTCACCACGGCGCCGAAGCGGCACGCTCCGCCGAGCGCCGCGGCGCCTACGAGGAGGCCGCCGAGACGTGGCGCGCCACCCTCGCGGTCGAGGCGCTGGCGCCCGAGCCGGACGTGCGCCGCCGCCACGGACTCCTGCTCGACCTCGCAGCGGCCCGGCAGCGGCTCGGCGACATCCGAGGTGCCCAGGAGGCGCTGGACAGTGCCGTCGCCCTGGGCCGCTCGGTCGGCGACGTCGAGCTCACGGCGCGGGCGGCCACGGGCTTCCGCAGCTACAACGTCTGGCACTGGCGGGAGATCGGCGAGCCGGACCAGGCCACGATCTCGGTGCTCGAGGACTGCCTGCGCGAGGTCTCGGACCCGGTGCTGCGGGCGCGGCTCCTGATGCACCTGAGCACGGAGTCCTACATCGCGCGGCGGATCGACGACGCGGACCGTGCCGCGGGCGAGGCCCTGGCCCTGGCCCGGTCCCTGGGCGACAAGGCGCTGCTCCAGGAGTGCCTGGAGCTCCGGTGCATCACCCTGTTCCTTCCCGGCCGGGCCGCGGAGCGCGAGGCGACCGCCCGTGAGCTCCTGGGTCTCGACATCGACCAGGAGCGCGAGCTGGCGGCGCTGTTCCACCTCGGCAGTGGGCTGCACCGGCAGGGCCGCGCGCGGGAGTCCGACGAGGTGATGGCCCGCGCCTTCGAGATCGCCGCCGAGCTGCGCCACACCGGCATCGACATCCCGCTGGCGTGGTGGCGGTGGCTGCGGGCGGCCGAGACGCGTGCCCCGGACGCCGACGAGCTCGGGCAACGGGCGCTGGCAGTGCACCGCCGGACGACCGTGGTGGGGCTGGAGGAGCTCACCGGGCTGACCACGCTGGAGCGGCAACCGTCCACCGGTGAGGTCCCGGCCGACCTGGTCGTGGCCGCGCAGGGCCACCCCAACCGCTCCTACCGCACCTACGTCGCGCACGCGCTTGCCCGGTCCGGTGACCACGACGCAGCGCTCCGGCTGCTGGGCGACCCGGAGCCGGAGGACGAGTACGACTACGCCAGCCACTTCGCCCAGTGCCTCCGGGTCGAGATCCTCGCGCTGTGCGGTCGGACCGAGGGGCTGGCGGAGGCGCTCGCCCGGATCGAGCCCTACGCCGACGAGCACGCGACGTACGGATCGGTGCTGTCCGCGGGCTCCACGGCGTACTTCATCGGTCTCGGCGCCCTCGCCCTCGGTGACACCGAGCGGGCGCGGGCGGCCCTGGAGGAGGCGGTCCGGGTGAACGCGGACAGCGGGTCGCGCCGGTTCGAGGAGCACGCTCGCCGGGCGCTTTCCGCGCTGGGGTAAGCGAGCGGGAAGGAGCCGGTAAGCGGCGGCCAGCACTCTCGGCGCAGCGCAGATCGCGCGACCCGAGAGGAGCACCACCGTGAACGCCATCACCACCACCGAAGCCACCGAGCCGGTCACCACCACGGACATCCCGTGGGACCGGCTGCGCGGCACCGTCGCCGGCCGGCTCCACCTTCCCGGCGACCCCGACTTCGCCGCCGTGAGCACGCCCTGGGTCGTCAACGTCCCGCAGCGGCCCGCAGCCGTCCTGGAGGTCGCAGACACCGGGGACGTCGTGGCCGCCGTACGGTTCGCCGAGGAGCACGGCGTCGCGGTCACCGCCCAGCCGCGCGGCCACGCCGCCCGGACCACGCTGGATGACACCCTCCTGCTCCGGACCCGGGCGCTCGACTCCATCGACGTCGACATCCAGCGAGGTACGGCGCGGGTCGGCGCCGGCGTGAAGTGGGGCGAGCTGATGGCCCGCCTCGACGGCACCGGCCTGGTCGCCCTGTGCGGCAGCAACCCCGACCCGTCGGTGGTCGGGCTGACCCTGGGCGGCGGCGTCAGCTGGTTCACCCGCAAGTACGGCTTCACGGCCAACAGCGTCGTCAGCTTCGAGGTCGTCGGCCCGTGCGGCGACCTGGTCACGGTCACCCGGGCCAGCGACCCGGACCTGTTCTGGGCGCTGCGTGGAGGCGGCGGCGACTTCGGCATCGTGGTGTCGATCGAGCTGGCCCTGATGCTGGCGCCCTCGGTCCACGGCGGCAAGCTGATGTGGGCGGTGGAGCACGCCGCAACGGTGCTGAAGGCCTTCCGCGACCTCGCCCTGACGGCGCCGGACGAGCTCACGGTGTGGGGCCACGTCTACCACTTCCCGCCGCTGCCGGACCTGCCCGAGCCGATCCGGGGCCGCTCGTTCGTCGGTGTGGCGTTCACCCACCTGGGGTCGGCCGCCGAGGCGGAGGCGCTGATCAAGCCGCTGCGGGACGCCGCCCCGGTGCAGCTCGACCTCGTGGGGCCGGTGCCGCCGAGCGCGATGGGCGAGGTCGCCCAGGAGCCGACCGAGCCGATGCCGTCGCTGGAGTTCGGGACCCTGCTGACCGGCGTGGACGATGCGGCGATCGACCGGATCGTCGCCGTCGTCGGCGACCGGGAGCGTTGCCCGCTGATCGTCACCCAGCTGCGCGGGCTCGGCGGCGGCTTCGCCCGGACCTCGCCGGCCGCGGGAGCCGTCGCTGCGGTGCAGGAGCCGTTCCAGCTGTTCGCGGTCGGCGTCCCGGCGGTGCCGGAGCTCGAGGCGCCGATCCGGGCGGCGTTCGGGGCCCTGGCCGGCGCGGTGGACGGACTGGCCACCGGCCACGCGATGCCCAACTTCACCCCGGACGGCTCGCCCAACTCGGTCTGCTACCCGCCCGAGACCCTCGAGCGGCTCCGCCGGATCAAGCTGGAGCGTGACCCGCGGGGCACGATCCGCAGCAACAAGCCCGTGCTGGGCGAGTGAGGGAAAGCGGCACCGTCCGCCGGGCAATACCGGCTCGGCGGCCGGTCGGCTGCGAGAATCGGCGTCATGTGGCAGCCCGAGCCGGGGTGGCACCCGCTGCCCGGCGGGACCGGGACGTCCACGGTGGGTGTGTGGCGCACCGTGCTCGGAGGCCGGCCGGTCGCGGTGAAGCGGTTGGCCCGGCCCACGCCGGGGGACCCCGCGGAGCTCAGCGAGCCGGGTCACTTCGCCTACTGGCGGCGCTCCGCCGACGTCGTCATCTCCCGCCTCGGGCTGGAGTCGACGCCGGGGCTGCGGGCGCCGGTGCTGACCTCGGTCGAGGAGGACGGCGAGGGGATCACGCTGGTCCAGGACTGGGTCGAGGACGCCGCCAACAGCGGCCTGTTCTGCGCGGTGGCGCTGGGCCGGTTCGCCGGCGCCGAGCTCGGCGACCACGCCTGGCTCGCCCGCAACCAGCTGCGCGACCGGATGGTCCGGGTCGAGCGCCGGGGTGGCTGGCCGACCCTGGCTCGGACCACCGTGGCCGACGTGGCCGACCACCTGTGGCGGCGGCGTACGGCGCTGCTCGACGAGCTCGACGAGCTGCCGCAGGTCGCGCAGCACGGTGACCCCGCGCCGGTGAACCTGCCCGGCCGCCATGGCGACGACGTGGTGGCGATCGACTGGAGCAGCGTGGGACACGGTGCGGTGGGCCACGACCTCGGGCTGTTCATGCTCGGCGCCCGCGAGGAGTTCGAGCCGCTGCTCGACGCCTACCTGCTGGGGCTGCCGGCCGGGCTGGCGACCCGCGACCAGGCCGCCCAGGGCGCGCGGGTCTCCGCGGTCCTGACCGCGCTCAGCCGCGCCGAGTGGGCGCTGAGCCGGGTCGCCGGCGGCGAGGGCGCGCTGGCCGGGAAGTACCGCCATCCCGCGGTCGCGCCCTATCTGCGCTCGCTGCAGCGGCAGTTCCCGCAGATCGAGGCCCTCGTCGGCTGAGCGCTGGTCGGCGGGGGGCTCAGAGGTTGTTGGTCGAGAACGTGTCGCACTGGTTGATGTTGGTGGCGTTGTAGCCGGTGGTGAACCACCGCATCCGCTGCTCGGAGGAGCCGTGCGTCCACTGCTCGGGGTTGACGTCCCCGCCGCCGCGCCGCTGGATGTAGTCGTCGCCGACGTCCTTGGCCGCGTCGAGGGCCTCGGTGATGTCCTGCTCGTCGATCGCCTGGAAGATCTGGACGCCCTTGGTGTCGGTGGTGCCGGTCGCCCCGCGGGTCCACATGCCGGCGTAGCAGTCGGCCTGGAGCTCGAGCCGCACCGAGTCGCTGGTCGGCCCCTGCTGGGTGCGGACCCGGCCCATGGTGCCGAGGAGGTTCTGGATGTGATGGCCGAACTCGTGGCCGATGACGTACGGCTCGACGAAGTCGCCGCCCTGGCCGCCGAGCTGCCCCTCGAGCACGTCGTTGAAGAACGTGGTGTCGAGGTAGATGGTCTGGTCGGTCGGGCAGTAGAACGGGCCGACGTCCTTGGTCGCGTTGCCGCACCCGGTCGAGGTCGCGTCGGTGAAGGTCTTGATCTGCGTCGGCTGGAGCTGCTTGCCGGTCTGCGCCGGCAGCACCTTCGCCCAGTAGCTCTCCAGCGACAGCTCCACCGCCTTGCGGGCACAGTCCTCGCTCTTGTTGGCGTCCGCGCCGCTCAGGCACTTGTCGTAGCGGTCGGTCGTCTCCTGCGGGCCGGCCGAGCCGAGCCCGCCGCCTCCGCCGGCGAGCTGCACGATCACGAAGATGATGATCACGACGATCGTCGTACCGATCCCGCCTCCCGAGATCGCGCCCATCGGGAGATTGCCCAGCCCGCCGCCGCGGCTTCCCCCGCCGCCCCGGACGTCGGTGACGTGACCGCCGCTGATGTCGGCCTTGGGGTTGAAGCGCACGCCGCAACACTAGGGCCCCTAAACTAGGTGGAGCCATGATCACCGCCCACCAGCTGGAAGTACGCGCTGGGGCGAGGCTCCTGATGGCAGACGTCAGCTTCCGGGTCGGAGCGGGTGACAAGGTCGGGCTGGTCGGGCGCAACGGCGCCGGGAAGACCACCCTGACCCGGATCCTTGCGGGCGAGGGGCTGCCGGCCTCGGGCCGGGTCGACACGACCGGGTCGGTGGGCTACCTGCCGCAGGACCCTCGCACCGGCGACCTCGACGTGCCCGTCCGCGAGCGGATCCTGTCCGCCCGCGGGCTCGACGACGTCGTACGCCGGTTGCGTGCCGCCGAGGAGGAGATGGGCTCGCCCGACCCGGCGGTCCGCGACCGGGGGATGAAGCGGTACGCCGCTGCGGACGCCGAGCTGCACGCCGGCGGCGGTTACTCCGCGGACGCAGAGGCGGCGCAGATCGCGTCGTCGCTGGGCATCCCCGAGCGGCTGATGACCCAGCCGCTGCGCACGCTGTCGGGCGGCCAGCGGCGCCGGGTCGAGCTGGCGCGGATCCTGTTCTCCGGGGCCGAGACGCTGCTGCTGGACGAGCCGACCAACCACCTCGACGCGGACTCGATCGTGTGGCTGCGGGAGTTCCTCCGCGCCTTCCGCGGCGGCCTGGTGGTGATCTCGCACGACACCGCACTGCTCGAGACGACGGTCAACCGGGTCCTCCACCTCGACGCCAACCGTGCGGAGATCGACGTCTACAACGTGGGCTGGAAGCAGTACCTCCTCCAGCGCGAGACCGACGAGCGGCGCCGCCGGCGCGAGCGGATGAACGCCGAGAACAAGGCCAAGACCCTCACCGACCAGGCCAACAAGATGCGCGCGAAGGCCACCAAGGCCTCGGCGGCTCAGCAGATGCTCAAGCGGGCCGAGAGGCTGCTCGCCGGGGTCGAGGGCGAGCGGGTCGCCGACCGGGTGGCCCGGATCAAGTTCCCCGCGCCCGCCCCCTGCGGCCGGACGCCGCTGACCGCCGCGGAGCTGTCGAAGTCCTACGGCTCGCTCGAGGTGTTCACCGACGTCGACCTGGCCATCGACCGCGGCTCGCGCGTCGTCGTGCTCGGCCTCAACGGCGCCGGGAAGACGACGCTGCTGCGCATCCTGGCCGGCGTCGACCAGCCCGACACCGGTGCGGTGATCCCCGGCCACGGTCTCAAGGTCGGCTACTACGCCCAGGAGCACGAGACCCTCGACATCACCCGCACGGTCCTGGAGAACCTCCAGTCCGCCGCACCCCAGCTCACCGACACCGAGGCCAGGTCGGTGCTCGGGTCGTTCCTGTTCTCGGGCGACGACGCGTCGAAGCCGGCCCGCGTGCTCTCCGGCGGCGAGAAGACCCGGCTCGCCCTGGCTGCCCTCGTCGTGTCGTCGGCCAACGTGCTGCTGCTCGACGAGCCGACCAACAACCTCGACCCGGCCTCCCGCGAGGAGGTGCTGGCGGCGATCCGCTCCTACACCGGCGCGATCGTCCTGGTCACCCACGACGAGGGCGCCGTGTTCGCGCTCGAGCCGGACCGGGTGCTGCTGCTCCCCGACGGCGACGAGGACCTGTGGAGCGAGGACTACGCGGATCTCGTCGCGCTGGCGTGACTGCGCGTTGAATCGGGAGTTCCGTCGGTTGAGTCGGGACTTCCGCCGGTCGATTCCGTACTTTTCTCCGGACTCGACCGGCGGAACTCCGGATTCAACGGTCGGGGGCACGACCTAGGCTCCTCGCATGACCTTGACCGCCGACGAGATCACCGCTGCCGGGCTGCACCTCGACATCAGCGACGCGGTGGCCACGGTGACGCTCAGCAGGCCCGACAAGCGCAACGCGCAGACCCCGGCGATGTGGCACGCGCTGGCGGCGGTCGGGCAGCAGCTGCCCGAGACCACCCGGGTGGTGGTGGTCAGGGGAGCTGGGCACAGCTTCAGCGCCGGGCTGGACCGGGCGATGCTCGACCCGGAGACCGGGGACGTGGCGCGGCTGCTGGGGCTCGACGACGACGCGATCAGCGCGGCCATCGAGGGCTACCAGCAGGGCTTCACCTGGCTGCGGGACCCGCGGTTCGTGAGCATCGCGGCGGTGCAGGGCTACGCGATCGGGGCCGGGTTCCAGCTGGCGCTGAGCTGCGACCTGAGGGTGGTCACCGAGGACGTCCAGCTCTCGATGAAGGAGCCGGCGCTCGGGCTGGTGCCCGACCTGACGGGAACAAAGCCGCTGGTGGAGGCGGTTGGCTACCAGAGAGCGCTGGAGATCTGCGCGACCACCCGCATGGTCGGGGCCGAGGAGGCCGTGGCGATCGGGCTGGCGCTGACCGCCGTCCCGGCCGACAAGCTGGAGACGACGGTCGCGGACCTCGCCGCGGCGCTCACCGCCAACGTCGCCGGGGCCGTGGCCGAGACCAAGAGGCTGCTGCTGTCGGCGCCTGAGACGGGCTTCGAGACCCAGCGGCGGCTCGAGCGCGAGGCACAGGTGCGCCGGTTCCGTGAGCTGGCCCAGATGATGACGGCAAGTCAGGAGTAGCAGATGTCGATGCACGGACCCGGAGCGGGGGTCGCGTGGCGGCACCTGCGCTCCGACCGCAGCGTCGTCAACAACCGGATCGACCGGCGTACGGTCGCCCGGGTGTTCCGGTTCGCCGGACCGCACAAGGCGCTGATCAGCGCCTTCCTCGCGACCACCGTCGTCGGAGCCGGGATGGTGGTCGTCACCCCGCTCCTGGTCCAGCGGATCGTCGACGACGGCATCCTGAAGGGCGACCGGGCGCTCGTCGCCTGGGTGGCCGTGGCCATGGCCGGGGTCGCGCTGTTCAGTGCGCTGCTCAGCATCGTCAGCGGCTGGCTCTCCAGCCGGATCGGCGAGGGGCTGATCTTCGACCTCCGCACCCGCGTCTTCGGCCACGTCCAGCGTCAGTCCCTGGCGTTCTTCACCCGAACTCAGACCGGTGCGCTCGTCTCCCGGCTCAACAACGACGTGATCGGGGCGCAACGCGCGTTCACCTCGACCCTGTCCAGCACCGTCTCGAACACGATCGCAGTGGTCGTCGTCGGCATCACGATGCTGGCGCTCAGCTGGCAGGTCACCCTGCTGTGCCTGGCGCTCTTCCCGCTGCTGTTCCTGGTCAGCAGGTTCGTGAGCGGCCGGATGGCCGGGCTGACCCGACAACAGATGGACGGGAACGCCGACCTCGGCAACGTGATGACCGAGCGGTTCAACGTCGGCGGCGCGATGCTGCTCAAGCTGTTCGGCCGCCGCGCCGAGGAGGACGAGCTGTTCGCCGAGAAGGCCGCGGTGGTCCGCGACCTCGGCGTTCGCATCTCGGTGACCACCAGCATCTTCGGCGCGGCGATGATGACGGTGCCGGCCCTGGCGACCGCACTCGTCTACGGCGTCGGCGGCCAGCTCGCGATCAGCGGGACCCTGACCGTGGGGACCATGCTGGCGCTGGCCACCCTGCTGCTGCGGCTGCTCGGGCCGCTGCAGGGGCTCTCCAACGTCCGGATCGACGTGATGACCGCCCTGGTCAGCTTCGAGCGGGTCTTCGAGGTGCTCGACCTGCCCAGCCTGATCCAGGAGAAGCCGGACGCCGTCTCGCTGCCCCGAAGCGCGAGCAGCGTCGAGTTCGACCATGTTGCCTTCACCTACCCCAAGGCGGACGACGTCAGCCTGGCCTCGCTGGAGGCGGTGGCGCGGGTCGAGTCACGCGACCACGTCCAGGTGCTGCACGACGTGTGCTTCACCGCGGAGCCCGGCCAGATGGTCGCGCTGGTCGGCCCGTCCGGCGCCGGCAAGACCACGATCACCCACCTGGTCGCGCGGCTGTACGACGTCGACGCGGGCGCCGTCCGGGTGGGCGGTGTCGACGTCCGCGACACCACCCTCCAGTCGCTGGAGGACGTGGTCGGCTACGTCACCCAGGACGCCCACATGTTCCACGACACCATCCGGACCAACCTCCTCTACGCCCGACCGGGCGCGAGCGACTCCGAGATCTGGGACGCCCTCGAGGCCGCCCAGATCGCCGGCCTGGTCCGCGGGCTGCCGGACGGGCTCGACACCGTCGTCGGTGACCGCGGCTACCGGCTCTCCGGCGGCGAGCGCCAGCGGCTCGCGATCGCCCGGCTCCTGCTCAAGGCGCCCGCGATCGTCGTCCTCGACGAGGCCACCGCGCACCTCGACTCCGAGTCCGAGGCCGCCGTGCAACGTGCGCTCGACGCCGCGCTCGAGGGCCGCACGTCGCTGGTGATCGCGCACCGGCTCTCCACGGTCCGCAACGCCGACCTGATCCTCGTCGTCGACGGCGGCCGGGTCGTCCAGTCCGGCACCCACCGCGAGCTGCTGCTCGCCGGGGGCCTCTACGCCGACCTCTACCGCACCCAGCTGATCGAGGACGTCCCGGCGTAGCGGGTCAGTGGACCCAGAGCTGGCTCAGCAGCGGCCCGGGGGTGACGTCACCCTTGCGGTAGTTGCCCACCCGCTCGGAGGTCAGCCAGTACCTGACGAAGTTGGCGGTCGCGATGAAGGGTGCCTCGTCCGTGATGGTCCGGTCGATCCTGGTCCACATGCGGAGGGCCCTTCCTGGCTCGGACTGGAGCAGGGCTGCAGCCTTCGAAGCCAGGCGGTCCAGCTCTGGGTTGCAGTAGTTGAGCGGGAAGGCGACGCTACCGTCGCTGGTGGCACAGGCGACGATCCCGTAGAAGGTCGAGGGCACCGGGTAGTCGGCGGCGAAGACGCTGCCTCCTCCGACGTCGAAGTCGCCGGCGGGGTCGTTCAGAAGGCCGAAGCTCTCGTCGCCCTTGGGCAACCGGCGGACGGTCACGCGGTATCCGAGGGAGCGCAGGACCGTCGCGAGGTAGGGAGGAAGACGGTCGCCGTCGCCGACGACGTCTGCGACCTTGACCTCCATGCCTCGGGTCCCGGATGCGTCCACGAGCGCCTGCGCCCGGGCGAGGTCGGGACCGCTGTAGTCCCCGGTCGGTGGACCGTCGGTGTAAGGACAGTACTGCTGGTACGACGGCATCCCGGGCGGCATGAGCTGGCAGGTGAGGTGGGACTGGTCGGGACCTCCGAAGATGTCGATCACCTTGTCCCGGTCGACCGCGAAGTTGAACGCGCGACGGGCCAGAAGGTTGTCGAACGGGGGGCGCGAGGAGTTCAGGGCTGTGAACGCGGTCCCCTCCAGGACGGAGTGGTAGAGCCGGGTCGGTGCCGTGACCGCGAGGCCCGCGTCGAGCGCCGTCTGCGACTGCTGCTCCCCTTCACCCGGAACGCTGACGTCGGCGAGATCTGCTTGGCCCTGATTCACGGCGTCCGCAGCCTGGCTCTCGCTGGTCGCGAACCGCCACGTGATGGTGTCGGGGAAGCCGGCGGGCTGGGCGGGGACCGACCATACGTGGAACGACGGGTTACGGGTCAGCGTCAGCGCCGTATCCGAGTCCCCGGGCACGATCTGGTAGGGACCGGTGCCCGGCACCGGTGCCTTGAGCTTGCCTGTGGGAGTCCCGGGCGGCGTCGGGGCGACCAGCATCGTGAGCTTGTAGAGAAACTCCGGGTCCGGCTTGACCAGGTGGAACGTCACCCGGCCCGCGGCGTCGTCGGCGACGACTCCCTTGCTGAGGTCGCAGGACGGCCAGTGCTTCGTGCAGGCCTTTCCTCCAACGATGCTCCAATAGAGATCCGATCGTGCTGCATGGGGGTGCAGAGCGCGAAGGACACCTAGTGCCACGTCGGACGCCCGGACGTCGGCACCTGTGGCGTACCTGATCCCGGGCCGGAGGTTGAAGATGTAGGTCCGACCGCCGTCGGTGGACTCTGGCACCGAGATCGCGAGGTCGGGGACGAGGATCTGAGGCTCGGCGTTCGAGTAGTGCAGCGCGAGCAGGCCGTCGTACACGATGCGGGTCGCCTGGCCGGTCCAGATGTCGTAGGAGCGCGCCGGGTCGATGTGCCTGAAGTCGGCGTACTCCCACGGCTCGACCATCGTGATGCGAAGCTCCCCACCGAGATGGCTGGAGTCGGCGAAGGCCCCGGAGGCGACCCACAGGTGCCCGTCGGCGACCGCGAGGCTGTTCACGGGCGCGCCGAGGTCGACTCGGTCCACGTGGGTCGACTCGCGGTCGATGCGAGCGACGTCGCCGGCGTACTTCTCGGCCACCCAGACCTCGGCCCCCAGGACGGCGAGGGCTGTGGGTCCGCCGCCCAGGTCGATCTGGTGCGGGCGTTCGGTGGCCACGTCGATGCGGGTCACGGTCTGGGAGAGCTCGTCCGCCACCCAGAGGTCGTCGCCGGCGCGGACGATGCCGCGCGGCCCGGAGCCCACCCGGATCGACGACGTCGTCGCCCCGGTTGCAGCGTCGATCTGCAGCACCGAGCCGCTGCGACCGTTGGCCACCCACACGGAGGTCTCGCCCACGGCCAGCCCGTCCGGGCCGTCGTCGACGTTGATCGCCTTGTCGGGGACCCCGGTGGTGGTGTCGATGCGCTGGATCGTGTTGTCGCCGCTGTTGGCCACCCAGAGACCGGCCGGGCCGGCGACGATCGCATCCGGGCGGGTTCCGACGTCAACGGTCTGAACCATTTCGTTGGCCTCGATGTTGATGTGGGTCACGGTCCCGTCGCCGAAGTTGGTGACCCACAGGTCGTCGCCGGTGACGGCCAGCGCGCGCGGATCGTCGCCAACGGGAATGGTCTGCTCGACCGCGCGAGTCGCCGTGTTGATCCTCGTCACGCTGTTCTCGCTGGGCGTGACCGCCCAGATCGCTCCGGGACTCGACGCGAGCGCGATGGGGTTCGTGTCGAGCGGCACCGAGGCGAGCACCTTGCCGGACGCATCGAGCTCGCTGACCGCATTCGGCAGCACCTCGGCCGAGGCGGGCGGCGCCCCGGCGACGGGCAGGGCCGCGCCGCCTGCCAGGACGGCGACGGCGGCCCCGATGGCGGCCAGTCGCCGGCGGGGTGCGCGAGTCGTGGGCGCCGCGGCATGCACGGGCTCGACTGGTAGTGCCGCGACCCCGCCGGCGGACGGAAGGGCTCTAGGAGGTGGGCTCCAGTCGAGGGACGGATCCTGGCGCAGGACCTGGTTGTTCAGCTCCTGCAGCGGGGGGCTCGGCTCGATGCCGAGCTCCGTGTCGAGCACTGAGCGCAGGTCGCGGTAGGCCGCCAGTGCGTCGGACTGCCGGCCGCAGCGGTAGAGCGCGAGCATCCGCTGGGCGTGGAGCCGCTCCCGCAGCGGGTGGTCGGCGATGAGCGTGCCGATCTGGGCCACGACTGCGTGGTGGTGGCCCCGGTCGAGCTCGGCCTGGACGCGCGACTCGAGCGCAGAGGCACGCTCCTCCTCGAGGCGGGCCCGGACCGGAGCCACGAAGTCGTAGTCGGCCAGGTCCGCGAGGACGTCGCCGCGCCAGAGCGAGAGCGCCTGGTCGTAGAGCGTGACGGCTCGCTCCGCGTTGCCCTGTTCCAGGGCGGCGTCCCCAGCCGCGACCAGCTCCTCGAACCGGGTCGCGTCCACAGACCGTCGGTCGACGGCCAGCCGGTAGCCCCCGGGGGAGGTGACCAGGACGGTCGCCGGTGCGCCCTTCGGCCGGCCGGGCTCGAGCACCTGGCGCAGGTGGAAGACGTAGGACTGCACGCTGGTGACGACACCCGAGGGCGCCGGGTCGCCCCACACGCCGTCGACGACCCGTTCGACCGAGACCGCGTGGCCGGCTTCGCAGGCGAGCATCGCTAGGATCGCGCGCTGCCGGCGGCCGCCGAGGGACAGTGCCTCGCCGTCGCGGGAGGCCTCGAACGCGCCCAGGAGGCCGAACTCCAGCGCCCCGCGTGTCATCTCGGATCCGCTCATGCGCGCCACCTGAGGTCTGGCTCAGCGTAGCCGTCGCCGAACCTAGGGGTCAGCCGTTCTGGCCGGGCAGCGGGACGTCCCGGCCGCTGGGCGCCAGATACTGCGGCTCGCCCGAGTCACCGGGCTGCAGGGTCTTGCGCTGGTCCAGCAGCCTCTCCGACGAGTCACCGGGAGGCTCGGCCCACGGCGATGACGTGGCTGCCTTCCCGATGCTCGCCGGAGCCTGGCTGGCGTGCTCGCTGCCACATGCGGCCGTGAGCGCCAGCAGCGACGCCGCTGCGACCGCCAAGGAGGCGCGGCCGAGCGAGCGGGTGCGGATCGAACCGATGGTGGTGATGGTCATGGCCTTGCTCCAGTTCTCGACGTGACCGCCTCGGGATCGAGGCGGTGTCGAGATCAGAGCGGTGGCCGCTTGGAGGCGGCTTGACTCCTGGTTGGAGCGCCTTGGAACGCGGTCACTCCACGGCTTCGTGCCCCATCACGCGCTCGGCGAGCACGATGTCGCCGCTCCAGTGGCAGGCGGCGCAGTAGCAGACGAAGACGCGGTCGGCGCCGATCCAGTACTCCACGGCGAGGCCGCGACCGCCGTCCGCCAGCGCCAGGGGGGCCGCGCACGACGGGCAGAAGCGCGGGGCGTCGCGGCGGTGGGAGTCCGCGTCCGCCGGGAAGTAGCCACGACCGACGTCCAGCCCGAAGGACTGGTCGATCCCGCGCGGCGAGGTGCTCATGTCTTCTGCCGGCCCTCCCAGGCGGTGATGTGCAGCTTCTTCAGCGCGTCGGCCTGCGGGCTGAACCGGCTCGAGGCCATGTCGATGAAGTCGAGCGCGAACTGCGGCCCGGCGTCGAACTTGTTCTTCTCGCACGGCAGGTCGATCCGCTCGTGCGGCTCTCGGATCGTGCCGAGCGGGTCCTCGCCGGCGGCGACCTTGGCCATCTCGGACTTGAACATCCGGCGCAGCATCGTGACCCCGACGTCCGACCGGCCGAGGTGCTCGACGGTGCGGTCGGTGATCGCGCCCTGGGTCACCCAGGCCATGATGTCCTGGCCCTCGACGTAGTCGGTGCGGTGCCGGCCGTCCTCGTTGAACACCGGGATGTTGTAGTCCGGCACCACCGGTTGCTCCGGGAACTCGATCCCGTCCGGGGCGTGGACCGAGTAGAGCATGAACCGGGTGGTGGTCCGGTCGATGGGCACCCGGATCTGCATCTGCTCGATGTTCGCGCCCCCGACCCGCATGTTGTAGGGGAACACCAGCGGGTGACCGACCGCCCAGTCGTCGTCCTCCTCGGTGGCCCCCTCGACGACGCGGCGCTTGATGATCCCCCACTCGAAGGCGTCGAAGCCGACCTTGACGTGCTTCTTGGCGAACGACGCGGGCGCCTCGAAGCCGTGCTGCTGGCCCACGAACTGGAAGTAGCGGCCGTGCAGGAACTCGACGTGGTGCGGGTCGACCGCGTTCTCCATGATCTGGACGAAGTTGCACGGCAGGTCGGCCCAGCCGATGTCGCGCACGCCGTCCATCACGAAGACGTCGAACCGCGGCAGCTCCGGCGCGGGCATCGGTCCGACGTACCCCCAGACCAGGCCGCCGAGCTCCTGGGCGAGCCCCGCCTTGGCGCGGACCCGCTCGCGGAAGTTGGTCTCGTCGCGCTCGGCGGGCTGCTCGAGGCACTCACCGTCCAGGCCGAAGAGCCACCCGTGATAGGGGCAGCGGAGGCCGTTGGACTCCACCACCCCGTAGGCCATCGACGCCCGGCGGTGCGGGCAGGCCTCCGGCATGATCCCGTAGCGTCCCGAGGCGGTCTTGTAGACCGCCCAGTCCTCGCCGAGCAGCCGGGCGTGCTTGACGGGGAACTCCTCGAGCTCGCGGGTGAACGCGACCGGGTACCAGTAGCGGCGCAACAGCTCGCCCATCGGCGTGCCCGGCGCGATGTCGGTCAGCTCGTCGTTCTGCTCGGCAGTGAGCACGGGTGTCTCCTGGTGGGTGCGGGGGAGTGGTCAGAGGGGTTCAGTCGAGGACCGTCACCGTTCCGGTGTTGCCGTCGACCCGGAGCCGCTGGCCCGTCTTCACGTTCTTGGTGCCGAACGCGGTGCCGGTGACGGCGGGGAGGCCGTACTCGCGGCAGACGATCGCGGCGTGGCTCATGATCCCGCCGACGTCGGTGACGGTCGCGGCGATCTTGCCGAAGACCGGGGCCCACGACGGTGCGGTGAGCGGCGCGACCAGGATCTCGCCCTCCTGGAGCTCGCCGATCCCCTCGGCGGAGAAGATCACCCGGGCCGGTCCCTCGGCCACCCCCGGCGACGCGGCGAACCCGTGCAGCTCGCCCTCGGCGTCGTCGGCCCCGCCCAGCCAGGCCTTGACCGAGTCCGAGGTGATGCCCCAGAGCATGACGCTGAACGGCTCGGTGATGACCTCCGGAGGTACGCCGAGCGCCGGCGGGGCCGACCAGGAGCGCAGCGCCTGCATGATCCCCTGGCGCCGGGGGATCTCGCGGCCCCAGTACGCCGGGCCACGCGCGGGAACTCCGACCGCCCAGCCGTGGAAGTAGTCGAAGATCGCGTCCGGCACCTCGGTGCGCCGGAGCAGGAAGATGTCGTCGGCCTGCTCCCAGAATCCGGCGTCGCTGAGGATCTGGCCGAGCTGGCGCATCTTGCGCCAGACCAGGGACATGCCCCAGTGCTCGACGTAGAAGTTGTGGTTCTCGACGTAGGGGAAGACCACCCGGGCCAGGCCGAGCTTGCCCTCGAAGGTCGCCCGCGCCTCGTCGTCGTCGATCAGCTCGGAGTACTCCGCCACGATCCGGTCACGCTCGGCCTCGACCGCGTCGATCGGCCGGGCCAGTGACTCACCCCGCTGCAGCTGGGCGACGTAGGACTCGATGAAGTTCATCGGGATGTCGGGGTAGTCCGCCCACACCCGGTCGGAGTGGTAGAAGCCGGAGCCGGAGGAGAAGTTGAACCACGGGTGGTGGGCCTCCTCCCACGCCTTGGTCCACTGCATGCCGGGCTCGTCGGCGCCCATCGCCGCGAGCGTCGCGGCGGCGTCGCTGCTGATCCGGTCGCCGACCCCGAGGTCGACAGCGAGCTGGGCGAGCTTCTTCAGCTCCTCGTCGGGCCGGAACAGGTCGACCTCGATGCCGGCGACCATCTTGGCGATGGCCTGGTCGGGGATCGAGGGCCACAGCTGCTTGCAGAAGCCGAAGAAGTCGAGGTACGCCGCGTAGCCGAGGTTGAGGAACTCGAAGTGGTGTGCCCACAGCTTCGCGGTGAGCTGCACGAGCTTGTCGTACTCGAACATCATCAGCTGGCCCGAGCCGATGCCGCGGCCCTCGGTGATCACGGACATGTCCTCGCGGTGCGGGAGCGGCTGGAAGTCGACCGCCTCGAGCTCGGCGATGACGCCCTTGATCTTGTCCATCCAGGCGTCGTAGAGCGTGGGCCAGTTGGCGAAGTAGTAGCCGGCGCGCTCGGCGAACTCCGGCACCCGGGCCTCGATCTCGGCCGGGTCGGTCACCGGGACGGGGGAGAGGTACATGTGCCCGTTGAGGTAGCGGATGTCGACGCCCAGCGCCGGCGGGATCACGTAGTGGCGCGTCGTGTACTGCCCCAGGAAGATGATCGCGAAGTCGAGCACGGTGGCGTCCCAGGGCTCGAGCGCCTCGGGCGTGTGGACGCCGTCCATGAACCAGAACATCGAGTCCTCGAGCTCTCGCCGGTCCTCGCTGAAGACCGCCGAGTAGGGGTAGAGCTCCTCCCAGCCTTCGGCGCCGGTGGGCGTCACGACCTCGAACGGGCTCGGGAAGCGGTCGGGCATGGCGTACTCCTCGTCGGTCAGCGCTGTGGTGTCAGTGCAGGTGGACTGTCTGGGTTCCCGAGGGGTGGAGCAGGTTGTGCACGATGGAGGCGTAGGTGTCCCGAGCCACCTCGTCCACCTGGGTCTTCTTGCGGCTCCAGACCGTCTCCGGTCGGCTCTGGAGCAGGACGACGTTCTCGCCCTCGGGCAGGTGCGGGTCGATGGCCCACTCCACGTCCTGGGGCCGGCCGTAGTGCTTCTCGGCGCGACGGGCCAGGGCCGCGACGGCGCGGACCTCCTCGTCGGACAGCGACGGGGCGGTACGCCGCTCCGGCTCGACCGCGCGCTCGACGACCCGGTCCGCGCCGTCGAGGACGTGCTCGACCGCCTTGTCCGAGATGGTCCGCTCGGTGATCTCGCCGACCACCTTGTCGACGAGGAAGTTGTCGGGGGTGACCGAGCCACTGACCACCGCCTCGCCGAGCCCCCACGACGCGTCGATGGCGACCTGGGAGCGGTCGCCGTTGCGCGGGTTGAGGGTGAAGGCCACCCCGGAGGTGCGCGGCATCACCATCTGCTGGACGCCGACGCTCATCGCGGCGCCGTCCTCGGCGTACCGCATCTGGCGGCGGTAGCAGATGGCGCGCTCGGTGAACAGGCTCGCCCAGCAGCGCAGCACGTGCTCGCGGACCCCCTCCGCCGAGCGCACCCACAGGTAGGTGTCGTGCTCGCCGGCGAAGCTCGCGTCGGGCTGGTCCTCGCAGGTGGCCGACGAGCGCACCGCCACGGGCAGGTCCGCCTGACCCGAACGCTCCGAGAGGGTGCCGTACGCCGCGTCGAGCTCCTCGACCAGCCACTGCGGGAGCGGCGTGCCCGTGATCATCTCCCGCGCCTCGGTCGCGACCCTCCCGAGCGCCGAGGGGTCCGTGACGTCGAGCTCGGTGACCATCCGGGCGAGCGTCGACTCGACGCCGGTCTCGGCGAGGGCCCGGCGGTAGGCCGCAGCGGTGATCGCGAACCCCGGTGGGACCGGGAGGCCGGCCATCGTCAGGATCCCCAGGCTGGTGTTCTTGCCACCCAGGACCGGCTCGAGCGCGGGGTCGTGACGGTCGAACCAGGCGATCTCCACAGCCGCATCCTGTGGCCACCGTCACCGGGACAGGCAAGAATGTCCCGCGGAGCGGGACAACACACCCCGCTCGCCGAGGGGGTAGGACCGTGGGCGCCGTGGAGCAGACCCGATCGCCGCTGCTCTCGTCGGTGCGCAACGCCGCCCGCGTGCTCCGCGCCTTCTCCCACGCCGACCAGGAGCTCGGGGTGACCGAGCTGAGCCGGCGGCTCGGGCTCGGGAAGAGCACGACCCACCGGCTGGTCGCCACGCTGGAGGCGGAACGGCTGCTGGAGCAGGACCCGGCCACCGGCAAGTACCGCCTCGGGCTCGCGCTCTACGAGCTCGGTACCACCGTCACCGAGCACGTCGACCTGCACCAGGCCGCGCTGCCGGTGCTGACCACGCTGCGCCACCGCACCGGCGAGATGGTGCACGTCGCGGTCCTCGACGGCCTCGAGGCGGTCTACGTGGAGCGGCTGGAGAGCCCGTACATGCTCCCGGTCTTCCGCCGGGTCGGGCACCGGCTCCCGGCGCACTGGACCAGCTCCGGCAAGGTCCTGCTGGCCGCGCTGCCCCGGCTCGAGCTCGAACGCCGCCTCAAGGGTGCCCAGCTCGACGCCAGGACCAGCCACACGATCACCGACCAGCGAGCGCTGGTCCGCGAGCTCGAGCAGGTGGCGAGGCAGGGCTGGGCCTCGAACTTCGAGGAGGGCGAGCTCGGCGTGAGCTCGGTGGGCGCTCCGCTGCGCGGTGCGGACAACAAGGTGATCGCCGCGGTGACGGTCGTGGGCAGCAGCGAGCGGATCAACGAGGCCACGCTGCGCCGCTACCGGGCCGCGGTGCTCGAGGCGGCGGCGGTCATCAGCCGGCGGCTCGGCTACCGGGGGCGGATCCGCGCCTAGGGCGTGAGTTGTCACGCCCCGACCCGTCACACAACCCGCCGTCGCGTTCTACCACTGGCGGGAGGGCGAGGCCGCCTACCTGCCGCTGACGGTCGACGTCCTGCGCTTCACGGGCGGGGCCATCACCGAGATCACCACGTTCCACGCCGACCGGTTCCCGCGGCTCGGGGTGCCCGAGCGGCTGCCGGCATGAGCGGTGCCGGGGCCCCTCGCACCTCCCAGCCGCACACACCGGCTCCGGGGTCTCCTCATCACCGTCGAGAAAGTTCGCAGACCGATGTCGAAAGCTGGGCCTTAGGTTCGACGTAGGTGCGACAACCAGCCCCGAGCAACCACCAGGAGTGATGCAAGATGCCACGTTTCATGGGATTCGTGCGGATGGAAGAGGGCGTCGGGACGCCGCCGCAGTCTCTGTTCGAGGCGATGGACGCCTACATCGGCGAGCGCGCCGAGAGGAAGGTGTTCCTCGACGGCGGAGGCCTCTTCGGCACCGAGGACGCGGTCAACTTCGTGGTCCGCAACGGTGAGGTGAGCCGGGTCGACGGGCCCTACGCCGAGGCGAAGGAGGTCGTCGGCGGGTGGGCGCTGCTGCAGTACGACACGGTCGAGGAGGCCATCGCCGACCAGCTGGAGTTCGCCGAGCTGCACGCGAAGCACTGGCCCGAGGTCACCGTGGTCGCGACCCTGCGACAGATCTCCGAGGGCCCCGAGGCACCCGGCGACTGACCGGGGGCTCACTACGCTGGCCCAGTGCCGGCGACGCCCAGGACGGACGACCCGAATCGGGCCGTCATCGCCGCGTGGCGGGCCGAGTCGGCTCGCCTCGTCGGCGCCCTCACCAGGATGACCCGCGACGTCGGGCTGGCCGAGGACCTCGCGCAGGACGCCCTGGTGGCTGCGCTGGAGCAGTGGCCCGTGCACGGCGTACCGGACAACCCGGGCGCCTGGCTGATGACCACCGCGAAGCGGCGCGCCATCGACCACTTCCGGCGTGCCGAGAACCTGCGCCGCAAGGTCGGAGAGCTCGAGCACGCGGCCGGCGGAGAGGAGGCCGCGATGGCCGACCTCGACGTCGACCACATCGAGGACGACGTCCTGCGGCTCGTCTTCCTCTCCTGCCACCCCGTGCTGACGCCGGAGTCCCGGGCCGCGCTCACGCTGCGCCTGGTCGGCGGGCTGACGACCGCCGAGATCGCGCGTGGGTTCCTGGTCAGCGAGGCCACCATGGGCCAGCGGATCTCGCGGGCCAAGAGGACGCTGGCCGAGGCGCACGCCGAGTTCGAGCTGCCCACGGGTGCCGAGCGGACCAGGCGGCTCGACGACGTCATGGCCGTCGTCTACCTGATCTTCAACGAGGGCTACACCGCCACCGCCGGTGAGGACTGGATGCGTCCGGACCTGGCGAACGAGGCGATCCGGCTCGCGCGGATGCTGGCCGCGCTGGCGCCCGACGAGCCCGAGGTGCTCGGGCTGCAGGCGCTGCTGGAGCTCCAGGGGTCGCGGATGGCGGCCCGGCTCGACGAGCACGGCGCGCCCGTCCTGCTGGAGGACCAGGACCGGACCCGCTGGGACCAGCTGCTGGTCCGGCGCGGCCAGGCGGCCCTGCGCCAGGCCGAGGCGCTCGCCGCGCGTGGGAGGCCGGTCGGGAAGTACTTCCTCCAGGCGTCGATCGCCGCGCAGCACGCCCGCGCGCAGCGCGCCGAGGACACCGACTGGGCCCGGATCGCGGACCTCTACGACGTGCTGACCGGCGCCGCTCCCGGCCCTGTCGTCGAGGTGAACCGAGCGGTGGCGCACGGCCGGGCCTTCGGTCCGGGCGCGGGGCTGGCCGTGCTGGAGGAGCTCGGCCCGGATGCGCTCGGTGACTCGCCGCTCGTGCCGGCGGTGCGCGGAGACCTGCTCGAGCGGGCCGGGCTGCACCAGCAGGCCGCGGAGGCGTTCATCGAGGCGGCTCGGCGGACCAGGAACGAGGGCGAGCGTGCGGTGCTGCGCCGTCGGGCGGAGCTGAACGCGGGGCGCGCGCGAGGCTAGTGGATCGACCGCTGGCCGCCGGCGTCGAGGTGCAGGACGCCGCCGTGCATGACATCGGCCTCGGGGTCGAGCAGCAGCGCCACCGCCCAGGCGATCTGGTCGACCGTCGGCAGCCGCCGCAGCGAGGTGCCCGCGGCGTACGACGCCCACTGCTCCTCGAAGCTGACGCCCTTCTCGTTCGCGGCGCGCTCGACGAGGGCGTGCAGCCTCGGCGAGTCCGTGGGACCCGGGACCAGGGTGTGCGTGGTGACCCCGCGCGGACCGTAGACGTCGCCGAGCTGCCGCATCAGGTTGAGGACGCCCGCGTTGATCACCCCGGGGCCGGCCGATGACGGCTTCGGCTCGATGCCGAGGGTGCCGGCGAACATCACGATCCGGGACCCGGGGACCAGCCGCGCGTCGGCGGCGCGGACCAGGCGCAGCAGGCCGCCGAGCTTGATGTCGGCGCCGCGCGCCAGGTCGGACGGCGCGACGGTCTCGACCGACCCGGCGATCGGCAGGCCTGCGGCGAAGACGACCATCCGCACCGGGCCGTCCAGCGCGTCGCGAATGGTCCCGACCGCCGCGTCCTCCGCGATGTCCGCCACGCAGGGCCGCACCCCCTCGACCTCGGCGGCGAGCGCGCCCAGCTCGGCCTCGTGCCGGCCCACGCCGAGCACCCGCTGCCCACGCGCCACCAGCCGTTCGGTGACCGCACGCCCGAGGGTGCCGGTGGCGCCGACGACGACACAGAGGTCGGCAGCCGTCTCAGCCATCGGAGCTCATCGGATAGCCGCGTCCCGCGTAGTCGAAGCCGACCAGCTCGTTGACGGTCACGTCGCGGTCGGCGGGCGCCGCGTAGTAGGCGCGGATCTCGGCGATCCGGCCGCTCTCGGGGTCGAACACGTACCACTCCACGCCGCGCAGCGCCGTGCCGCTCGCGTTCTTCCAGTGCGTCCACTCCATCACCGCCTCCGGCGAGTCGTGGCTGACGACCACCCGGTCCACGGTCCACTGCGAGCCGAGCGTGGCGACGCACTCCTGCCAGCCGCGGGCGATCCGCTCCGCCGACCGCCACGGGACGCCGGGCAGCCCGGGTGGGAAGTAGTGCACGGCGTCCGGGGTGAAGCACGCGACGAGCGCGTCGTGGTCGGCGGCGTTGCAGGCCTCGAAGTAGCGCCGCATCAGGGCCTCGTAGTACGCCGGGGTGCGCTGCGTCGTCACGGGGCGGCGCGCTCGACGGCCGCGGCCGCCCGGGCCTCCACCTCCTCGCGGCGGGCGACGCTGGCCGGCACGCCGCCGATGCCCCACGCCTCCGGTGGGAACTGGGTGATGTAGGTCCGGACCCGCTCGATGGGGGTGTCCACGACCTCGGCGACCAGCTCGGCGAGCCGGCGGTGCAGCTCCTCGATGACCTCGGGCGGGCGGCCCTCCATCAGGTCGACGCGAACCAGTGGCATGTCAGTCTCCCTTCACCCGAGGCCGAGCCCGAGCCGCCAGCGCGCCTCGGCCACGGCCCCCGCCCGGTCGTCGTACCGGACCTCGATCGTCTGCAGCCCCGCGGCGATGCCGCCGGCGACGTTGACCGGCATGTCGTCGAGGTAGACCGTCTCCCCGGCGGGCACGCCGGCGGCGGCGACGGCGAGGGCGTACGCCTCGGGCGCCGGCTTGAGGACGCCGGTGGTCGAGCCGTCGACCACGACGTCGAAGTGCTTGAGCCACTCCTGGGTGTCCACCCACGCCTGCCCGTGGAAGTCGGTGAGGTCGTTGGTGAGCGCCACCACCGGGAGCCCCGCGGCCCGGGCGTCGACCATCAGGTCGACCAGCTCGGCGTTGACGTACTCCGACTCCGGGCAGTCGTAGAGCAGGGTGATCAGGTCGAGGGTGGTCCACCCCTCGTGGCCGAGGACCCGGCCGATCTCCACGGCGCGCTGCGCCCAGTAGCCGCGCTCGGTGACCTCTTCGCGGAGCATCGCCTGCCACAGCTCGTCACCCGAGCCCGCGAAGTCGGTCTCCCG
>NZ_DASUFR010000136.1:0-12814 GCF_036274455.1 Nocardioides sp. | reverse complement strand
GGGGGCGCCTCGCACCTCAGCCACCGTGGTGGCCCCGCCGGTCGAGCCTGTCGAGACCACCGCAGGGTAGGCACCTGCTGGCCTGCCGCTGGTCGAGCCTGTCGAGACCACCGCAGCGATGCACCTGCTGGCCGGTCGGTGGCTGAGGTGCGAGGCCGTTCACGGCCGAGCCTCGAAGCCTCCGCAGCGTAGGCACCCGCGTAGGTCCCAGCACCGGCTCACCTGGCTTCGAGGCTCGGCGCCGGGGGCGCCTCGCACCTCAGCCACCGTGGTGGCCCCGCCGGTCGAGCCTGTCGAGACCACCGCAGGGTAGGCACCTGCTGGCCCGCCGCTGGTCGAGCCTGTCGAGACCACCGCAGCGATGCACCTGGTCGTCCACGGTGGCTGAGGTGTGAGGCCGTTCACGGCCGAGCCTCGAAGCCTCCGCAGCGAAGGCATCCGCGTAGGTCCCAGCACCGGCTCACCCGCCTCGAGGCTCGGCGCTGGCGCGCCTCGCACCTCAGCCACCGTGCTCAGCCAGCTCACCAAGCTTGGAGGCTCGGCGTCGGGGGCGCCTCGCACCTCAGCCACCGTGGCTGGCTTCGTCGGCAAGCCGAGCGGCAAACCTAGACTCATGGACGATGACCGCCCCCGAGTGGCGAGCCGCCCGCGCCGGTGGCTGAGTCCCAGCCCCGGGTCACCAGGCTTCGAGGCTCGGCGCCGGGGCGCCTCGCACCTCAGCCACCGTGCTCAGCCACCGCGGGTCGAGCCCGTCGAGACCACCGCAGCGATGCACCGGGTCGTCCACGGTGGCTGAGGTGTGAGGCCGTTCACGGCCGAGCCTCGAAGCCTCCGCAGCGACGGCACCCCGAGTGGGTCCCAGCCCCGAGTCACCCGGCATCGAGGCTCGGCGCCGGGGCGCCTCGCACCTCAGCCACCGTGACGGCTCGGCGCCGGGGCGCCTCGCAGCTCAGCCACCGTGGTGGCCCGCCGCTGGTCGAGCTTGTCGAGACCTCCGCAGCGAAGGCACCTGCTGGCCCTCCGCTGGTCGAGCCTGTCGAGACCTCCGCAGCGAAGGCACCCGGGGTGGGTCCCAGCCCCGGGTCACCTGGCTTCGAGGCTCGGCGCTGGGGCGCCTCGCACCTCAGCCACCGTGGTCGTCGCTGCGCGGGTCAGGCCGCTCCGACCCAGGGCGGCCGTCGTGCGCTGAGCTTCCGACCGTAGGTGGACGACCCGGAGCCCGGGGTCCGGCAGCATCGACCCATGCAGCAGACCGACGCCAGCGAGCGGACCACCATCGACCTGCCGGCGGGGCGGGTCCACTACCGGGTGAGCGGGCCGGAGCGCGGCCGGCCGGTGGTGTTCGTGCACGGGTTCCTGGTCGACGACACGCTGTGGTCAGACGTACCTGAGCGGCTCGGCGCGGCCGGCTTCCGCGCGTACGCGCCGACCTGGCCGCTCGCGTCGCACACCGAGGCGATGAAGGAGGGCGCCGACCTGTCGCCGAGGGGCGTCGCGCGCGTCGTGGCGTCCTTCCTCGAAGCCCTCGACCTCGATGACGTGGTCATCGTCGGCAACGACACCGGGGGAGGAATCGCGCAGCTGCTGCTCGACGAGGACCCCAACCGGGTCGGCGGGCTGGTGCTGACCAACTGCGACGCGTTCGAGGACTTCCCGCCCGCGCCGTTCGACACCCTGTTCCGGGTGGCTCGGCACCCGTGGCTGGCCCTCCTGCTGCTCCAGACGATGCGCTCCACGACGCTGCGGCACAGCTCCCTCGCCTTCGGCCCGATGGTGCGGCGCCGGATCGAGCCGGGGGAGAGCAGGCCGTGGGTCAGGCCCTACCTCACCGACGCGGCCGTACGCCGCGACGTCGCCTCGTTCACCAGGGCGTGGCGTCCGGGGCTTCTGACCGGCTCGGCGTCGTGGCTCGGCACCTTCCACAAGCCCGTGCTGCTCTGCTGGGCGCCGGAGGACCCGACCTTCGAGTACGCACTGGCGAAGCGGCTGCTCGCGACGTTCCCGGACGCGACGCTGGTGGAGTTCCGCGACGCGAGCACGTTCGTGCCGATGGACGAGCCCGGGCGGCTGGCGGAGGAGATCGCGGCGTGGGCGGGCCGCGCGTAGCCAGGCCGGCGAGTTCAGGAAGGAGCAGGGACCGCACTAGGTTTCCGCCCATGTCGATCGAGGCGGTCATCTTCGACTGGGGCGGCACTCTCACCGAGTGGCACGACATCGACTTCCACGCCGAGTCGCTGGCGCTGGCCCAGGCGGTGGTCAACGCCGACCACGACATCGAGGTCTCGAGGGAGCGGCTGCACCACGCCGGCACCGCGGTCTGGAGCCGCTCCCGCGACCACCAGCAGAGCTCGACCGTCGCGGACCTGTTCGACGAGGCCGGGCTCGAGCACGACCCTGACCTGCTGACGGCGTACTGGGAGTTCTGGGAGCCGCACACCTACACCGACCCGGCGGTCCGGCCGCTGTGGTCGCAGCTGCGCGAGGCGGGCATCAGGGTCGGCGTGCTCTCCAACACCATCTGGCCGCGGGAGTGGCACGAGCGGATCTTCGAGCGCGACGGCGTGCTCGACCTCCTCGACGGCGCGATCTACACCAGCGAGATCGCGTGGACCAAGCCGTCGCCGCTCGCGTTCGCCGCGGCGCTGGACGCGATCGGGGTGAGCGACCCGGCCCGGTGCGTCTACGTCGGCGATCGGCTCTTCGACGACGTCTGGGGTGCGCACAACGCCGGGCTGAAGGCGGTCCACCTGCCGCACAGCAACATCCCGCCCGAGCAGGTCGGACACACCGAGGGAGAGCCCGATGCGGTCATCCAGCGCCTCTCCGAGCTGGCCCAGCTGGTCAAGAAGTGGGTTTGACCTGCGTAGACGCACGAACACGCAGTTTTGGACGCGGCTCCACGCCGATTGCCCCGGACGCACAACAATTGCAAGAACTTGCAATGCGAACTTGTGCAGAACCGACTCCCTCGCCTTCTGCGCCGGGGCGGCGCATAGTCGTGCCCGGACGAACCAGGGTGGGAGGCCCAAATCCAGGGTCTCGCGTCCGCCTCAGCGGTCCGCGTACTCGTCGGCTCCGGGGAATATCTCGGGAGTTCCCCGGAACGACAGTTCGCGGGCCGCTGCGTCGTTGAGGAGCCCGATCGCCTCGAGCCGGCGTGGCCCGGAGGTGGCACCCACGAGCGCGGCGTACGTCGATGCGCACGCCTTCTCCAGGGCCAGCGCGGCCTGGTAGCGGCCATCGGGCGTGTCGAGTCCGGCGGGTGCGGTGTAGGCGACCGCAGCGGGGCTGGGGGTCGCACCCAGGCCCGCGATCTCGCCGATGAGGGCGTCCCGGGTGTCGCGGTGGGCCTCGTAGGCCCCCCGGACGGCGGTGTAGAGCGGGGCCTCGGCGGACTCCGACGTGCGGGAGCCGATGAGGCCGAGGACGTAGACCGCCGCGTGCTCCGCGGCGAGGGTGGCCTGGAGCGCGTCGAGCTCGGTGGTCATGGCGCCGCCGGGGGGAGCGTCGACAGGAACTGCGTCACCGAGGCCGACATCGAGGCCAGCAGCTTGGCCAGGGCACCGCTCTCGGCCCGGGTCGCGGCGTCGACGAGGGCGGCGTGCAGCTGCTTCTCGGAGCGGTGCACCGCCTGCAGCGCGGCGCTCCGGTCCGCCAGCACCGGGGCGGTCCAGCCCTCGAGCTCGCCCTCGAGGACCTCGACGTGCCGCCGGTGCGCCCTGGCCAGGGGCGCCAGGGGCCTGCGCAACGGTTTGAGGCTGCGGGCCGTCACCACGACGCCGTACGCCGCGACCAGCTGCTCGATCGTCGTGTCGACCAGCGCCTCGTCCGGCGTCCGGACCGGCGCGCTGGGGGACGACGCGGAGGTCGACGCGGAGGCCGACGGGCTACGGCTGGGGGGCGTCGCACCGATGTCGTCGCCGTGGTCGCAGCCGGTGGCGAGGACCGTGGCCGCCAGCGTGAGCACCGCGGTGCGGCGGCGTACGAGCGGGCGGTCGGGCACGGCGCGACCCTAGCCGGGTCTCATCGCACCACCGGGCCGCTATGGTGACTGAGCCACTTCTTCTCATGGCCAGGCACCACCCCACAACAGCACACAGGAGGTCGCTTCCGTGGCCAGGCAGCACGACGCCGTCCGGGACCAGATCGAGCAGCAGCTCGCGGCCCCTCTGAGTGCGCTCGGGCTCGATGTCGAGGCGGTGGAGCTGAGCCCGGCAGGCAAGCGACGGATCCTGCGGATCGCCGTGGACGGCGACGAGGGCGTGACGCTCGACGACGTCGCCGACGCGACCAAGAAGGTCTCGGAGGTGCTCGACGCCAGCGACGTGATGGGCGAGCAGCCCTACACGCTCGAGGTGACCTCGCGCGGCGTGGACCGCCCGCTGACGCTGCCCCGGCACTGGCGTCGCAACCTCGGCCGGCTGGTCAAGGTGACCACCACCGACGGGCAGACCGTGACGGGGCGGATCGCCGGCTCGACCGACGACGCCGTCACGCTCGACCTTGACGGCTCCCAGCGCCACCTCCCCTACGCCGACGTGGCGAAGGCGCTGGTCCAGGTCGAGTTCAACCGCAAGACCCAGCCAGACGACGGGGAGGACTGACCGTGGACATCGACCTCAGCATCCTGCGCAGCCTCGAGCGTGAGAAGGAGATCTCCTTCGACGTCCTCGTGGAGGCGATCGAGCAGGCGCTCCTCACGGCGTACCAGAAGACCCCCGGTGCCGCCGAGCACGCACGCGTCGTCCTCGACCGCAAGAGCGGCCACGTCACGGTGATGGCCGCCGAGGTCGATGACGAGGGCAACCAGATCGGGGAGTACGACGACACGCCCGAGGGGTTCGGGCGGATCGCGGCGACGACGGCGAAGCAGATCATGCTGCAGCGGCTCCGTGACGCCGAGGACGACATCCGGTACGGCGAGTTCTCCGGCAAGGAGGGCGACATCATCTCCGGGGTCATCCAGCAGGGCCGCAACCCCGACGACGTCATGGTCGACCTCGGGAAGCTCGAGGCGCTGCTCCCGGTGGCCGAGCGGGTGCCGGGGGAGCGCTACGAGCACGGCACCCGGATCAAGTGCCTGGTGTTCTCGGTGCGCAAGGGGATGCGCGGGCCGCAGATCACCCTGTCCCGGTCGCACCCCAACCTGGTCAAGAAGCTGTTCGCGCTGGAGGTCCCGGAGATCGCCGACGGCATTGTCGAGATCGCCGCGATCGCCCGCGAGGCCGGCCACCGGACCAAGATCGCGGTCCGCTCGACGACGCCCGGCGTCAACGCCAAGGGGGCCTGCATCGGTCCGATGGGCCAGCGGGTCCGCAACGTGATGTCCGAGCTGCACGGCGAGAAGATCGACATCGTCGACTGGTCCGACGACCCCGCGGAGCTGGTCGCCAACGCGCTGTCGCCTGCCCGGGTCAACGCGGTCGAGATCGTCGACCTCGAGGCCCGTTCGGCCCGGGTCATCGTCCCGGACTTCCAGCTGTCGCTGGCCATCGGCAAGGAGGGCCAGAACGCCCGGCTGGCCGCCCGGCTGACCGGCTGGCGGATCGACATCAGGTCGGATGAGGCGGCCGAGCAGTGAGGCGAGTCGAAACACACCGCAGCCCGGGCTGGTAGCCGCGTTGTACCTCGCCGGCGACGGTCCCACCGGCGTGCTCGTACTGGCCGGCTCCAGCGGCCGGGTCGAGTCCGCGCGGTGCGACGTGCTCGCCGGGCTCGGCGCGACGGCCGCGTCGTACCGCTGGTTCGGCGAGGCGGTCGACCTGGTGCCCCTGGAGTCGTTCGAGGACGCGCTGTCGGTGTTGCACGAGCGGTGCGATCGGCTGGTGGTGATGGGCACCTCCCGGGGCGCCGAGGCCGCGCTCCTGCTCGGGGCGATGCACGAGGAGATCGACGCGGTGGTCGCGATCTCGGCGCCGCACGTGGTGTGGGCCGCACTGTCGACCGACCGTCCGCAGCGCTCGTCGTGGACGCGTGGGGGCGAGCCGTTGTCGTTCGTCCCCTACGACGACGGCTGGGAGCCTGACACCTCGCCGCCGGAGTACGTCGGCATGTACGAGCAGAGCCTGGAGACCTACGCCGACCGGGTGCCCGCCGCCCGGCTCCCCGTCGAGCGGATCTCCGGTGACGTACTCCTCGTGGCCGGCGGTGACGACCGGCTCTGGCCGTCCTGCGACATGGCCGAGGAGATCGTGGCGCGGCGCTCGGCCGCCGGACTGCCAACGGTGCTCGTCACCCATCCCGCCGCCGGCCACCGGGTGGTGCTGCCCGGCGAGCAGCCCGCGCCTCGGTCGCACCTGGTCCACGGCGGTACGCCGGAGGCCGACGCCGAGCTCGGTCGGCTGGTCTGGCCGCACCTGGTGGGGATCGTCGGCGGCTGAGGTTCCTGTCCCTCGAGTCACTCTGGCACCACTCCTGTGCCGAGTCCGTTGCTTGTGTGCCGAGATCTCGGTACAGAAGCTCAGCGGTCACCGGATATCCGGTGACTGTGACGGCGCCGTGGGGTATCGCGCGCCCATCAGATCGCGCAGCCAAGGCAGCGCTGACCGGTCGACCGCAGCCTGGCCCAGCGCGGTTGATCACCCACCGCCACTCGGCATGTCGGTAGCCCGCGACGCCGAGCTCGGTCAGCTGGTCTGGCCGTACCTGACCGCAACCATCAGCGGCTGGGGTGGCAGGCACTCAAGTCACTCGCGTCACTCTGGCACCACTCCTGTGCCGAGTCCGTTGCTTCTGTGCCGAGATCTCGGTACAGAAGCTCAGCGGTCACCGGATATCCGGTGACCCCTACACCTCGGGAGCGACCACGGCCGGTTGCAGACACACCGCCGGCAGATCGAACCACCGCAGGTGCTCGAAGTCGGCACTGACCAGGTCGCCGACCGCGTCGTCATCCGTCACGTCGGGCAGAGACTCGAAGAGCTCCACCGCCTCGGCCAGGTAGCCCTCGAGTGCGGACTCGGGGGCGGAGTCGTGCTGGCGCGGGTAGGTGAGCACGCCGTCGGCGTCGTAAGAGAGGTGGGTGAGCCGCAGCGGCGGCTCGACCGGGCCTCGACGGTGCTGCCACAGCCCGGTGGCCGGGTCGAAGAGGTAGTGCGGCGCCAGCTTGTGCCCGTGGTCGGCGACGAGGGTGACCGCTCGGACGACGTACTCGAAGACCGCCTCGCTCAGGAAGTAGTTGAAGTTGATCCGCACCCAGCCCGGCTTGATGCCCTCGCAACCGCCGGCGATCTCTCGCTCGAACTCGTGCGAGCGCTCGAGGTCGATGCCGAGCAGCCGGTGGCCGTAGGGGCCGGCGCAGGAGCAGCCGCCGCGGCTCTGGATGCCGAACAGGTCGTTGAGGATCGAGACCACGAGGTTGTGGTGGAGGTAGCGGCCACCGGGGCGGCGGACCACGAAGGAGACGATCGAGAGCCGCTCGGCGTCCAGGTTGCCGAGCACCTCGATGGCCGGGTGCTCGTGCCAGGCGGTGACCGCGCGGCGCAGGAAGTCCTCCTCGTGCGCCCGGATGGTCGGTACGCCGACCGCGTCCTTGAGCCCGAAGACCAGCCCCGCCCGGATCGACTCCACGATGGCCGGCGTCCCGCCCTCCTCGCGGTGCGCGGGATCGACGATGTAGCGGTGCTCCTGGGGGTTGACGTAGGAGACCGTGCCGCCGCCGACCACGTCGGGGACCGAGTTGGTGAGCAGCCGGCGGCTGACGACCAGGACGCCGGGGGTGCCCGGCCCGCCGATGAACTTGTGCGGCGAGAGGAAGATCGCGTCCTTGCGGGCCGCGGTGTCGGAGGGGTCGTGCGGGTTCATCTCGATGTCGACGTACGGCGCACACGCGGCGAAGTCCCAGAGCGCCAGCGCCCCGTGCTCGTGGAGCAGCCGGGTGATGCGGTGGGTGTCGGTCACGATGCCGGTGACGTTGGAGGCCGCGCTGAACGAGCCGATCCTGAGCTGGCGGTCGGCGTACCGCTCGAGCTCGCTGCGCAGCTGGTCGACGTCGATGTGGCCGTCGGCGTCCTCGTGGATCGTCACGACGTCGGCGATCGACTCCCGCCAGGGCAGCTCGTTGCTGTGATGCTCGTAGGGGCCGATGAAGACCACCGGACGCTGCTCGCGGGGGATCAGGGCCGACAGGTGGTAGCGGTGGTCGAGGTCGGCGGGGATCCGGATGCCGAGGATGCCGACCAGCTTGTCGAGCGCACCGGTCATGCCGCTGCCGCAGAAGATGACCACGGTGTCGTCGTCGCCGTTCACCGAGCGGTGGATCTGCGCGCGGGCGTCCTCCCGGAGCCGGGTGGTCTGCAGCCCGGTGCCGCTGCTCTCGGTGTGGGTGTTGGCGTAGCGGGGGAGCACCTCGTCGCGGATGAAGTCCTCGATGAAGGTGAGCGCCCGGCCGCTTGCGGTGTAGTCGGCGTAGGTCACCCGCCGCGGTCCGAACGGCCCGTGCATCAGCTGCTCGTCGCCGATCACCGACTCGCGGATCCGGCGCAGGATAGGCGGGTCGGTCAGGGCCGGGTCCCGCGGCGGGATGGCACACCAGTCACGCGACTCGGTCGGCTGGGCCCCCATGCGCGGAATCTAGTCCGCTGCACCCCACTTGGTGCAGACCCAGGCGTCAGCGTCGGCGAGCACCTCGACGGTGTCGCAGTTGTCGAGCTGCTGCCGCTGAGCCTGCATCCGGGCCACGTTCGGTACGCCGACCCCGATCGCGCCTCCGTGTGACACCACCAGCACGGTCTCGCCGGGGTGCAGGTCGGCGGCCTCCTGGAGCACCGCCCCGAACCGGTCGACGACCTCCCGCGCGGTCTCCCCGCCGGGCAGCCGGACGTCGAGCTCGCCCTCGAGCCACCGCGCGTAGGTCTCGAGGAACGGGTCGAGGTCGCGGGTGGTGCCGGCCAGGTCGCCGGAGGAGAACTCCCGCAGCCCCTTCCGGGTGGTCACACCCACCCCGAGGGCCGCGGCGGCGATCTCGGCGGTCTGTACGGCCCGGGCCAGGGTGCTGGTCCACACGTGCGCGACCCGCCGGGTGCGCAGCGACGCGGCCAGCTCAGCGGCCTGCCGGCGGCCCCGCAGGGTCAGCGAGCCACCCTCGTCGTCCCACTCCGACGTCTCGTACTCGGCCTCGGCATGGCGCGCGATCACGAAGGTCGTCGCGCACTGGAGGGCGGTCACGCTGAGAGCGTACGTCGGGCGCGCGGAGCGCCCGGCTTCGGGAACATGGGCCCTGAGCGGTAGTGTTGACCCTCGGTGGTGAGCGAACCGGTCCGGACTTGCATCGGATGTCGAGCGCGAGCCGCCAAGCGAGAGCTGGTGCGGGTGACCGTCGGCTCGGACACGGACGGCCACCCGGTCGTCCTACCCGATCCGCTGGGCACCGCACCCGGTCGCGGGGCGCACCTGCACCCCACGACCGCGTGCTACGAGCTCGCCGTGCGCAAGAAGGCGTTCGGCCGGGCCCTCCGAGTCCAAAGTGGGAGGGGTCCGGGCCGGCTGGAGAGCGCGGCGGTGGGGGAGTGGATCGAAGCCCGCGCAGCACAGGACAGAGCAGACACAGACCGAGAAGAAGGCTGGAGCAGCAGCTCATGAGCACTCGATGAGTAACTCCCGATGAGTTTGCACAACCGCTAACGCCTCTCGAGCACAACCCGGACCGGGTCGAGGGGCCAGAAGGAGAAACGTGGCCAAGACCCGAGTTCACGAACTCGCCAAGAAGTACAACCTCGAGAGCAAGCTGGTCCTCGAGAAGCTTCAGGCGATGGGCGAGTACGTCAAGTCGCCCTCATCCACCATCGAGCTGCCCGTCGAGAAGCGGTTCGAGAAGGAGTACGCCGACCTGCTGAAGGCGGCGTCCGAGGCCCCTGCGCCCGCGGAGGAGAAGCCCGCGGCGAAGAAGGCCCCCGCCAAGAAGGCCGCCGCCAAGAAGGCAGCCGCGCCGGCCGAGACCGTCGAGGTCGAGCAGCCGGCCGCCCCCGAGGTGCCCGCTCCGGCCGAGCCCGAGGCCCCGGCTGTCGCCGAGACCCCCGAGACCCGCGAGACGCCCGAGCCGCCGGCCGAGCCCGAGGCTCCGGCCGCGGCCGCCTCGACCGAGGCGACCCCCAAGGCACCGGCCCCGCGGCCGGTCGGCCGCCCCGGCGCGCCGCGCCCGGGCAACAACCCGTTCGCGTCGAGCCAGGGCATGGGCCGCCGCCCGGCGCCTCGTCCTGGCACCGAGGGTGGCGTCGAGGGCGCCGACGGGCAGCGCGCGCCGCGCCCGCCGATGCCCGGTGGACGGCCCGGCATGCCGCGCCCCAACCCGGCGATGATGCCCAAGTCCCCGGCCGCCTTCGGCCGTGGCCCCGGCGGTGCCGGAGGTCCGGGACGGGCCGGTGCTCCCGGCCGCCCGGGTGCCCCCGGCCGCGGTGGCGCTCCCGGCCGCGGTGGCGTGGGTGCCGGTGCGCCCGGGCGCGGCGGCTTCGGCCCCGGTGGCGGTGGCCGTCCCGGTGGCGGTGGCCGTCCCGGTCAGCGCGGCTCCACGCAGGGCGCGTTCGGCCGGCCCGGTGGGCCATCGCGGCGCGGCCGCAAGTCGAAGCGGGCCCGTCGCCAGGAGTTCGAGGCCATGGAGGCCCCGACGATCGGCGGCGTGCGCGTCCGCAAGGGCAACGGCGAGACCGTCCGGCTGCCCCGAGGCGCCTCGCTCACCGACTTCGCCGAGCGGATCGGGGTCGAGCCGGCCCAGCTCGTCCAGATGCTGTTCAGCCTCGGTGAGATGGTGACGGCGACCGAGTCGGTCAACGACGCGACGCTCGAGCTGCTCGGTGAGGAGCTCAACTACGTCGTCCAGGTCGTCTCGCCCGAGGACGAGGACCGCGAGCTGCTCGAGTCCTTCGACCTCGAGTTCGGCGAGGACGAGGGCGACGAGTCCGACCTCGCCGTACGCCCGCCGGTCGTCACCGTCATGGGCCACGTCGACCACGGCAAGACCAAGCTCCTCGACGCGATCCGCGACGCGAACGTCGTCGACAAGGAGGCCGGTGGCATCACCCAGCACATCGGCGCCTACCAGGTCACGGCCGAGGTCGACGACCAGGAGCGACGGATCACCTTCATCGACACCCCGGGTCACGAGGCGTTCACCGCCATGCGTGCCCGCGGCTCGCAGTCCTCGGACATCGCGGTCCTCGTGGTCGCGGCCGACGACGGCGTGATGCCGCAGACGGTCGAGGCGCTCAACCACGCCAAGGCCGCCGGGGTGCCGATCGTGGTCGCTGTCAACAAGATCGACAAGCCCGACGCCGACGCCACCAAGGTCCGGGGCCAGCTCACCGAATACGGCCTGGTCCCCGAGGAGTACGGCGGCGACGCGATGTTCGTCGACGTCTCGGCCAAGGCCGGCACCAACCTCGACAAGCTGCTCGAGGCGATCGTGCTGACCGCTGACGCGTCGCTCGACCTGCGCGCCAACCCCAACCAGGACGCCCAGGGCATCGTGATCGAGGCCCACCTCGACCGCGGTCGTGGCCCGGTGGCCACGGTCCTGGTCCAGCGCGGCACGCTGCGCGTCGGCGACTCGATCGTCGCCGGCGCCGGCCACGGCCGCGTGCGGGCGATGCTCGACGAGCACGGCGACAACATCGAGGAAGCCGACCCGGGGCGCCCCGCCCAGGTGCTCGGCCTGACCGCGGTGCCGGGTGCCGGCCAGACGTTCATCGTCGTGGACGACGACCGGATGGCCCGCCAGATCGCCGAGAAGCGCGAGTCGCGTGAGCGGGCGGCCATGCAGGCCAAGCGTCGCGTGCGCCGTACCCTCGAGGACTTCATGGCCTCCATGGAGAAGGGCGAGAGCCAGGAGCTCAACCTCATCCTCAAGGGCGACGTGTCCGGCTCGGTCGAGGCGCTCGAGGACTCGCTCGCCAAGATCGACGTCGGCGACGAGGTGTCGCTGCGGGTCATCGACCGCGGTGTCGGTGCGATCACCGAGACCAACGTGATGCTCGCGGCCGCGTCCGACGCGATCATCATCGGCTTCAACGTCCGCCCGCAGGGCAAGGCGACCGAGATGGCCGACAAGGAGGGCGTGGAGATCCGGTACTACTCGGTGATCTACCAGGCCATCGAGGAGATCGAGGCGGCCCTCAAGGGGATGCTCAAGCCGGAGTTCGAGGAGGTTCGCCTCGGCACCGCCGAGATCCGGGAGATCTTCCGCTCCAGCCGCATCGGCAACATCGCCGGCTGCATGGTCACCGACGGTGTCATCCGGCGCAACGCCAAGGTCCGGCTGCTCCGCGACAACGCCGTCGTCGCGGACAACCTCGACCTCGCGTCGCTGCGGAGGGAGAAGGACGACGTCACCGAGGTCCGCGAGGGCTTCGAGTGCGGTCTGGTCCTGCGGAACTTCCAGGACATCAAGATCGGCGACGTCGTGGAGGCCTTCGAGATGCGGGAGATCCCGCGGGGATGAGCAGCCCTCGAGTTCGCAAGATCGCGGACCGCATCCAGGTGACGGTGGCGGAGATGCTCGAGCGGCGGGTCAAGGACCCGCGGCTGGGGTTCGTGACCGTCACCGACGTGCGGGTGTCCGGCGACACCCAGCAGGCCACGGTGTGCTACACCGTGCTGGGCGCCGACTCGGACCTCGACGGCACGGCGGCGGCGCTGGCCTCGGCCAAGGGGCTGATCCGCTCCGAGGTCGGCAAGCAGCTCGGGATGCGGCACGTGCCGACGCTGACGTTCGTCCACGACGCGCTGCCCGAGAGCGCCCGGCACCTCGACGAGGTGCTGGCCAAGGCGCGGCAGTCCGACGAGGCGGTGGCGGCGGCCAGGGCCAACGCGTCGTACGCCGGCG